>NZ_CP042433.1:1269905-1587381 GCF_007970805.1 Flavisolibacter ginsenosidimutans | reverse complement strand
TTTCCAGCTTAAGAAATCTCCCAGCAAAATGTGCCTCCTTGCCTCGGTAACGAGCCATAAGTAAAACGCAAGATTTTGCACCGAAGCAATGGTTAACCCCAGCAATTCGCTTGACTTAAACAGATGCCGCACGTAAGCTTTGTTGTAATAGTGACTCCATTCGCAGTCAAGGCCTTCATCAATGGGAGAGAAGTCCTTTTCCCATTTTTTGTTGTCAATGTTGATGACGCCCTTTGTGGTAAAAAGCATCGCGTTTCGTCCGTTGCGGGTGGGCATCACACAGTCAAACATGTCCACGCCAAGGGCAATGCATTCAAGAATATTCCAGGGCGTGCCAACGCCCATCAAATAACGTGGTTTGTTTTGCGGAAGGTTCTCGCAACAAAGCTGGCAAATCTCGTACATCACCGGCTCGGGTTCGCCCACGCTCAAGCCGCCGATTGCGTTGCCCGTTGCGTTTTTGGAAGAAATGTAGTCGCAAGACGCTTTGCGCAGATCGTGATACACCGCGCCTTGCACAATGGGAAAAAGATTTTGCGTGTGGCCCCATTTGTCCGGCGTATTGTTGAAGTGTTTGAAACAGCGGTCGAGCCAGCGATGCGTGAGATTCATCGAATCCAGTGCATACTTGTAAATCGAATTGGCAGGCGGGCATTCGTCAAAAGCCATCATGATGTCCGCTCCGATGGTGCGTTCAATGTCCATCACTTTCTCCGGTGTAAAAAGATGCTTGCTGCCGTCAATATGACTTTGAAAGGTTACGCCTTCCTCTTTGATCTTTCTGGCCGCTGCCAGCGAAAAAACCTGGAAGCCGCCGCTGTCTGTAAGAATAGGTTTGTCCCAGTTCATAAAACGATGAAGACCACCGGCCGCTTCTATTGTTTCCATGCCCGGCCGCAAATACAAGTGATAGGTATTGCCCAAAATGATTTGTGCTTTTACTTGCTCTTTCAGCAATTGTTGCGGCACTGCTTTTACACTGCCAATGGTGCCCACGGGCATGAAGATGGGCGTTTGTATCTGACCGTGATCTGTCGTGATTGTTCCGGCACGTGCAACGGATAAATTATCGGTCTTTTCTAAACTAAAACTTAGTGCGGGCATAAGCCGCGAAGATACCCCCTGTCCCCTAAAGCGAAGACTTAGGTCATTCAGACTTTTATTCCTTCAGTTTTCTTTACAGCAGTTTGTGTTTTGTGACTCACAAAACATCAAGGCACTAATCAATCCGAAGCCTTTGTGAACATTCGTGTCTAAGTGCCCTTGTGGTTCAACTTGCCGAATAGCAATAAGAACGATGAACGTAGTGCGACGCAACAGAAGCTTAATAGTAGCACTGGCTTCGGGTTCATAAAAAATGATCAAGTTAAAACGGCCTTTGAACCGGAAAAGTTTTTACAGCCTAAGTCTCCCCTTTAGGGGGACAGGGGGATTATATTTGCAGCCTTATGCAAAAAGAAATCGTCGTCAGCGGCATTCGTTCAACCGGCAACCTGCACCTCGGAAATTATTTTGGCGCCTTGCGCAATTACGTGCGCATGCAGGAAGAATTTAACTGCTATTTTTTTGTGGCCGACTGGCACGCTTTAACAACGCATCCCGATACAAAAGAACTGCGCAACAGCGTGTTGAACGTGGTGGCCGAAAACATGGCCGCGGGCCTCGACACGGAGAAAGTTTGCCTGTATTTGCAAAGCGCCGTACCCGAAATTGCCGAACTGTATCTGTACCTGAACATGATGGCCTACAAAGGCGAACTGGAGAAAACGCCGACCTTTAAAGACAAAGTTCGCCAGCAGCCCGACAACGTGAATGCGGGTCTTTTAACCTACCCGGTTTTAATGACGGCCGACATCATTATTCACCGCGCCAAATACGTTCCGGTGGGCAAGGACCAGGAGCAACACCTTGAAATTGCCCGCAATTTTGCGCAACGTTTTAATCACCGCTATGGCGAATTGTTTCCCGAGCCGGTGGCCTTTAATTACGGCGAACAACTGGTAAAGATTCCAAGTCTTGACGGCGGTGGTAAAATGAGCAAAAGTGAAAACCAATTTGCCACGCTTTACCTTGCCGATGAAGATGATCTCATTCGCAAAAAAGTGATGAAGGCGAAAACGGATAGCGGCCCCACGGAACCGAATTCGCAAATGCCGGATTACATACAAAATATTTTTGGGCTCATGCGCCTTGTAAGCGAAGAAAGCACCGTGCAAAAATTCAGTGAGGATTTTAATTCGGCTAGTATCCGCTACGGCGACATGAAAAAGCAATTGGCCGAAGACATGGTAAAATTCATTGCGCCGATACGTGAAAAAGCAAAAGAGATAAGAAGTGATGAAGGGCGGCTGAAAAAAGTTTTGCAGCGCGGTGCGGAAAGGGCACGCGAAAGCGCAGCACAAACCTTGCAGCAAACACGGGAGTTGATTGGCCTGAATTATTTTTAACGTGCTTTGACGTAAATAGGAAAGCTATATTTTTAACGACTAATCAAAAGCCCTTTAGGGGTTGGGGTTTATGAAAGCAAAAAAACCAAAGCACATCGCCGTTGCGGGAAACATTGGCGCCGGCAAAACCACGCTCACGCAACAGTTAAGCAAACATTACAAATGGATTCCGCAGTTTGAAGACGTGGAGAATAATCCGTACCTGAACGATTTTTACGAAGACATGCCGCGGTGGAGCTTTCAGTTGCAGATTTATTTTTTGCAAAGCCGCCTGAGTCAGCTTATTGAAATTCACCAGGGCACGGAAACAGTTATCCAAGACCGCACGATCTACGAAGACGCACACATTTTTGCGCCCAACCTGCACGAAATGGGCCTGATGACCAAGCGTGATTTCGACAATTACTTTTCGTTTTTTCAAACGCTGAAAGCAACGGTGAAACCACCCGACCTGCTCATTTACATTCAGGCTTCGGTGCCAACGCTGGTGGGACAAATTCAAAAGCGTGGCCGCGAATACGAAGAGAACATACGCCTTGATTATTTAAAACGCCTGAACGAATACTACAACAAATGGATTGACGCGTACAAAGAAGGCCCGCTACTTATCATCAACGGTGATCAAAACAAATTTGGCGAGAATGACGAGGATTTGGGCAAGGTGATTAATTTGGTGGATGCGGAGTTGTTTGGGTTGTTTTAATGACGAAGGAGCACGAAATGATTTTTACTTTCAACAAAATGTTTCCTGTAATTCTTGATTCATTCACTCTTGATAATTAGACATATTTGGAGCAAGAAAGTGCATAAATACAACTGTTGTGCTTAATCCAGAGGTCGTTCTAATTCATTATGAGAAATATTGACAAATACAAAAATGATTTGAAGCTTTTGCTTGAAAGAGGTAACAACTTAGATATAGCTATGAAATATGAATGTTACCCAGAAATTATAGAAAAGCAAATAAAAGGTGCATTAAAGGATGCGAAGAAAACCAAAGATTACATAAGTAAAATTCGAGCTTTTAAAAGTGAATATCAAAGTTGGTATTCTGAGTCATTGATTTTAATAAAGCAACTGTTGCCCGATAGGCTAGCTGATTTTATAAAGCTTTATGAAAAGCCCAAAGCGAGAAAAGAAATATTATACGGCAATTATGTAATCGAAGATTACCTCCAAGGATTAAGAGTTACAAATAGTTTTTCCGGAGAAATAAAAGTTGGGACTGAATCTGCAATACCACAGTTTGAACAACAGTTAAATATTCTAAAATCAATCGAAAAAAGATTTGAAAGCACTCTTTTTGACATTGCACAATTAGTCCAGGCCGATCTATTTGACAGCGAATTAGAAGCGGCAAAGGAATTAAATAAAAACAAGTTCTCAAGAGGTGCAGGTGCAATTGCCGGAGTCGTACTTGAAAAACACCTAGGACAAGTTCTGACTAACCATAACTTGAAAACTGCAAAAAAGAATCCTTCTATTTGCGACTTTAATGATAACCTTAAATCTGCAGGTGTATACGATACTCCAACGTGGAGGAAAATTCAGCATTTAGGTGATATCAGAAATTTATGTGACCATAACAAAACAAGGGATCCAAAAGTGGAAGAAGTTGACGAGTTAATATCAGGTGTTGAAACAATTATAAAAACTGTCTACTGAGATTATGCACAACATCGGCTTGCCACAATGCAGGCTTGAAGAATATGAGCCATGCAAAACGATTCTATGGAGCTCTATTACTAAATTTAAGCTGACGGATCACCGACTCCCCTCACTGCGGCAAGCCGGTAGACATTAGCCCATTTCTGTACAAAGTTTTACGAAACGTTCATGGCCATTAATCACTCCGATACCGAATTCCTCAAAGACGTTTACGCACTTGCCCGTAACAAATACAAACCGGCAAAGATTCAAACCTTGCTTCTCACCGAAGCACCGCCCTGCAATCTTGACCGGTATTTTTATTTTGAAGACGTGAAAAAGCAAGACGCCTTGTTTTTAGAAATCACCGGCGTTTTGTATCCCGATCTAAAACAGCGTTACTTAAAGTCAGGAAGGAAAACAGAATTGAAAGAAGAATTGCTCCTGCAATTTCAAAGTGATGGTTGGTGGTTGATGACAGTAGCCGAAGTGCCTTTCGACGTAAGCGGCCTTTCACTTGAAGATGATTTACCCGGTTTGCTTCCGCGACTGGAGAAATACATCATAAAACAAACGCCCATCGTTCTCATTCAAACGGCCGTTTTTGATTTATGCTATCCTTTCTTAACGCAACAAGGCTATAACGTAATTAACGAACGCTTGCCTTTTCCCGGAAGCGGACAGCAGAAAATATTCAGGGAAAAATTTGCCGCGATAATTGGTGCGGAATAAAGTAACATAATTGCCGTTCCTTTCCTTTCTTCAAATTTGTTCTAAAGGCTTTCTGTATTTTGGTGTGAATTTAAATCGTTGACAACGTAGTTGTTTGCGGCTTAAACTTTTTCGAATTGTTCAAACAAAAGCGGCCGCCTTTTAAAAGTCAGGAATGAACGAAAGTGCAATGAAGAACGAGGACTTGCCATCGGGCGGTGAAAAAAAACTTCACGTGCCGCAAACCGAAGGCATCAAATACGCCGGTTCCAAGCTTAAAATTATTCCGCAGATTTTAGACATTGTTGAAGGCCTGCCCGTTAAAACTATACTCGATGGTTTTAGCGGTTCAACAAGGGTAAGCCAGGCCTTTGCAAAAAACGATTTTGTCACCACGTCGAACGACGTTTCCGTTTGGTCTGAAACCTTTGCAAAAGCCTACCTGCTGAACAAAGAAGAACCGAAATATTATCAAAGCCTGATTGATCACTTAAATGGTTTGAATGGTTACGAGGGTTGGTTTTCGGAGCATTACGGTGCTGCCGAAAACAACGGAAAGAAATATCCTTTCCAACTGAAAAACACAAAAAAGCTGGACGCCATCCGCGACGAAATAGACCGGCTCAATTTGCCTGAAGTTGAGAAAGCCATTGCGTTAGCAAGCTTGATTCTTGCACTTGATTCGGTTGACAGTACGCTTGGTCATTATGCGGCTTATTTGTCCGAGTGGTCGTCGCGTTCACACAAAGACCTTGTGCTAAAAGTTCCGAAGTTGTTCATTAATGAACAGGAAAACCGCGTGATGAGAGGCGACATTTTTGAAACAATCAAAAAAGAGAAATTCGATCTTGCATACTTCGATCCGCCTTACGGTTCGAATAACGAAAAGATGCCGCCGAGCCGCGTTCGTTATAATTCCTATTATCACATCTGGACTTCGGTTATACTAAACGACAAGCCGCTCTTGTTTGGCAAAGCCGCTCGACGCGAGGATTCAAGGGACGAAGTGGCCGCATCGGTTTTTGAAGAATTTCGAAAAGACGAAAACGGGCATTTCATTGCCATGCAAGCCGTGCGCAAACTTGTGAACGAGACAAAGGCGAACTATGTTTTGCTTTCTTACAGTTCTGGCGGACGCACAACGAAAGAAGAACTGTACGATATTCTGAACACAGGTGGCAAATTGATTAAAGCCAAAGAGATTGATTACAAAAAAAATGTGATGGCCAACATGCGTTGGACGCACGAATGGGTAAACAGCGACGGCCGTCACGTTGAATATCTTTTCCTGATGCAAAAGCAGTAGAATAGACCCAAGAAAGACGAGAGGATTTCTTCTGATAATGCTTGCCTTTGCTAAAACGATGTGTGGTTGGTTTCCAGGTGCTTGTTAAGACTTTGAATGATGGCATTCATCAGTTGCGTGGAATGTTTCTCGTTTGCGTCTTTAAAAAAAAGTGTGCCGGCCGGTTCTAAAAGAATGCAGTTTCCCGGAAGAAGGCTGCGCAGTTCAACGTCGAGGTTTCCTAAAATATATTCAGTGTAAAGCGGCGTAGAACGCACCGAGACGATTGCGTTGTGCAGTTCGTCTTGGTGCATAAAATAAATGTTGAAGATGCGTGCCATGAACGTTGTTTGTGGTTGTACGAACGAACAGCCGGTGCAGTAGGGGAAGAGTCAGTTCTTAGTCGGATGCCACAAACAAGGTAATCAAAAATAAAGCGGTGCGCATGTGATTTTTAAGTTAAGCCCTCCAAAAATTGCGAGTGTATATAATCGGCTACCGATTTTAAATTGGTAGCCTGTTCATACACGGCCAACTGGCGGTCAGCGCCGGTGCCGCGTTCAAGCATCTTGTGTACGTAACCAATGCGCTGGCGCGAACCAAGATGGTCAACCACGTCATCAACAAAGTCAAGCAATTCGTAAATCAATACTCTTGTGTTCACTTCTTCCTCCTTGCCAAAGTCAATCAAATAACCATCAATGCCGTAGCGGCCGGCCCGCCATTTGTTTTCATTGATCAGTGGACGCGGATACTGAATGAAGTTCATGTTCTGCTGGCGAAGCTTGTAAATTTTTGCGCAGATGGCCTGGAACAAAGCCGCAATGGCAATTGTTTCATCAACCGTCATCGGTACGTCGCAAATGCGAAATTCCACAGTGTTGAAAAATGGATGCACCCTTAAGTCCCACCAGATTTTTTTTGCGTTGTCAATGCAGTTTGTTTTCATCAACAACTTCACGTAATTGTCGTAGGCTTCTATGCTTTCAAAAGCTTCGGGAATGCCGGTGCGGGGAAACTTGTCGAAGACTTTTGTGCGAAAAGATTTATAACCTGTTTTGCGTCCTTCCCAAAAAGGCGAGTTGGTGCTGAGTGCATATACGTGCGGTAAAAAATACCGTGTTGAATTTGCAATGTGATTGGCCATCTCTCTTGTTTCCATGCCCACGTGTACGTGCAAGCCAAAAATCAAATTACTGCGGGCGGCTTCCTGCAACTCATTCACAATTTCATTGTAGCGAACGTGGTCGGTAATGAGTTGGCTTTCCCAATGACTAAAAGGATGCGTGCCGGCTGCACCCATTGCGTAACCAAGGCTGCCGGCAATGTCGGAAATAGTCCTCCGCAAGGTGCTTACGTCGCGGTGTGCTTCTTCAATGTCTGCGCAAATGTCCGTGCCCACTTCCACCACGGCCTGGTGCATCTCGGCTTTTACTTTGTCTTTAATCATCTTTTGTCCTTCCTGCACAATCTTTTGCTCGTGACTTTTCAGTTCCTTGCTTGCAGGGTCCATCACCATGTATTCTTCTTCTACGCCGAGGGTGAAGGTTTTATAATTCAGGTTCGCCATGTAAAAGTTTGAGGTTTGTGGTTGGTGGTTTGTGGTTGGTGGTTTCGTGTTGATTTTTGTTTCGCTTTTGTTTTAAACAAATTACAAAAGTGAAACCTTCAGTGTTCGTCACGTGAACCACAAACCACAAACTCATTATGCCAACGGTTGTTTTGCCGCACCGCGTTTCACGTACTCGCCCCAGGTTAAATTGTCCGCGCCGTCTTTTTGCGCCTGTGCTCTTTCAATGGCGTAATTGGCCGCGGTTTCTACTACCCATTCAAAGTTTTCTTCGCCCACGCCGCTGCGTTCCGCATCGGGAGCGGGATTGCCAAAATCTATGGCGTAAGGAACGCCGTCGCGCAGCGCCAATTCAACCGTATTAAAATCGTAACCCAAATATTTATTGATACGGAGAACAATGTCCTCCATCAATTTGTGCCGTTCAGGTGAAGGAGAGAAATTCGCCTGATAACGCAGATGATGCGGGTTGCGCGGTTCGTAAGGCATGATGCGTACATGCTTGCCGCCAATGCAATAACAACGGTAATACTCTTCAAAAATAATTTCCTCCTGTAGCAACATCACAAGTTGTCCGGTTTCTGCATGCTTGGCATAGAAATCATCTTTGTCATGCAACTTGTAAACGTTCTTCCAACCGCCGCCCGCATAAGGTTTCATGTAAGCCGGAAAGCCCACGTAATTAAAAATTCCTTCCCAATCCAGTGGGTACGCAAGGTTGGAAAAAGATTCCGGTTTTGTATCCGTAGGCATTTCGTAAGAGGGGAGGATGACGGTTTTTGGAATGGGTACGCCGACCTGCGTCATCAGGCAGTTGTTGAAAAATTTATCGTCGGCGCTCCACCAAAAAGGATTGTTGATGACGGCTGTGCCGGTAAGCGCCGCGTTTTTTAAAAAGGTCCGGTAAAACTGTACGTCTTGTGAAATCCGGTCAATGATAACCGCGTAACCTGCGGGCTCGCCCTGCACTACTTTGTCAATGCGTACCGGTTCTGCTACAATTCCGTCAATGCCTTTGCTGTTTACCCGTTCAATAAAAGCCATTGGAAAGCTGCGTTCCTGGCCAAACAAGATGCCGATCTTTTTCATGGTAAGATGTTTAATGTCCTGATCAATGCCTTCAAAGTACAATATAAAACAAAGCCGAAAAAATAGTTTTGACCCTGCAAATTTTTGTTTCGCAAAGTCCGCGCCTATATTTGGCCTTATGCTTCTTCAAAATTTATCCACTATCCTTGTAGAACAACGTGCGGTAGCTTCTTTGCACTTAAACCGCTACGTCATTGCCGACGTTTACCTTCCCAAAAACATTTCTGATCCTTCAGAACTTTCGTTGCTCATCATCAACGACGGACAGGATTTGGAAGACATGCCTTTTGCACCAACGCTTGATGGCCTTTTGTCGTCGGGACAAATTGCGCCGCTGCTTTGCGTGGGGCTTCATTGCAACAAATACCGCCGCGATGAATACGGAACGGCCAACGTTTTGGACTACGCGGGGCGTGGCAAACGGTCAAAGGCTTACCAGCAATTTATCGTTGACGAATTGATCCCGTTTTTGCATAAAGAATACCGCGTTGATGCTTTCCAAGAAAAAGCCATCGCGGGTTTTTCCCTTGGCGGGTTATCCGCATTGGACACGGCCTGGAATCATCCCGGATTGTTTTCAACAGTTGGTGTTTTTTCCGGTTCGTTTTGGTGGCGCAGTAAAGATGTGGGCGAAGGTTACGACGATAACCAACACCGCATCATGCACCAGCAAATCCGCAACGGCGAACACCAGCCGAACTTGCGTTTTTATTTCATGACCGGCTCTCAAGACGAAACCGCCGACCGCAATAACAACGGCATTATTGATTCCATTGACGATACGCTTGACCTGATAAAAGAACTGGAGCGTTTGGGTTATAAACAAGAACAAGATATTCGTTACGTGAATTACGAAAACGGACGGCACGATGTGCAAAGCTGGGGGAAAGCGATGCCCGCATTTTTGTTGTGGGCATGGAGTGGAAAGAACAATGGAACAGATGAACAGCGAACGCTAAACGTCGAAGTAACGAACGACATTGCGCAGTAAAGGCCGGCGAAATTTATGCCCGGTACAAATAAGCTTCTCAAAACAAAAAGCCGTCGTTTTGCGACGGCTTTTTGTTTACGGTTGCAAAAGCAGATTATTTGCCTGTGGGCAATGTCAGTTTCAAACGTGCAAAATAATAAGCGCCGTTAAAGCCCATCTGTTGTACCCGACGGCTGTACACAAAACGGCCAAGGCTTTGGTTGCTGCTGTGGGTTTGTACATCGGGATAAACGTCAAATAAATTGTTTGCACCGATTGTGAGACGCAAAGATTTTAAAACGTCGTAAGAAAGCGAAAGATCCGTAACTGTTTTTGCCGAGAAATCCTGGTCGAGACTTTCCAGTGTATTGTTGTCAAAAGCGTTAGCAATCGGCGTCGTGCTGGCATCAAGATATTGAACCACCCCAAAATGCACAAACCGGAGCATGGCTCCGAACCTGCTGTACTTGTATTCAAACGATAAACTCAATTTGTCTTTTGGATTGGCCACTTCGATGCGGCTTTGGTCTTCGCGGCTGAAATAGTTTCCCAATTGTCCGCCGTTGACCAAAATATCCGAAGCGTGAATAATCGGCTTGCCGGCTGCGTCTTTTTTTACCTGGTTGTCGGTAATGTTGAGGGCCAATACCGTGCGCAAGGAATGCTTCTTCAAAAAGGTTTTGTTGTAAGAAGCCACGGCTTCAAAACCTCTCGCCCTAGTATCAATGGCATTGGTAAAAAAGTTGGCCGTAGTAGCACCTTGTGCGTCCAGAATTTGTTTGATTTGTGCGCTGGTGTTGCCGTTGAAATTGTTGGTAAGAATGATGCGGTTTTTAATGTCAATCTGGTAGGCGTCAAAGGTGAGTTCAAAACCGCTGAAAGGCTTTGCGGTAAAGCCAAACGAATAGCTTTGGCTTGTTTCCTGTTTCAGTTTTGGAATGCCAAGCAATCCGGCTAGCGGGCTGTCGTTGGTAAAGGTTCCGGCCTGTACCGGCGTTAAGCTTCCGCCTTGCGTAATGAACAAAGTGTTGGTCTTTGCATAATACTTCTGCTGCATGGACGGTGCACGAAAACCGGTACTAACCGAACCGCGGAGATTGAACCAATCCACCACTTTTACTCTCGTGCTGAATTTGTAATTAAAGGTCGAGCCAAAGTCGCTGTAATTCTCATAGCGGAGAGCTCCCGTTAACAAGAATGCTTTTGTAAAATCCTGTTCAAGATCTACGTAAACGGCTTTTGCGTTGCGTGTTTTCGTATCGCCGATGGTGTTGACAAAACCGGGAAAAACCTGTGCGCCCGGACCAACACCCGACGGTACGTCGTAGTTTTTGTACGAGGCTTCTTCGCCGCTGCGAATGCCGAAAGCATCAATGCGGTATTCAAGACCGGCGGCCACGTTCAGTCCTCGCAACACATCATATCTCTTGGCAACGTCCGCATTGCTGGTGTTTTGCCAAAACTTCAAGCCGCCGGCATCGAAGGTTGTTTGCGGGCTTGAGTTAACAGCAAATTGCGAGTAGTTAACGGAATTGCTTACGCCAAAATCAAACGTGTTTTGGCCAAAGCTGTTGCTGATGTCAAAATTCCATCCTTTAATTTTTGTACGATAACCAACGGCGGTTGAAAAGTCGGCAATCTTTGTATTGATGTTGGGAAGAAAACCGTTGGGGTACATGGCAAACACATTCGAAGCATATTTGCCCGCGTTCGATGCCAGAACAACGCTACTCGGATAACGGTACAAGCCGGCGGAGTTGCCGTCTTTTTTGCTGTAGCCACCAAAGGCATAAACCTCACCGTTCTTGCCTACCGGCAAAGCAAAATTGTAAAACAGGGCGCCGCCTTTCATTTGCGAGTTACCAGCCCTGATGTCAAACGTGTTTCGGTTAATGCCACGGCCATTCATAATGGAATCATCGCGGTTTTGTCCGTTTACGCTGGGAAAAATTTGACCCGTGTACGTGCCCGTTCTGTTGGTGGCCTCGCGGCTGATGTATTCGCCGTTCAGCGTCAAATAACCTTTGCCAATGTTGAAGCCATAACCAAGCGAACCCTGAAAGGTTCCGCCGTCGGTTACTCTCACGTTAGGGTCATCGCTTTTGCCCTGAATCTTGTACAGCGCATAGTTCTTTGGATATTTTGTATCGTAAAAGCCATAGCTGCTGCTGGCTTCAAGTAAACCCGTTCTCCTTTTCAATACAATGTTGATGACACCTGCAATGGCGTCGGAACCGTATTGCGCCGAAGCGCCGTCGCGAAGAATTTCAATCCGCTCAATGGCCGTAGCCGGAATGGCGCTGAGGTCCGTGTTGGTTTGCCCGCGGTTCACCGTTCCGTTTACGTTTACCAGTGCGGCCTGGTGACGGCGTTTGCCATTGATCAACACCAAAACCTGGTCTGTTCCAAGACCTCTTAATTGTGCAGGGTCTAAGTGATCGGTTCCGTCGGCGATGGTTTGCCTTGCCGATTGAAAAGACGGGGCTATGTAATTCATGATCTGGTTCAGGTCCACTTGCCCAATTTCGTTCACTACTTGCGCTAATGGAATCACATCAACGGGAACGGGTGTTTCTGTTCTTGTGCGGGCCACGCTGCGCGAACCAACAACCGTAACGGTGTTTAATTCACCGGCACCGGCCAAAATAAAATCCTGCACCGCTCCCGATTGCCCTACCGTAACGTCGGTGCGCTGCGTGAGGTAGCCTACGTACGTAACCACAAGGGTGTATTTACCCGGTGCAAGCGAAAGCGAATAATTGCCGCTGTTATCTGCCACCGTGCCTTTTGACGCACCTTGTACCGTTACCGAAGCACCGGACAAAGCCTGGCCGTTGGCGTCCTTTACCGCGCCTCTTACCGTAACGTTTTGTGCTAAAGAAAACAGGCTGGCAAGAAAGAAAGAAACGAAGAACAGTGTTCGCAAGGGAAGCTGGCTAACTGGTTTCATACGCGTGGTTTTAATTAAAAGTAACGAAGGATGAAATTTCCAACGCCTCAAAGAATACGGACAAGGGGAAATGTTGATGTGCTGCTTGCGCCGTAGCTGCGGCGCAAATTAACGATGCGCGGCGTTGCAAAGAAGCCGTTCCCGATCGGGAGCAACAGCCGCAAGCCGTATTCATTTTGGGATTAAGTTTGTAATTCATCACCCCTTCAGTCTATGCGAAGATTCTATTTGTTTCTCGTCGGAACGGCTCTTCTTTTTTCTTGCCACACTACAAAAAATATCGTCGGTGCAAACGGCGCCGTCAATCCTTATCAATACAACATCAGCAAAAAGGCAACGGTTGCAAATGGTGCGGTGGCATCGGCTCATCCGTTGGCAAGCAAAGTCGGCGTAGCCGTTATGAAAAACGGCGGCAATGCTTTTGACGCGGCCGTTGCCACACAACTGGCGCTGGCCGTTGTTTATCCAAATGCGGGGAACATTGGCGGCGGCGGCTTTTTGGTTGGAAGAAGAAGCAACGGCGAAACAGTGGCGCTTGATTACCGCGAATCAGCACCCGCAGCCGCAAGCCGCGATATGTATCTTGATGCTGGGGGCAACGTGATCGAAGGCAGAAGCATTAACGGACATCTTGCTGCCGGTGTGCCCGGAACAATTGCCGGTTTGTTTGAGACAATGAAGTACGCAAAGCTTCCGTTTGCAAAGCTTATCCAGCCCGCCATTGACCTTGCCGAAAAAGGCTATGTGATTACCGAAAGAGAAGCCGCGTCATTAAACAGTTTGCAGGCGGAGTTGAAAAAATACAACACCACCGCCACGGCTTTTCAAAAAGGAATACAATGGAATGCCGGAGATACTTTGATACAAACCGATTTGGCAAATACATTAAAACGCATTCGCGACAACGGCGCAGCCGGTTTTTACGAAGGCCAGACAGCGGCGTTAATTGTAGAAGAAATGAAGCGTGGTAGCGGCATCATTACGTTGAACGATTTAAAATCCTACACGGCTAAATGGCGTGAGCCGCATCAGTTTACCTATAAAGGCTATACAATTGTTGGCATGCCGATGCCGAGCAGCGGCGGCACGCTACTGCATCAAATGATGAAGATGATTGAAGATAAACCCATCGCGACCTACGGTTACAATTCGCCGGACGCTGTGCAACTGATGGTGGAAGCTGAACGCCGCGCTTATGCCGACCGTGCGGAGTACATGGGCGATGCAGATTTTTACAAGGTTCCGCAGGTGCAACTCACCGATGATGCTTATTTGAAAGAGCGCATGAAAGATTATCGTCCGGGCATTGCGGGCAGCAGCCAGATTACCAAGCCGGGTTTAAAAAAAGTAAGCGAGCAAACCACGCATTTAAGTGTGATTGACAAGGACGGCAACTGTGTTTCTGTCACCACAACGCTCAACAATTCTTACGGAAGCAAAACGGTTGTGGGCGGTGCTGGTTTTTTTTTGAACGATGAAATGGATGATTTCAGCGCCAAGCCCGGCGTGCCCAATTTGTACGGCGCGGTGGGTGGTGAAGCCAATGCCATTGCTCCCGGCAAGCGTATGTTAAGCTCTATGGCGCCAACGGTTGTGCTGCAAAACGGCAAACCGTTTTTAGTCGTCGGAACGCCCGGCGGAACAACGATCCCAACCTCGGTTTTTCAAACCGTTGTGGACATTGTTGATTTTGGCCTGAGCACGGAAGACGCAGTGTACGGTCCCAAGTTTCACCATCAATGGTTGCCCGATGAAGTGTTTGTTGAAAAAAGTTTCCCAACGGCCGTGCGGTCTGCTTTGCAAAAGATGGGATATACCGTTACCGAAAGAGGAAGCATCGGCCGCACCGAAGTGATTAAAGTTTTGCCCAATGGCAGTTTTGAAGCCGTAGCCGACAACAGGGGAGATGATGACGCTGAAGGCTATTAGGCCCATCCCGACCTTCCCGGTGGGAAGGCCATCGAAACACAGACCCTTGCTTTTCAACGACCATGAATAGCTTTCTCCGGCAGGCGAGGCTTTGTGCGTTGATGGCCTTCCTACCGGGAAGGTCGGGATGGGCCTAACTTTGTTTCATGAATCTTGCAACCGAATTTCTTTCCTCCGCCATCAAACGTTTCAAAGAATACAAATCGCTCGGCGATAAAACCTTTGCGCAATTGAATGATGAAGAAATGCTTCGTCAACCCAACGAAGCATCCAACAATATTGCCGTAATCATTCAACACCTTCACGGCAACATGCTCAGTCGCTGGACAAATTTTTTAACCGAAGACGGCGAAAAATCCTGGCGCCAGCGTGACGCTGAATTTGAAACGCAACAACTCTCGAAGGAGCAATTGTTGGCGCTGTGGGAAGAAGGTTGGCGTATTGTATTGGACGCTTTGCAATCCTTGCAGGAAGAGGATTTGGTGAAAACCATCACCATCCGTTCGCAGCCATTGCTTGTAGTTGACGCCATCAACCGGCAGCTGGCTCATTACAGCTCGCACGTGGGGCAGATTGTTTATTTGGGAAGATGGATGAAGAACAACGAATGGCAATCTCTTTCAATACCGAAAGGTGAATCGGCATCTTACAACAAAAGTTTAAAAAGTTAAGCGCTCCAGTTTATGCTAACCTTCCGGCCTGGCTATTTTCTTTTAACCTTCTTGTTATTTGTCGTTGAAGTTTCCATTGCGCTTTTTGCCCACGACCGTTTCGTCAGGCCCTATGCCGGCGATTTTTTGGTTGTGATACTGCTTTATTGTTTTGGAAAAAGCTTTTTGAAAATTCCAGCGTTGCCGCTCGCAATGACGGTTTTGCTTTTTGCTTACGCGATTGAAACGGCGCAGTATTTTCATCTTGTCAACCGCCTGGGTTTTCAAAACCACAACATCATTCGTATCATTCTTGGAAGTTCCTTTGAATGGGGCGATATGCTTGCTTATACGCTGGGCATTGTCTTCGTTCTTCTCGTGGAACAAAAGCTTCTTTCCAATCTTCAACCTTAGTTTCAATCACCGTTTGCTGCCAAATTTCCAACCCACGGCTATGCCGCCAATGCGGTGAAAAATCTCTGGGCCAAAATCCGCGTTGTTGAAATTGCTAAGTCCATACTGGTAGTAAGCAAAAGCAGTAAAGCCGCTCTGGTGTTGAAAGCCCAAATGCACGACAGCCGAAGCCGCGGCATAACCGTAACCGCCAAAATCAAAAAACATTTTTTGCGAAATGTGCTTGCCGTTGGTGGAATCAAAGCTTTCTGTGCCGCTCAGCGACACATCAATGGATGGACCGATGCGCAAAAAAACGTAGCTCGGTTTTTTTGAAAAATTAAATTGTATCAGCGGCGCCAGCTCAAGCGTATGAATGGTGGTGTTGTTGTTTTTGGCACCGGTATCTGGCGGATAAGCCTTGCGGTCGAACGTAACCTTGTAACCTTTTTGGCTGTAAAAAAGCATGGGTGAAAAATAAGCCGGGCCTTCAATCAACGTTTTCAATCCTACACCGGCAATGAAACCTTGTTTGGCTTCGGTAGCTTGATTAACACCGCGAATGTTGTACAGCGCCGATGTTTGTTGTACGCCGCCAAAAACGGTCAATTGTGCGTTGGATTGGAGCAAGGTGATCGAGCAAAAAAGGGCAAGGGCAATGCGTAAAATTGTCTTCATGTTTTCAATAAACGGTAAAAGTAACAAAACAGATGCCGTTAATTGCAGCTCATTGACGGCTGATGTTTTTACCCATCTTGCTGTTTGGTTTCGGGTTTGTTCGGTCGGATTCTTTGAGTATGTCGTTTCTGATGCGCAGCATTTCTTTGTAAAGAGGAGCGTTATCTTTTGTAATCACATCTGCGGCTTGCAAGTCGTTCAGGTCTTTTAAAAACGAATCCTTAAACTGCGTACCCGAACCATCGGCATAAAGACTGTCTTTGTATTGAGCATAAACTTTTTCCGCAGCAACAAAATCACCTTTTAATAAATAGGCGATCGCCAGATTGGTATAAATGCCGTTGTTGGCAGCATTTAGCTCAACGCCTCTTTTTGCGCATTGGATGGCTACGGTATAACGCTTTTTAAAGTTCAACAGCCAGGAAAGATTCCAGTAATCGAGCGAAAGCAGGTTACGGTTGTCTATGCTTTCGGGCCGGAGTTTCAGCATTTGTTCTCTTGTTTTGGTGTTTTCTCCCAAGAGTTCAATTAGGGTAAGCGTATCGGGCCGGGGCTTGCCTTGTTCGTCCGATGACAACTTTTCGTTCAACGCTGTTAGTTTGTTCAACGCACCATAGCCTGCAAATCCCGAGTCAATTTCAGACAATCGTTTGTAAATCCGCTTGGCAGTGTCTGCAAGTTTATCTGCTTCTTCCGTTGCAAGGGTGTCGTTGTTCAGGGCCATATCGGAATAATAAACACCGGCTTGTTGTAACAAGTTTTTCTGGCCGCTGCTCATGATTTGCCTAAAGGTTAATTCGCCTTCTTCTTTTTTTTCTTTGAAGCTTAAATCGGTGATAGGCCGAACGTCTTCAAAGGCGGCGTCAAGCGAAGCAGAAGGCGGTTTCAGTTTCCAGATGTAGGTGTTGCCGCCACTGGTCAGGGCAATTACCGTTGAACTGTCGAGAAATTTTGCTTTAATCACTTCTTCGCCAAAGCTGAAAAGCTTGCGGGAGCGCATGTTGCGAAAATCGGCGTTGTTGTAGCCACGATAAGATTCTGAAGCCGAATACAAGGCTTCGCCGTTCTCCCGCTCGTAGAGTAAAAGCGTCCCGCCTTTGTTCACAAGGAGCTTTGTCCAGTTTGGCAAAACCGAAAGATCGTTTATACGGGCCGTTGAAAAATTGTCGTCGCTGACAGATGAAAAAATGCGCAGGTCTAAACATTTTTCGTTCTCAGGATTGCAAACGGAAAGCACGTTGGGTTGGTTTGCCGCCGTCATTAGCACAAATCGTCCGTCGCCGGAGAAATTGGCAACGGTACCAAAGCGGGATCGTTCGGATTGTTTTTGAAAGGTTTTGGCCGCAAGGTCGTAAATGCCAAAGCCGTTGTCAAACACGAGCAACAATTTTTTTGAATTGGATGAAAAAATTACCTGCCGGAAATTCTTCAGACCGCGGAAATTTTTTACCGTGTCGGGAGAAAGAACGCCGTTGTTTCTTCCGCTGCTCACCGGCCAAACGCGAACCACGGTATCTTCCATCACCGTTACAAGTGATGAAGCATCGGGTGAAAATTCCGACGTCGTGAGCCCTTCCGATCCGCGCAGCGTGATTAACCTTGACTTTTCTTTTCCTTTCCATTGCATCACGAGGCTGTCGTTTATTAAAGCCGCAACGGTATTGTCGGCTCCAAACGACAAGGCATTGATGGATGTTTCCGCTTCTTCACTTTTGCCGTTTGAGAAGGCATATTTTGTTTCAATCAGGTTTTCGATTTCCGGTTCAGCGCCGGAAAAACGTCCCAAAACAATCTGGTTTTTGTCGGCAAAACCAAAGCGGGTTCCATCGGATGATGTGGCGTAAGCGTAGGGGTCGGAAGTTAATAAGTCAACCTGCGACAGGTTTATTTTGGCGGCATGAAAAATGTTCTTCTTGAAAATCTCGGGAAGAACGAGCTGCATCACCGGTTGGTTTTTGTTGCGTTCCCAAACGGCTTTCGCCATGCGCAATCCCGTTACCGGCGCTTCCAGCAAGGTATCCCTTGCTTTTACAGCGGCATCCACTTCATTCAACAAATCCTGCCGGATGTATTTTTTGTAATCAATCCGCACTTCGCTGAGTGGTTGTGTAAACAAGTAAGGAACAATGGCGTCTTTTTCTTTGGCGCTTGTGGATTTGGACGTATAAAATTCGCGGCCGTGAAGCCATCCTTCGGCCAGATGTTTTTCCAGTTCAATTTTTTTGTGTTCCAGTTCCGCACTTTTTTGCGCAAGCAAAATGCTCTTCTGCTGAATGATGCCTTTTTGATAGTTTAATGCGGTATTCTTTTTTTGCAACTCCTGCGTTTGAATGTTTAATTTATTGGCAAAGCCAACGGCAGCTTCTCGTGCACCTTCGGCGGCTTTTGTTTGCCGTACCAATTCGGTATTCAGGGCCACGGCACGTTTGCGTTGTTCTTCTGCTATCGAGAAGTTGGCTTTTGCTTTTTCTCTTTCCCTGTCTGCATTTTTCATCTCCGAAAAAGCCCAAAACACAAGGCCAATGGCTACCAGCAAAGCGGAGGTTAAAAACCACATCAGCCGCTTGCGGCTTTTTTCTTTTTGCAAGCGCAGGTCTTCTTCGCGTTGCTGTCTTTCTTCTTCGGCAATAATTTTTCTTTCGGCATCTTTTGCGGCGACTGCGGCTTCTTCGCTGCGTTGCAAAAACAGCAGGTTTTTCTGGTACAAATCTTCTTGCGCAGCGGCATTGTTTTGGCCTTTCGGCAGATCGTGATAACGGCTGGCCCAAGCAGCGTTATGCGGATAGTTATCGCGCCAGTTCAACAAATCGGCCAACAAACTGCCCTGAATGAATTGGCCTTCTTCTTCGCGGCGCTCGTTTAACTTTTGGTAAAACTTTCCGTAACGCACTTCTTCGTCTATCCAGCCCTTTAGCGAATCCCAGTTTCGCATCAGGCTTTCGTGCGAAATGTCCATGATCAAATCGTCGTGCAACTCGGTGTTTATGGGCGGCATGATGAACGACGTTTCGTTGTCGCGAAACTTGTCAATCACTTCGTCCACTTCCCGTTGCGTAGCGCCAATGGCGGTAGCAATGGCGTAAATGTTTTTTAGTTCCGTTGGCCTTCGTCCGCCTTTTAAGTCTGTGCTGGCATCGGTCAAGGCCTGGAAAATGATCTTGGCAATTTTTTGCTTCTTTGAATAAACGTTGTCGTTTTCGTTGCCGTCGCCCAGTTCGTCAAACTTTTCTTTGGCATGATTCGCCAACGCTTTTTCCATACCGCCAATGCGCCGGTAATGCTCGTAATTTATTTCGGTAGAACCTTGCCGCGTCGCTTCCTGATAGGTACGCATCAGGGCGTGTTGCAAAATTGGAAGTTGGTCTAAATTTTCTCTTGCTTTGGCTTCGTCAAGTTCGTTAATCAACAATTCCACAAGGCCCGGCGCAATGCTTTTGCCCGCAGCTTTTATAGGGCCTTCAATCACGTCTTTCAATTGTGTGCGGTTCAAGCCTGGGACCAAATATTGGCCTTCGTTGATGGCTTCGGGCAAGCCACGGTATTTCACACAGTCGCCCAAAAACTCCGACCGCATGGTGATGATGACGTAAACCGGGCTGGCACTGTTGGCAGCGGCTTTCAACAAAAGGTTGACGAAATGGTTTTCAATGTTTTCACGGCCGAGGTCTTTGCGGTCGTAGCGAAAAATTTCTTCAAACTGGTCAACGATGATGAGCAAATTTGTTTGATTGTCTTTCCCGTTTCCGTCGTTTATAAATTCGTTTGCTTCCAACAGCCCAAACAGAGAACTGTTTAGCAAAGGCTCAATGGTTTCAAAGTTTTGGTGCAGCAGTTCTTTGTTCTTGCTCTCGCCTTTAACGCTCGACAAAGCAATAGCCAAATTGGCGACCGGATTTTTCCCCGGACGGCAAACGGCGATGTTCCATTTGCTGCCGGCTTCGCGCAACGAGCCGCCGAATAATTCGGGGATAAGACCGGCGCGAACGAGCGATGATTTGCCCGTTCCCGAACTGCCGATAACCGCCAAAAAGCGGTTGCGTTTTAGGCGTTTGATCAGTTCTTCGGCCTGGCCGCTGCGGCCGCGGAACAATTGAAATTCGGAGGTTTTAAACGGACGCAGGCCGGGGAAGGGGCGGGTCGCAATTTCTTCGGGAGAAAGAATGGAAATGTTGCGTCCGTCTTCCTGCAGGTCTAAATAAAATTCATCCAGTTGAAAGTCGAAGTTTTGCGCCGTTCCCACGGTTTCGTTTGTCATGGCTTAAGGTTGAAGGCGTTCTAAAAAGGTGTTCAGCCCCGCATCAAGATTGGCCTTGCCCTGTATGGTTACAAATTCATTTTTGCTCACGTCGCGGTTGAACTTTTTTTGAATCTCCGGTTCATCAAGACAAATGGCGCGGGAACGAAGGTTTTTCATGTCAAGTAGTTTGGCTTGCTTTACCATAAACCACTTGGGCTGAGCGGCGCCGTAAAAAACCACCGCGCCGTCGCAGGCCTCCAAATCCTCGATTTCTTTTTGGCCGTCTTCGTCAAACGTGTTCCAGCGAACGCAGTAATTTTTTTCTTCCATTTTTGTTTTGAGGTCAATGCGCAACTCGTTGTCGTGATCGGCGGTGAAGTCGTAATACATGTACACCCGCTTGTTGGGAAAAAATTCCTTTTTGCGTTCGGCAATTTCTTTTTCCTTGTCCACGTCAAGGCTTGCAATCTTGTCAAAAAAAGCGCCGTAATCATTGCCGGTAAAGAGCGGGTTTTGGCAAATTTCCTTGTCTATTTTGCTCAGCAAATCGGCGCTTAACAACCAGATGACAGTACGAAAAACCGAGTTTGTTGCCGCGGGATGCAAGCCCTTCGCCATGTCGTATTGAATCTTGTTAATGCCTTCTTTCAAATCGTTTTCCGACGCCACAATGTGCACCGAGTAAAGTGCATCGCTTAATTGCAAAGCAAGTTTTTCAGTGCGTTCCTCGGCGCTCATTTTGTCTATTTCCTGAACGTCTTTTATCCCCGGTATAATCTCGTAAGGCCAGTCGTCGTACTTCACTTTTGCATCGGCCTGAATGATCAACTCCTGGCGCTTTTTTCTTGCCTCCGGTTCATCGGGAACGGAAAGAAAAATCTTTCGCTTGCTGGTAAGTTCCTGGATCACTTTGGCGTTGGCGCTTTTTTCGTCGTTGTTGGCCAGCGAAGTGGATATGTTTTCGTTTGTGAGCAGTAAAGCGGCGAGATCGTTAATGTCTTTTTGAATAAGCGAAAGCTGGTTGTCAATGTCGGCGCCGGCGTCGGAAAGAAAACGCATTTCTTTGGGAAGGCCTTGCAACTGCATCCACGCATAATTATCGAGGTTGCAATGCCGGGTAAAAATGGGAATCACGCTGCACTCTTTTCGTTTGTCTCGCTCCAGTGCTGTTTTCAGTTCCACTCTTTCGATATAATCGGAAATCAAAAAATTCTGGCTGATGAGCAGCAGAACAATGCGGGCTTCGTTAAGGTGTGTTTTAATGACTTCGTTCCATTCACCACCAAGCGGAATTTCGCCGTCGTCCCACACGTTTAAAAGCGGGCAGGTTTTTTCGTGCAGGAAGATTTTCAGTTTGTCCAAGTAATCCCTGTCCTGGTGCGAATATGAAATGAACACGTTTACTTTTGGCATCTTAAAAGGTTTAATCAAACAAAAGCAGTGGGTACACCGGTGAATGGTTTTTCAATTGCAGAGGATGGACATTTATAGGTGGGAAACAGACGTTTTTTGTTTTCAGTAGAGAAGGAAATGCAACAAAGCAATGACACCTTAATATTAGCGAAAAAGGACTAACAAACCATGCGGTTGTTTCGGGACAGAGTGGAGATTTTTCCGCTCCAATAAATGATTTTGACAACGTCTGCTTCTGTTGCCGTTCGATTGCGACTGAAGGAGCGGTTCGGATAAAGTAGAAACATGCGGTTGTACAAAAGTTTATAAAACAGAAAAGGCGGCTCTTCGCCGCCCTCTGTTCCGTAACAGTTAAGGTTTGGGTTTACTGATGATGGTTAAAAGCGAAAGCCAACAAAGAAATTGATCACTGCGTTCTTGCCTTTTACTTCATCGGGATTGAACGGAAGCGGGAAAGGCGAAGGCATGGTGGTGCTGCTTTCCGTCATGCGTTTGTAGGCATTGCCGAAGCTGATGTTGTAACGGCCACCCAGAATCAGGTGTTTTACCGGGTAAATTTCTACGCCTGCAGCAGCGCCGTAATCAAGACGATTGGCAAACGAGGTGATGTCTTGCGATTTTGTTTCTGAAGGTGCTTCTTTCGAAGACTTTAGCAAATAGCCCAATTGTCCGCCCACCTGCACCTGGAAAAATTTGCCGATACCGAAGGTTGTGAAGTGCGGCATGTAGATGTAATCGTTTGTTACCGCTGCTGTTTTGCCATCACCGGTAAATTCAAAACCCTGGCGCGAGAAAACAAGTTCGGTGCGGTAGCCCAAGCCCGACCTTGGCCCGGCGGAATAAAACGCGGCCACCGTAAACCCGTTCTTTGTATCGGGCGAAAAATTTGCGGCCTTGCCGTTAATCTTCGCGATGTTGTAGCCTGCTTTAAAGCCGAATTTTGGCTTCATGTCTTCCATCTCTTTCTGTTGCTTTTGCATCATGGCATCGAAGCCTTGTGGTGTTGTTGTTTGAGCTGTGGCCGCAAAGGATGCAGCCACTGCGATGGCAAAAATTACCTTTCTCATACTGTTGGTTTGTTTTGGGTTTTGTGTGGTTGTTGCGTGGTTAATGAATTAAAGCCGTGACGCTGCGGTACAAAGGCTGCTTGTCCATAAACGTTTCTTTTCGGTTACTGTACATGCGTGTGTGCAGCAAAGGCAAGTGCCTTGATGTTTCTGTCCGCATTGTCTTTTCTTTTCGATTGCCGAATAAAACGGTGAGGACGGCAGTGGTGTTGAAGTGTTTTCCTTTCATGGTTGTAGGTTTTGGTCTTTTGTTGCTTGTTTTGATTGTTTCGCAAAGATGGCCGGTTGCGCAAAGGTTTGCAACCGCATAAGCGGGTGAAATGTCGGCGTATTGTCCGTTCTTCCTGGCACTCCATCACATATTCGTGTGGTTTCACCCGAAGGCTTTTGCAAAGCGGCCGCAATCAGTAGATTTGTTCTCCACATGAGGTTTGCCTGCTTTCTTTTATTCTGGTGCTCGGGATGGGCTTTGCAGGCCCAGCAGGGCTTCACTTTCACGCGGTTTACCACCGATGATGGCGCGGGTTTGTCGAGCAACGTCGTGTACAGTTTGTACCAGGATGAAAAAGGTTTTTTGTGGGTAGGCACTGCCAATGGATTGCAACGTTTCGACGGCAGCAAGTTTGTGCATTTTGGCGTTGGCGGTAACGAGGCTATGCCCTTTAACGCGGTCACGCAAATCATTCCTTTTTCCGGCGGAAAACTCTTGCTCAATTTTGGCAACCTGCACGAAATCGGCGTATTTGACCCTGCACATTTCTCCTATAAAAAACTCGCGGTTCAAACGGTGCGACCGCTGCCGGCCAAGACCGATTTTATTTTGTGGAAGGATGCCTACGGCGAAATTTACCTGAACGTTTCCCGCTACGGCGTGCTGCATTTTAAAGCAGCGGAAAACGCTTTTGTTGACGATCATTCTTTCCCTTTTCCGACGGGCTATTTCCCAACCTTAAACGGTGTGTATGACGATGCTGTAAAAGGGCAGGTTTGGTTTGCCTGCGCAGAAAAAGGCTTGTGCGTTTACGACCGGAAGAGCCGGCAAATGTGGTATCGCGGCTACAACCCGCAGCACCTTCCCTTGTTGATGAACGAAGAGGTGCAGGATCGTCCTACCGAATTTTTCATTGATCGCCAGCGGCGGTTCTGGATTTTTGCCTGGCCGGTAAAAACGCCCAAAGGGCAGATAAAGTTTTGCCTCGACAGCAGCGGCAGAAACTACCTGCAAAAAGACACGATTGGTCTTACCGGTATGTCCATTGGTTACGCAGAGTACCGCAGTTTTCTGGATGCAAAACGGTCGGGCCTGTGGATCTATGGCTTGAATGTCTTTTACAACTGGGACGCAAACGAAGGCCGGTTTCATTACACCAAAAGCACGGCAGGTAACGGAATCAACAGCATTCAATACAACGCCGTTCACCAGTTGATTGAAGACCGGGACGGAAACATTTGGGTAGCCACCGACCGGGGCTTGTATTTTACATCTTACGGCAGCGGCACGTACAGCGTTGTGAATTATTTGTTTGATAACAGCAAAGAGCAAAACAACATCAACGACGTTCTTGAATTGCCCGACGGTGAACTGTGGTTTGCGTCCTGGGGTAAAGGCGTGTTGGCGCTTGACTCTTCATTTAAAGAGAAACCCATTCCCGTTTATCAAAAGCCTCCGCCCGCCAACTGGCCGGACTTGCAAAAGTCATCGGTAAAACTTGCCTGGAATCTTTTTTACGAAAAGCGTACCGGCGACGTATGGATTGGCTGCAATCACGGCGTGCTGCTGAAATACAATCCTGTAAAAAAAACCACGCAGTATTTGTTGCCGCCGGCTTGTGGCATGTCCACCATCCGGTACATAACCGAAGACAAGGTTGGCAACGTTTGGCTGGGCACCCAAAGCGGACGACTGGTAAAATGGGACGGCAGGGCTTTCACTGTTGTGCAGGAGATTGGTACCATCATTTATAAAATTTTTACCGACCGGCAAGGCGAATTGTGGCTGGCAACGGAAGGAAAAGGTTTGTTCGAAGTGGAGCCGCAAAGCGGCCGCATTGTGCGGCAGTTTACAAAAGAAACGGCGCCGCATCTTTACGGTAACTCCGGAAGTGACATTGAGCAATTGAACGACAGCATAATTGTTTTTGGTGCCGGTGCGCTCAATTTTATCAACAAAAATTCCGGTACGGTTACGCTGCTTCGTTTTGAGGACGGGCTGCCGTCGAACAGCGTGCGCCGTCTTCGCATGGACGGCGACGGTTTTTTGTGGATCGTAACGGCTAACGGCCTTTCGCGTTACAATCCTTACAACAACCGCATTACAACCTATGGGCGGAAAGACGGTATAACCCTTGCTGAACAAACTGCCGATGCAGATTACCGCACCCAAAAAGGTTACATTGTTTTTACCGGTGGCGATGCGTTGATGATGTTCAAGCCTTCACTCTTCGTTACTTCAAGCGAACCGCCCGACGCCGTAATCACAGATTTTAAAATCTTCAACCAGTTTATACCGGTTGATTCGCTGACGCAACTTCCGCACATTAAGCTTTCGCCCGATCAAACTTCTTTCAGCATTTATTTTTCTTCGCTCAGCTACCAGCAACGTGACCGGCTGACTTATTATTTTAAAATGGAAGGCATTGACAAGGATTGGCAGGCTGCTGATGGCGTTTATTTTCACAACTATTCTTTATTGCCTCCCGGCCGCTATACATTTAAAGTTTACGCGGTGAACGTGGAAGGCGTCCGGTCGAAAGGCACTACCGAGTTGCACATCGTCGTAAAGCCGCCGTTTTACCGCAGCATGTGGTTTATGGCTGCCTTGATTTTCTTGCTCATCCTTATTGTTTATTTTTTGCACCGCGAAAGAGTGAACCGCTTGCTGGCCGTGGAAAAAATTCGTAACCGCGTAGCCAGAGATTTACACGACGACATGGGCAGCACGTTAAGCACCATCAACATTTTGAGCGCAATGGCAAAAAGCAAGATGACGACCGACCCGGTAAAAACGGCGGGTTATATCAGCAAGATCAGTGACAACAGCCAGCGCATGATGGAAGCGATGGACGACATTGTTTGGAGCATTAAACCCAGCAACGACACCATGCAGCGTGTAACAGCCCGCATGAGGGAATTTGCCACCGGTGTGTTGGAAGCAAAAGACATTTCCCTTCAATTTGTGGTGGAAGACGAAGTCTTCAACGTGAAATTGAACATGGAAGCCCGCCGCGATTTCTTTTTGATTTTTAAAGAGGCGTTGAACAACGCCGCTAAGTATTCAAAAGCGACAAGCGTGAAAGTAAACGTGGCCGTGCAAAACAAGCAACTTATGTTTACCATTAAAGACAACGGAACCGGCTTTGACGTGGCCAAGGCCGACAGCGGCAACGGTTTGGGCAACATGAAAAAAAGAGCCGACGGCGTGCACGGCCGGCTACGCATTCGGTCCGCGGACGGGGAGGGGACGGAAGTGAAATTGAGTGTGCCGGTGATGTGAGTTAGGAGTTAGGAAAAAGAATAATAAGGTAAGAAAGGATAGGAGAGGATTGGTTGCTTGTGGCGCCGTAGGCGCCCAACCTTGGTAGCCGCACAAAAACAAAACAAAACGTTTACGCCGTTTCGGACGATTGAACAAACCATCGAAGATTGTGATCACTATTTTTTTAAGAGGTAAACGAAAAGCATTTATTCAACAAGAGGCCAAAAGGACGGCTGCGGTAAACCGCGAAGCCAACATGCACCGCTTTCTTAGCCAGAAGTTCCGGTTCTATACCTTCGTGTGCATTGCCTTGCTGCTCTTCGTTCACGGCTATAATTTGCAGGTCAGTTACCTCGCGCCTTTTAGTTTGGTAGATGAGAAACTCACCTTCACTACGTTTACGGAATACCTTTTTGCCAACGGCTTGCTTCGGTTTCGCATACCGATGCTTTTTATTATTTCGGGTTACATCTTTTCTATCCAGGACAAGCGGCCTTACGGCCAACGTGCCAAACGGCGTTTTGTAACGCTGATGATTCCTTTTTTTGTTTGGAGCGCAATTGGTCTTGCGGTAACTTATCTCTGGCAGCGTTTTCCGGTAACGTCTCAAGCGGTACAAAACGCGGCCCTCGACCAGTTGGGCGACAACCGTCCTTACGAAAAAATTGGCTGGGGCGGAATTTTGTACCGCTGGCTGGTTGCGCCGGTATCGTTTCAGTTGTGGTTTATTCGCAGCCTGTTTGTTTATAATTTGCTTTACCCGGTTTTTAAATGGGGCGTTACAAAATTTCCGATTCCTACGTTCATCGTGCTTGGCGTGCTGTGGCTAAGCTTTTACAATGCTCCTTTAATTGAAGGGCAGGGCATGTTCTTTTTTGCAGCGGGCATCTACCTGCAAAAGCGTTCTTTTCCTCTTGAACGAAAACCCGAGTGGTACAGTCCTTTTTTAAACTGGCTCGTTTTCATCGGCATTTGCATCATCAAAACCTTTGTTGCTTTTGAGTTTGATGCGCTTACACTACCGGTTCAGTGGACGTTAATGTTGTTATATGCCTGCGCTACGGTAGCCGGCGTGCTGGCCGTTTGGTTCAGCCTTGACAAAGTCGTACGATGGTGCATGAGCAAGCGCTGGTTTATACACATGACCAATTATTCGTTTTTTATTTACGGCTTTCACATTCCGCTGCTCTCCTTTGTAACCAACCTGTTTTTTATTTATTTCCACTCGTTCCAGTTCTGCCGTTTTTTTACTTACCTCGCGGCGCCTACGCTGGTTTACTTTTTTTGCCTTGGCGCCGGTGCGCTGCTGCGCCGCTTTGCGCCCGGTGTGTTTAAAGTGGTTACCGGCGGAAGAGGATTTTAAAGTTTGTGGTTGGCTTGCTGTGCGTGAATAATTTCTTCCCCTTAGATTCATACAAGATATTTTAATGAACGGAGGTTCGCCTATCCATTAAGCTTTACTTGCGTCGCACTCTTGTACGCTTTGTTTGCTATTGGGCAACGGGCTACGATGCAGGGTCTTTTAATTGCTGCCGTCGTTGCGCGAAGGCTGAATAGAATCCTGAACGTACAAGAGTGCGACGCAAGAGAGGATGAACAGAGTTACTGAAGCCGGCTATAACATATCTCTTTGCGACTTTGTTCCTTCGCGGCTTTGACTGAAATCCTCTTTACCTAATGCACACGTTTATGTGATTGTTGCGGCCGTATGCGAACTGTATTTTTGTACCAACAGACGGCACATGATTAAAGTATTATTATACGAGGACAATCCGCAGCTCCGTGAAGGCCTCACGATGCTCATAAGCGGATCGGATGGTTTTGAGGTAGTGGCCGCTTTTAAAAACTGCGAAAACGTAGTAGGTGAAGTAGAAGCCTATTCCCCCGACGTTGTGTTAATGGACATTGACATGCCGGGTGTGAACGGCATCGAAGGGTTAAAAAGAATCAGGGCGGTAAACGACGACGTAAAAATTTTGATGCTCACGGTGTTTGACGATAACCAAAATGTTTTCCAGGCCATATCGAATGGCGCTAACGGTTATGTTTTGAAAAAAACGCCGCCCGCCCGCCTGCTTGAATACATCGCCGAAGCGGCTACCGGGGGCGCACCCATGACGGCTTCGATTGCCACGCAGGTGTTAAAGATGTTTGCCGGCATGAACAATCGCCAAGGCGAGGACTACAATCTTTCCGACCGCGAAAAGCAGGTGCTGCAATTGCTGGTGGACGGCTACAGTTACAAAATGATCGCTTCGGAAATGTTCATTGCCATTGATACGGTGCGAAGCCACATTAAAAAAATTTACGAAAAGCTCCACGTGAACAGCAAGAGCGAAGCCGTGGCCAAAGCTTTTAAAAACAAGATTGTTTAAATTTTTACACGACCAACCAACTGCCGATGCACCAGAGCCGCTTGGAGCGGCTCTTTTGTTTTATCCGCGAATTCAAATACACATATTTATGCGATTGATTTCCGCTTCCGCAACGCTTAGTTTTGTTTTACAACAGCCAGCAATGAAAAAGTTAATTGCCTTTGTTTTGATCTTGATGATTGCGCTGAACGCAGCGGTCTTCTTGCAACGGAGCGAGGCGAAACAAGAGGGTGAACAAACCCTTGCGTTAAAGATGCCCCGGATTGATTTAAACGATGTAAAGCCGGGCATCCTTCCAGGCCTGTTGAAATTTTAACCATACGTCTCTTCATTTTCTCATGTAGCATAAAGCAGTCCTCGCCCGTGTTCTCACGGGCGATTTTATTTTCTGCAATGGTCTAAAAAACACAGGTCATCGGTAAGGAAGCGCAGCGTAAAGTCATAATTTCTTTGATGCAACTGAAGTGAATCTCAGTCAGATTTGGTAGGGGTGTCTGACAAATAGATTTCCAGCAAGCCGCCTTTTACAACGTCGCTGTACGACAAAAATTTTGTGTTGTAAGACTTCCCGTTGAGCGTTATTTTTTGAATGAAGATTGCGTTTGGCTTTTTGCGGTGGCAAACGATTCGAAAATTTTTTCTGTTTTCCAGGCGCAGCACAACGTTGTCGAAAATTGGTGTGCAAAGCGCATAAAAGTTTGACACCGGATCAACCGGGTAAAAGCCAAGCGAAGCAAACACGTACCAGGCGCTCATCTGGCCTGCGTCGTCGTTGCCGCTTAAACCACCCGGACCATCACCGTATTCTTCGCTTAAAATTTTTTGCACGGTGCGTTGCGTTTTCCATGGTGAAGTGGTGTAGTTGTACAAAAAGGGAATTTGGTGACCCGGTTCATTGCCGTGCCAGTATTCGCCTTTCTCAAACAAACTGTCCAATGCTTTTTCAAGCGCTTTTTGTCCGCCCATTAACGCAGCCAGCCCGGGCACATCTTGCGGCACATAAAACGTGTATTGCCGCGGTGTGCCTTCGGTAATGTAGCTTTCGCGTACATCGGGATGAAAAGACGAAGCCCACGAACCATCGGCATGACGGCCACGCACAGCATTAACCGACTTATCAAAAACATTTTTATAATTAAGCGAACGCTGTTTTAGTTTTTGATAATCGCCTGTTTTGTTCAGCGCCTTAGCGACTACCGATAAGGCGTAATCATCATAAGCATATTCCAGCGTTCGGCTTACTTGTTCTTTTTTATGAAAGGCTTCCGGTACGCTGTCTTCCATAGGAATATAACCGTAATGCAAATAAGATGTTAGTGCACGCCGGCCTTTCCCGTTTTTATAATCTGATGCGGAAGGCAGATCAAAAGCAGTTTGCCGCATGAGGCGATAGCCTTCGTTCACGTCGTAATCGCGAATGCCTTTGTTGTAAGCCGAAGCAATAAAAGCTGTCACATGATCACCGATCATGGCCGCCGTGTAATTGTTCCAGCAGGGGAAAATGGGAAGCCAGCCACCTTGTTGTCCTTTTAAAATCATGGATTGTACAAAGTCGTTGACAAGACCTGGCTGTAAAATTTCGAGCAGCGGCAACTGTGCCCGGTAAATGTCCCACATTGAGAAATCATCGTAATAATTCCCCTTCTTTTTTGTTTCAAATTGGTGTTTTCCCGCAAACCTTGGATAGCGTCCATCAACGTCATTAAACAACCGCGGGTGAAGAAAGGAATGATAAAGCGCCGTGTAAAAAATGCGCTTCTCTCTTTCGTTGCCCGTTTCAACTTTTATTTGCGATAAGGCTTTTTCCCAAACCGCTTTTGCTTTGCTTACCGTTTCATCAAAACTGGCGAAAGCGTTTTCTTTTTGCAGGTTTCGTTGCGCTCCTTCAATGCTTGTAAACGAAGTGCCAATACGGATTAACAAGCGTTCCCCCTTCTTTAATTTGAATCCAAGAAAAGCACCCAAACTCTTTGCGTTACCCATGCTGTCGTTCTGAAAAATGCCTTCGCTGCTGAACACGCCGCGGCTTTCAATCGTTTTTTCAATCTTCATAAAAAAACAACCGTTGAAACCGGCCGGTTCGCCCCAGCCCTGGTAAATGCGGTGCGCCGGATTGTAGCCCCAAACCTCGCCTTTTGCCGCATTGATTTGCACAAAGCCTTCGCCTCTGTCGCTGTTTGGAATTACGAGCACATACAAACTGTCATCTTGTTGCATGGTGAATTGTACAAGGCCGCAACGGGCCGTGGCACTGAGTTCAGCAGTTAAATGTGCGGCGGGCAAATCAACTTTGTAAGAAGCCGGCGTGGCTGCTTCATCTTTGTGCGAAAACGGAATGGCGCATTCGCTCGCCTTTGTTTTAAGCTTTCCTACAACCGGTACAATGGTAACGCTGCCATAATCCTGCATGCACGATCCACTAATCCAGTGCGTGCCCCGAAAGCCGGTCAGCAAACGGTCGCGGTAATCATACGGCGGAATGCATTTGGTTTCAGTCGTTTTGGTTTCCGGTGTCCATTGCGTCATGGCAAAAGGGAAGCATACTGCAGGAATGGTATTGGCGTTTTGTTCGCTGCCAGCTTCACTGTGTTTGGCCGCACTGATTGTGGTAGAAGGTGCTGTTCCCGACAGTGGCTGAACATACTTCAACAAGCCTTGCGCAGAAATGTTGCTTATTGAAAAAACAACCGCAACAAAGACCGCAAATTTTTTTATGAACCAAGCGCCATTGCCACTATTGAACTTCTGTTGCGTCGCACTCTTGTACGTTCTGTTCATTATTGAGCTTTTGAAACATTGCTTGCAAAACCAGTCTTCGTCAGGAAAATGCTGCGCAAGATTGACAGGATTTATTTCGAAGTTGCCGGGTAATTCTGCTGCGCTTTCCACTTGTTTGGGAAGGCGGATGCGCCATCAAAATTGAAAAGCTTCAAACCATTAACGCCGTGTGTTTCCAGGGCGTGTGCAAAATACATTGGCGGGTTTAGACCCCATTGCACGGAACTGTTTCGGATGATAATGTTGTTTGCCTTATCAAGATAAAACCCCGAGGTTCTTCCTTTTACCATGCCTTCCGCTTCGCTCGGCCTTCGGTCGTAAACCCCGCCGGGATGCTGCGTTGTCTTGTTGATGAAGACGTCAACGCCGTCAAAAGAAATATTCGAAATTTTATCTGCCGATTCGCCGCTCACATACACTCCGTTCTCGCTTCTGCATTTGATGTTGCTGAAAAAAATATTTGAAACCAATCCTACTTTTCCTTCTGTTTGTCCTTTGGCAAAACGCCAGTTTGCATCTTTGTTGTTTCCCGGCGCACGGCGGTAAGCCGTTACGTAAATCGGTTCGGCCTTGCCCCACCAAACATCCGAGAACAATTGCGATTCAATGAGCATGTTGGAAAAAATCACATCGCTCACCACGCCTTCGTCGCGGTTCTGAATGCCCACACCACGGTTGCTTTTTTTAATGATGCAATTGTTGAATACGACCTGCCGAATGGTATCCATATTCTCGCTGCCGATTTTAATGGCGCAGGAACGAGAAGTCATTGTGCAGTTCGAAACCGTTATGTTTTCGCAGCGGCCAAACTCTTCGTACTCACGGCGGTTTTTCAGGCAGATGCAGTCGTCGCCGCTTTCGATGTAGCAATTGGTGATGCGCACGTTTTTACTGTGGTCCAGGTCAATGCCGTCGCTGTTGCGCACTTTCAAACTGTTTAATAACGTCAGGTTGGAAACAGCGACATCGTTACAACCCACCAGGTGAACCGTCCAATAGGCCGAGTTCCGAATGGAGAGATCTGTGATGCGAATGTTTTTGCCGCCAACAATGGTAAGTACGTGTGGACGCGGATCAACAACGTTGAAGGGTTTCAATTCATAACTGTCGTCCAGTTCCGCACCCATGAATGCAATGCCGTTGCCATCAATTACACCGCTGCCGCTGATAGCGAGTTGCTCTAAGTTTTCACCGTAAATCCAAACCGTTCCTTCGCCTTTGTTAGCACGAAACGCACTTTGCGTGTAAACTTTTTCATCGGGGTTGGCTAGCAATTTTGCGTTGCCGGCCACGTGTAAATCAACAAAGGATTTGAGATGAAATGGCCCCGTTAAAAACACATGCCCTGAAGGAACAAGCACTTTCCCGCCGCCAGCTGCATTGCAGGCATCAACCGTTTTTTGAATGGCCATCGCATCGTCGGTTTTACCGTCGCCTACAGCGCCATAAGCTGTAATGTCAAAAATTTTTTCCGGTGTATTGCTTCTTTGCATTTGTGCAAATGCGGTTGTTCCCGCATTAAACAACCACACCGAAAAGCAAAGAATGTAAATCATTTTGCGGTAAATCATGCCTCTTATCATTAAGTCTGAAATAAAATTTAGGCGCTGAAAATTTACTTACCAAAATATTGTGTACAAAGCCACTAATATTCCCGATATCATCACGGAAAGAACAATAAAATCAGGTGATACTTTAAACAGGGATTTTTCGATTGTCATAGAATGAATGTCTTTTTCGCTTCTTCGTTTCGAAAGGCTAATGACGATCATAAGCAAGGCGATGGCAAAAAAAGTTATCGTCATGCGGTCTAAAAAAGGATAATCAGGAAAAGCGCCGCTCGTCCATCGCGGTAAAAATTTCAACGCCGTTGAAATCGGGATGGTAAGCAGTGCACCGGCCAACGCCGCACCGGATGTTGTTCGTTTCCAAAACATGCCCAGTAAAAAAATAGCCAGTACACCCGGCGAAAAAAAGCCTACGTATTCCTGGATAAATTGGTAGGCCTGATCGAGTGATTTTAAAGCGGGTGTTACCAAGGCCGCAATCAACATACAAAGAATCACGGCCCATCTTCCTACCCGTACGACTTTTGCATCGGAGGCTTCTTTGTTGAAATATTTTTTATAAATGTCAAGCGAAAAGATGGTGGAAATACTGTTTGATTTTCCCGCTAGCGAAGCCACGATGGCCGCGGTTAACGCCGCAAAAGCAACGCCTTTCAAGCCTGCTGGCAAAAGGTTCATCAGTGTGGGATAAGCGTGATCGGGTTTTAAGGCACCAGCGCCATCGCTCATCTCTTGCTGAAACAAGCCGTTTTGGTGCAACACGTACATTGTAATGCCGGGCAACACGGCAATCACCGGTATCAGCAATTTCAAAAAAGCGGCAAAAATGATTCCCTTGCGTGCCGTGTGCAAATCGGCGCCCAGTGCCCGCTGCACGATGTACTGGTTGCATCCCCAATAAGCAAGATTGTTAATCAACATGCCGCCGATTAACACCGAAAGACCAGGCAGTTCGGGATAATATTTATCGCCTTTGTGAAAGATCATGTGAAAATGTGAAGGTGCCTCTTTTCGCAACACGCCGAGGCCTTTTAAGATGTCGCCGTGAAAGCCAAATTTATCAGCCAGCAGCGAAAGCGCCAGGTAAGTTGTTACCAATCCGCCGATGATTAACACCACCACTTGCACAACATCGGTGTAACCAATCACCTTCATGCCGCCAAGCGTAACAATAACGGAAAACACACTAAGGCCGGCAATGCACCATTCAAAGGAAATAGGCGTGATGGACGACACCGCTAACGCTCCTAAATAAATAATGGACGTAAGATTAACGAAGACGTACACCAATAACCAAAACACCGCCATAATTGTGCTCACCGTATCGTTGTACCGCATGGACAAAAACTGCGGCATGGTGTAAACCCTGTTTTTTAAATAAACCGGGATGATGTAAACCGCTACGAGAATCAGCGTGGCTGCGGCCATCCATTCGTAAGAAGAAATGGCAAGTCCCAACGCAAAGCCCGAACCTGACATGCCGATGAAATGCTCCGCCGAAATATTCGACGCAATCAGCGAAGCACCGATGGCCCACCACGTTAACGAACCTTCCGCCAGGAAAAAGTCTTTTGTGTCGGTGACGGCCGCTTTTTTCTTTCGATAAACGTAATAACCATAAGCTGATACAGCAATAAAATAAACAAAGAAGACAACGTAGTCGGCAGGTTTTAAAGAATTCATGCAGCAATTTAAAATGGATATTGAGATATTGGCTCATTGGATATTCCGTACTTGCCAGTCATGGAGAAACCAAAAGCATAGTGCATTGTCTCAATATTACACTTACTTTACGAAAAGCTCAGTTTGTGAACAAACGGCGTTACGCCGGTCAGGTATACATGCAGGCCGTTTGTGCGTAGGCTGCCGAAATGTGTGCTGTATCGTTCACCTTCCAAATTTGCAATTGATTTGTGTTTCGTCACGCCGGGACCAAACGAAATTTTGTCGCCGTCAAATTCATAAGTTCCATAACCGCTTTCCAAAAAATAATTTCCGTCTTCCGCCGCTGCAACGCCGCTGAGTGTTCCGCCTTGCCCAAAACAAAGTTCAATGGTAACATTTACGCCGGCTTGTCCTTGCACATCAAAGGTCAATTCGGCCTTCCCGTTTGCTTCCGTCAGGGTTACGGTTGTGTCCAATGTTTTTACGTTGCTAACCGGGCGGTGACTGAAATCCATCTTGTTCCAAAAGCGGTGGTCAATGCTTTCTGAAAGTTCGTAATCGCCGTTTGCCTTTCGAAGATTTTTTGGCAAGGGCTGATAATACGGCACGGATAATTTTTTGTGCAGTTGGTAACCGTTTTCAATCTTCTTTAATCCCTCGCTGTAAAAATAACCGGTGCTAAAAAAGGCAGTGGAAAGACGCAAGTATTTTAAAACGGCAACGCCTTTGCGATAAGCAAAAAAATCGGGACTGCTTGAATGACCCGAAGCAATGATTAAGGGCCAATCCACGCCACCGAAAAATGTTGTCGTTGTATTGTTACGTCTTATGCGCAAAAGGTGGGATTGCGCAAACAACTTTTCGTAATTCACCGCAAGCGCTGCTGGAGCAGGCAATTCTTTTTGTAAAAGTGGTTCTTCCAGGAAAGAAATTAACGCACGGTTTAATACAATTTCTTCGAAGCCTTTCAACCCTTCTATCGTTTTAGCAATGGCCGCAAAAAAATTGTTGTTGTCTTTTATTGCCATGTAGCGGTAAAGCAAGTAATAGTTTACAATGTTCAACGACACAGTAGGATCGGGGCGCATAAATGCATACTGATCTTGCCTGCGCGAATCGTTTGCCACCAGGTCGCCGTTGGGCTCCGAATAATAATACGTCGTTTCCAGGTTTTTCCGCACCGGCTCAAACAAAGCCGGCTTGTTCAGCAAGCGGCCCATTGTTAGATATGCAGTGTTTTCTACAAGCGAATAAATGCGGCTTCGCTCCGCGTAGTTGCCGTCGCTGTTTATGTAAACGCCTTCGCCCAGCCAATCGTTAATGCGGTCAACGTATTTCTTGGCCGGATACAAGGCGTTCACCTTTGCAAGCGCCGCGCTGACGACCCAACGGTGGTTGGGCGTGTGTACACCGCCCACCACCAGGGCGTCTCCTGCTTTGATGAGAAAGGTTTTGATATCGTCTTTTACACGGGCTAAGGCTGTTGCGTTGTCTTTTGCCAATAAAAACATCGCTGCGGTAACGGTTTCCATCACAAAAGCCGTATCGGGTGGCGATTCGAGGTTGCCCACGTTCACCGTACCGTCTTCGGCCTGCGCACGCCGTAATTGTTCGGCTAATTTTTGAAGCGGAATAATGATTGTTTCGCTTTGGTAATAACGCGATGCAGGCGAACAATACGAAGCAGTCAGCGAGGCCAAATCAGCGCCGACTCTCCTGCTAAAAACGCGGTTGTCAAAACTGGAAACCAAAAGTTTTTCTACCTGCGCATCATTGGCCGACACAAGCCTTTTCATCAAAGCTTCATCCAATGTGTTGCGTTGTTGGCTTCCTTGTGCCCATAAGAAATCCGGTTTTACCAGCACCAAGGCGCCAGCCTTTAGCGATTGTTTTAAAAAGGTGCTTCGGTCCATCTTGTTCATTTGCAAAAAAGTTTGTATGGCGCTATACAAAAATATCAGGGTGAACTAGCCCTGATATTTTTATAAGCGATGAAAACGCGAATCAATATCCGGGATTTTGCACCAGCGCACTGTTTACCGCAAAGGCATTCGTCGGAATGGGAAAGATGCGGCGATAGGTATCTGCGTTGGTTTTAAAGCCCCAACTGCCTTCATATTTCCCGTAACGAATCATGTCGTTGCGACGCCAGCCTTCCCAGGCAAATTCGCGGCCTCTTTCTGCATAAATATCGTCCAGCGTTACGGCTGCCCAAGGCGCCGATGTGCTTCGTTGTGCACGCAGCATGTTCACGAGTGACAAAGCGCTCTGGCCCAACGTAGCCGTACCGCCGCGTAAAATAGCCTCGGCTTTCATCAGGATAATATCGCTGTAACGAAACACCGGTATGTCGTTGTTCTGGTTACGCGATGTGGATGTTGCATCGGGGTAAAACTTGATGTTGCGGTAACCGGTTGTCCAGGCAATTTCATCATTGCCTACGTCGAAAGAAGCAACGCTTTGACGTAACGTAATGTTGGGTCTCAGGTTTAACTGGAACGTGTAAGAGGCATTGGGATTAGGCCCTGTATAAAACTGGTCGTAGCCAAGATTTGTCGTGGTGATGGTAATCGGCGTTACACCGTCGCGTTGAAATTGTGGCCCTGTTAACCATTGCTTGTTGCGAACATCGTTCGGGTCATTAAAGTTGGCGTAGAACTCGGGGAGCGTAGCCGCCGGGCCGCCCGGTACGTAAGGAATGTTGAAATAATTGTAACCCGCACCGGCCGCCACTTTACCCATTGACCGCGGCACATCGTAACGGGCCTTGTAATTGGCAGAACGACCCAGGAAACCGCTTGCCGTAGCATCAAAGGGAATCGCGAAAATAAATTCTTCCTTGCTGCCCGGCGATGTGGGACCATTCGTGGGATAAAACATCACTAAGTAGTTTGCCATAGATGCGAGAGAAAACTTACCCGAGTTAATGACGGCGTCGCAAGCCGCAATGCATTCATTCCATTTAGCCGCACCGGTATAATACTGGGCGTTCAAGTACATTTTTGCAAGAAGCGCATAAGCCATCCACTTTGTTGGCCGGCCATATGTTGTGATGTCGTTCACTGTGCTCAAGTCAGGCAGTGCGGCGTTAATTTCTGATTCGATAAAACTAAACACCTGCGCTCTTGGTGTATTGGGCTTCGGCGAAAAGTCGCCGTAGGTTGTAACAATCGGTACGTTGCCGTAATTGTCCATCAACATAAAATATGTCAGGGCCCGCACCATTTTCATCTCTGCCAAATACATGCGCTTTGTAGCGCCTTCGGGCATGTTTGCCGTAAGGATTGAAATAGCCTGATTGCAAGTACCCACGATGGTTGTGAGCCAAGCCCAGTTGCCGTTTACATAACCGTTGTCGCGGTTCCAGCTGTGATAATGCATCTGCTGGTTCTGCGCACCGTCAAACCAGTTGCCGCCATAGGCCGGCAGGATCATTTCGTCCGTGCTTTCGGATTGCTGAAAGAAATATTCGGTTGCCCAGTTTCCGCGCAGCGCCACGTAAGCGGGACCCGTGGTTTGCACGAATTGCGATGAATCCTTGGGGAATACATCCGGGGTTAATTCTGATGTTACCGGTAAATCAATTTTATGACAGGAAGAAAGCAAACTCACAACGAGAATCGGCAAGCCTACCTGTTTTATCATCTTTTTCATATAATTCGTTTAGCTTTTTTAGAATGATACGTTTACACCCAACAACACGGTTCTTGTTTTTGGATAGAAGTTGTTGTAATCAACGCCCGGTGCAATACCGCCCTGATTCACTTCCGGATCAACGCCGGTAAACTTAGTGATAACGAATAAATTGTTCACCGAAGCATAAACCCGGAACGACTTTATGTACTGATTGAATTGCTTGAAACTGTAACCAAGCGTAGCGTTATCAAAGCGAACATAGCTGCCGCTTTCAATGAAACGATCGGAATAGCGATAAGCATTGTAGTCGGCGGTTGATTCATCCCCAGCCGATACAAGGATGTTGGTGTACTGCGCCGTATTGGGACGGAACAAATCAGCTTTTGTCGCGTTGAATATTTTGTTGCCAAACACACCGCGAATAAAAATATTCAGGTCGAATGTTTTGTAGCGGAACGTATTGTTCCAACCCAACAAAAGTTTAGGCTGTGCATCGCCGAGGTAATGATAATCGGTTCCGCGAATGGGTGTTGTCGTAAGCGTTTTACCATCAGCCGCTACGTATTGCGATACACCCGCAGAATTTTTACCTGCGTATTGAAAGGTGAAGAACTGGCCAACGGGATGGCCCACTTTCAGCAACTCCAGCGAACTACCCGATTGGCCTGCGCCTTCGGGAAAAGCAACGGCCACCGAATCGCCGCCAATGAAAGAGGGATTACTCAGGCTGGTAATTTTATTCACGTTGTGCGCCAGGTTTACTCTTGTCGTCCACATAAAGTTTTTGGTGCTTACCGGCGAATAATTCAAGCTTAATTCGATGCCTTTGTTGTTAATGCTGCCACCATTTGCCGTAATGTTACCCACCGGCACCAACATCGGATCAACCTTGTAATTGTAAATCATGTTGGTGGTGTTTTTGTTGTACCAATCCAGCGTGCCGTTCAGTTTTCCTTTTAAGAGAGTAAAGTCAAAACCGATGTTTGTCGTTGTAATTTTTTCCCATTCCAAATCAGGATTTGCGGCATGTACAGGCCCGTAGGCAGCGGTCAATACACCGTTGTAATAAAAAGTGCCAAGGCTTCCCGAACTGAATTTTGCCGTCAACGGATCGAAGCCAAGCGAGTTGCCGGTAACGCCGTAACTGGCCCGCAATTTCAAGTCATTGAAAATTGTTTGATTGCGCATAAAATCTTCCTGGCTCATACGCCAGGCCACAGCCGCAGCAGGAAAATATCCCCATTGCTTGTTGGCGCCAAACACCGAACCGCCGTCTCTGCGAATAGAAGCCTGCAACAAGTACTTCTCTTTGAAATTATAATTCAGCCTTGCGAAGTCTGAGATGGAACGGATCTTCTGGTAAGCGCCACCGCCAAGGTTAATGCGGAAGGAAGGAATCGCGTAAGGATTGCTCAGCGCAAAGTTCAGGTAGCCGGTGTTGTCCACCGTAAAGTTGGTGCTGCTGGCCTGCACGCCGTCGTTGTTGATATTTTGCTGCCAGGAATAACCCAACACGGCGTTGATGCTGTGCGCACCAAACTTTCGCTGCCAGGTGAAAAATGTTTCCAATATGTTTTGTGTACTTTGATAAGCGCCGCGATAAGCCTGTCCATTTGTGCCAAATGATTGCAAACCGTGACCATAGGTTGTCGGGTCCGGGTTGTCATACATATTGTTGTAATTCGACGTAAAATATTTATCGAGGTAAGAACTGTTTAGATAATTATAGCGCTGATAACTCAGGCTCAAATCATAGCTCAATCCCCACGGAAGTTTTACCTGCGTGGTAAAATTGCCGATCGTGGTGCTGTACTTGTTGTTTGCCTGGCTGTTCTTCATCATGGCCACAGGATTGTAATAATTCTGCTTAGTCAGGTTTTCAAAATAGGTCCCGTCAGCATTCATGATAGGAGATACTGGCAGATACAAAGCCGATTGTAACAGCACGGTGTTGCGGTAAGCAATGTCGTTTGCATTGCTCGTGCTGTTAGTAACGGTTAAGCCAAATTTCACGCGGTCGTTCAGCGCATATTGTTCCATGGACAGACGGCCAATAAAACGTTCCAAGTCGCTGCCTTTTAAAATGCCTTGCTTTTGGATGTAGTTCACACTGGCGCTGTAGGTGCCATGTTCACTGCCACCACTAAACGACAAGTTATGATTGGTAGAAAGGGCATTATCGCGTTCGACCGCTTTTTGCCAGTCAGTATTGGCTCCCTTGTCATCGGCCGGGGTAAAGGATAAATTGTTTTTTGCAAGAAAGGAGCGCAGTTGACTTGCGTCCATCATCTTTAACTGTCCCGATACACTCTCAACACCAACATAGCCATTGTAAGAAATCTGTGTTTGTCCTTTGCGGCCGCGTTTTGTGGTAACAATGATGACACCGTTGGCTGCACGGTTGCCGTAAATGGCGGTTGCTGCTGCGTCCTTCAATACATCAATGGAGGCAACGTCGTCGGGAGCAATGGTGGCAATGTCCGCGCCGGGCACACCGTCAATTACGTAGTACGGTCCGCCGGGACTGTTGATGGTGGAAGCGCCACGCAAAATAACAGCCGCCGAACGGTTTGGATCGCCGCTGGCTGTAATGTTTAGGCCGGGCACTTTGCCCTGCAGCAGTTGACCCACATCGGCAATGGCGCCGCGGTTAAGTTCTTCGGGTTTCACGGTTGTAACGGAAGTCGTCAGCGTTCGGCGTGAACTGCTGCCGTAACCCACAATCACCACATCACTCAAAGTATTTGACGCTGTGCTCATCGAAACGGTGTAATCGTTTTCCCTGGTCACAGGCACCTCAACGGTGCTGTAACCAACAGCACTAAACACCAGGGTTTCGCCTTCGGCAGCCTGGATGCTGAAAGTGCCAGACGCCTCGGAAGCCTTGCTGCGGCCTTTTCCTTTTACGGTAATGGTTGCGCCGGCAATGCCGGCACCTTTGTCGTCTTTGACGATGCCTTTGATTTCTTTTGATTGCGTCCAGGCATAGAACGGGGCCGCAAAAAGGAGCAGAAGCAAGATGTGCGCTTTGTTCCTTACCAAATAATCAAGTTGTCTTCTCATAAAAACCTTTTTTTAAATCAGTCAATAAAAAACCTGTGAAACCTGTGGTTGCGCAGTGGGGTTAAGGCTTGTCGAAGCCATCGTCGCAAGAAACGTAGAAATTCGAGTCCGTTCGCTTAAAACTTTAATTCAGCCGGAAGATATTTTTTCACGAGGCTTTCGTAGTAAGGCTTCAACTCGTTCCAGTTGGGAGGGGTTGGATTTTTCGAGTACAAATCATATGGATTAAAAAGTTGCACCCATTTGAGCATGTCGCGGTCATGGCTATCAAGCAAATAATCGTATGCGCCTTCGCGGTGCCAGGCATAAAACGAATGATAGCGCAGCATGTACAATCCTTCTTCAGGAATGTAATCTTTCAGCATTTGGTACACGTATTCGTCGTGGCCCCACGACATGGTAACGTTCCGAAGCCCGCAGCCTTTTTCGTAAACGCCGAGTTGCGTACTGAATGTTGGGTTTGCGTAGTCGGGGTTTTGCTGAAAAAATTCGGGGTAAACAACTTTGTTGGAATAAGCGCAACCCACGGGAAACGTATCGCCTACAACGGCCCATTGCGGTTCGCCAAAGAGACACAAAACCTTGCCCATGTCGTGCATCAATCCGGTGAGTACCATCCAATCAGGATGACCGTCGGCGCGAATGGATTCCGAGGTTTGCAAGAGGTGTTGCAATTGGCTTAAATCCGTATCGGGATCGGAATCATCAACCAATTGATTTAAAAATTCAAAGGCATCCCAAACGGTCATTTGCGCTTTGCTGAAGGAGAGAAACTCGTTGCGCTTTTGTTGTACAAAATCGAAGGTTTGATGCGTGTGATTGAGCCGGTAGAATTCTTTCACCGTGTCGCGAACAGGCGCTTCGTAATTGCGGTATTCGTCAACCGTCTTTTCCTTTGCAATGGAATCCGGATCGGGATAGCGGCGAAGAACGTCCTCTTCCCATTCGTCAAGGCTTTTAAGCGGCGCGGCGCTTGATTTTTCATTCATATAAGTAAATCGTTGGTTTGCCCTTTTCGTTGTTGCGGGTCGTGTGAGAAGAAGCCCGCTGTGTGTGTATTCGTCGTTTGACACCTTGCTATGGCCGTAGCAACGGTGTTCAATTGTGCAGCTAATTTGAATTTTATTTCAAAGCAGCGGCTCAAAAAATGAAACTATATTTACGAAACCGGTTTCGGTCAAAGCGCACCATTTCGCTTTCCGTTTATGAGCAACATCAACATCAATGAACTCGCCAAACGATTGAACCTTTCCAAAGGCACCGTATCAAAAGCGCTTCGCGACAGCTACGAAATCAGCGAGCAAACCAAAACAAAAGTTTTGCAGTTGGCCGAGCAACTTCATTACATTCCCAACCCTTACGCAAGCAGCCTGCGGCGAAAAAAAAGCAACACCATCGGCGTTGTGATTCCCGAAGTAATGGACAGTTATTTTTCACGTGCCATCAAGGGCATTGAGTCGGTAGCACGAGAAAAAGGCTATCACGTATTGGTGTATCTCACATACGAAAGCTTTGAACGGGAAAAAGCCATTTTAAACGACTTTTCAAGTGGCCGCGTGGACGGTGTTTTGCTTTCGGTTTCCAGTGAAACGGCAAACGAAAATCACGTGGAGGAAACGATGGCAAAAAAGATTCCGGTTGTTTTTTTTGACCGTGTGCTGGAGAACGTGCATACGGCGAAAATTACGACCAATGATTTTGAAAGTTGTTACGAAGCGACACATCATTTGTTGCAACAAGGCTGTAAGAAAATCGCTTACCTTTCCATTTCCGAGCACCTGCACATCATCAACAAACGCATGGAAGGCTACAAGCAAGCCCTGTTCGACCACGGACAAACACACAGCGGCGCAAACGTAATAGCCTGCTGCGACGACAATGAAAAAAACTACGCTCTTTTATTGAAAATACTTAAAGCAAACAATCGCCCCGATGGCATCATTGCTTCGGTGGAAAAACTTACGACGCCTGTTTATTTAGCGTGTAAAAATTTAAACCTTTCCATTCCGGAGGCTGTTAAAATAGTAAGCTTTTCCAATTGGGAAGCGGCGCCTATTTTGCGTCCGTCTTTGACCACTGTTACGCAACCGGCTTTCGAAATGGGAGAGGCTGCGGCTACCGCATTGTTCAATCTTTTGGGGAAAAGAAATTACAGCCTTCTAAACGAAAACACAACCCTTCCGTCAACGCTTGTTGTTCGCGAATCTTCGGTGTTTAACCGTTCTTAATTTCCGGATAATATTGTTTGTCGAAAGAGCCGGTAACAAGAATAATGCTGCTTATTGTTTTTTCATCACCAGCTTGTACAAACCCGCGCCATGTGCGTTAATTGCCGGCGCAAATTTTCCACTCGCATTGTCAAGCTTTTTCCCGCTCCATAAATCGGTTACGGTGTACGTCGAATTCAGCCCAATATCTTGTAAACTTATTTCAATTGCCGAAGGATTATCAGCTTTGTTAAACACCGCAAGATATTTTGCACCCGTTCCCGGTTCGTCGGCTGTCCATGCGGCTTTGGTTGCTTCGTTAAAAAGCGGACGGTTGTTGGTGCTTTTGTTTAAAACAGCCAAAACATTTTTATTGGTAAGCAAGGAAAGTGTGAAGTCGTCGTTATCGGGAAGATTGCCGCCAAACATCAGCGGCGATTTAAAGATGCACCACAACGTCATCAACGTTATTTGCTCGTCTTTTGTAAAAGTTGTCATTCGCGGATTACCGCGTTCGGCGCGAATGCCGATACGGCCAAGCGGCAACATGTCGCCATCGGGATATGCGCCGTAGCTGCGCCACTTGTTCCAGCGGTCAAACACTTCAAAATGTTCTTTCAGTTGTTTCCAGTTGTCCCAAAAATCGCCAACGGTACGCCACATGTTTGCGTGTTGCTTTACGTGTTCGGCATGCGCCATCGGCGTTTCGCCCGGCGATGTACTCAAGACAATTTTTCGTCCCGTGCGGTCTATCGCTTTGCGAATCATTTCCACTTCACCGGCGAAATAAATAGGAGAGGAGAGATCGTCCACTTTTACAAAATCAAGTCCCCACGAAGCATACATTTCAAAGAGTGCATTGTAGTATTCCTGCGCACCTTCTTTGTCCGGCAAAACGGTATACATATCGTGCAACCATTTACACTGGTCTTTCTCGGAAAAAATGTCCCCTGCTGTTTTTGTTGTTCCTTTTATCGGCAGATTTTTCTTCACGGCTTCTACCGGTACACCGCGCATGATGTGAATGCCAAACTTCAATCCTTTTTTGTGCAGGTAATCGGCCAGCGGTTTAAAGCCTTCGCCGCCGGCTGCGGAAGGAAAACGGTTGACGGCGGGTTGAAAACGCCCCCATTCATCCATGTTGTACTGCGGATCTTTTTCGTTGTAACCGTGCGCCTTGTCATTGGCTACGTACCAGCGAATGTCAACGACAATGTATTGCCAGCCGTAATCTCTTAAGTGTGCGGCCATGTAGTCGGCGTTTGCTTTTACTTCGGCTTCCGTAACCGTCGGTCCAAAACAATCCCAACTGTTCCACCCCATCGGCGGTGTGGGCGCCCAGGCATGAAAGTATCTTGGTGTGTTATCTTCCTTTCTACTGGATTGTTGCGCAGACAGAATTTGCGAGCCGCAAAGCACAAGTGCAAAAAGAGCCGATGTCTTTATCTGTGATTTCCTGTTAATGACGCTTCTCACTTTTTTGGGGTCAAGTTAATTGATTGAGCGTACACAGAAAACATGCGCAAGTATTTTAAAGCGTTGTAACTTCAAGACACAAAACTCCTGCATCAAAATTTCTTTGCAGTATTCCTGTCAAAAGCCAGCGCAGAACAAAGCGTAATCCAAACGAAAACACGATCCTGCTTGCATTTTTTACCAAGTTGACTTCAATGAAAAAGTATTGAATTCTGTTTTGACCATGAACGTCGAAACTTAGCTTTTGAAAGGAATGTCAAACCCGTTATTCTGATTAGGTATTTAAGACACGCACCGTTTGCGAAAAAAAATTAACCAGTAAAAATTAGTTTATGAAAATTTTGGAAAACAAAGTCGCCATTGTTACCGGCGCAGGTTCAGGCATTGGCAAAGCCATTGCTCTTTTGTATGCTGCCGAAGGCGCAAAAGTGGTGGTTTCCGACATCGGCGAAAAAGGCGGCAACGAAGTGGTACAAGAAATTAAATCGCAAGGCGGACAAGCTATTTTCGCCAAAGCCGATTCGTCAAAGCCGGATGACAACAAGCAGCTTGTGGAGACGGCCGTTCAACAATTTGGCGGATTGCACATTGCCGTGAATAACGCCGGCATTGGCGGCCCTCTTGGCCCTGTTGGCGATTATCCTCTTGACGGGTGGGAGAAAGTTATTTCGATTAATCTTTCCGGCGTGTTTTACGGTCTTCGTTATCAAATTCCGGCCATGCTCAAGGCCGGCGGCGGCAGCATTGTAAACATGGCCTCTATTCTGGCCAAAGTTGGTACCAAAGGCTCCTGCGCCTACGTGGCCGCGAAACACGGCGTGGTGGGACTTACCGAAACGGCGGCGCTGGAATACGCTGCGCAAAACATCCGCGTAAACGCAATTGGGCCGGGCTATATTTTAACGCCCCTGCTCACCAATTCGCTGGACGACGCTACTATGAAATCTCTTGTAGGGTTTCATCCGATGGGCCGCCTTGGCAAAGCCGAAGAAGTAGCCAGCCTTGCGCTCTGGCTTAACTCGGATAAAGCATCGTTTGTAACCGGATCGTATTACAATGTGGACGGCGGTTACCTGGCTCAGTGAAATCAAAATCCTTTTTAACTCAAACACTTTTATCTCTAAATCAAAAGCCATGATGCTTGATTGGAATGAATATCAAAAACAAATTCAACAACGGGTTATAGAAATCGGGCGAACCAACCATGACGTAGTAAAAGGCTACCGCGAACTGACCAATGCGGGGAATTCGACAAACCTGTTAGGTGCCAAAGTAAGAGAACTGATTGCACTGGCCGTTGCCGTTACCCGGCAATGTGACGGCTGTATTGTAACACACACCGATGCCGCTATCAAACAAGGTGCGACGAAAGAAGAAATCGTAGAAGCATTAAGTGTAGCCGTTGCCATCAATGCGGGTGCGGCGTTGATCTTTTCATCAAGAGTGATGGATGCTTTCAACGCAAAGATTGCTGCTCTGTAAGTGCTTACAAAAAATCGAAAGCAAAGAACATGTACAACATTGCTTTAGTTTCCTCAAGCGTTCGCATTGGCCGAAACAGTCAAAGGGTTGCCTTGTTTTTGAACAACTACATTAAGGAAAACAATTTGGCAACCGTTGACCTGATTGACCTTTGTGAGTATAAATTTCCGGTGTTTGATGAACGCTTGCGTTATATGAAAGATCCTCCTGCAAACGTTTTACAGTTTGCAGAAAGGATCATCAAAGCCGAAGGCGTTATCGTGGTAACTCCGGAATACAACGGCGGCTATCCCGCTGCTTTAAAGAATGCCATTGATCTTTTGTACCCGGAATGGAAGCGAAAGCCTGTTGGATTATCCACGGTTTCTGCGGGTTCATTTGGTGGCGCACAAGTGGGCCCTTCGCTGGCGTTTTTATTTGTAAGAATTGGAGCCCTGGTTACGCCGGCTGTCTTTCGCGTTCCCACTGTACAAAATTCGTACGACGAAAACGGCGTTCCCGTTGATAAGGAAGCAAGCGACAGGAGAGCCAAAACCTTTTTGGATGAATTCTTCTGGCTGGTGGAAGCAAGAAAAAGAATGAGCGATTAACCGTCAGGAGATGATGCAACCAGTAAAAGTTGTTTCGAAATCCGTTTTGAATCGCGGTACCGGCAGGTTTTATCCAAACTTCACTGAAGTCATCGTAAGCGAACCACCGACTGCTTTATCGTTAAAGAAAGAAACATCATCCTTGTTTCCTTTCAACGATAATGTGTAAAGCAAGGGCCAATAGTGCTCGGGCGTTGGGATTGATAACAAAGCCTCTCTTCCAAGCGATTGATAATTGATCAATTGATCGTGTTTGCCGTTGCCGATAAGATCTTTAAACTTTTCATTCATCTGCAAAGCCCAATCATAACCGTATTCGTTTTCGTTTAATTTATCCCATGCTACCATCCTTAAATTGTGAACCATGTTGCCGCTGCCAATGATTAATACACCTTTCTTTCTTAAGCTGTAGATTTCCTTTGCCAAATCATAATGGTATTGCGGGCCTTTTGTGTAATCAATGCTCAATTGCAAAACCGGAATGTTCGCTTCAGGATACATGTGGCGAATGATGGTCCATGCGCCATGATCCAATCCCCAGTCATGATCCAGTTCAACTTGTGTTGATGAAATGATGGATTTGGTTTCTCTTGCCAATTGAACATCGCCGGGAGCCGGGTATTGCACATCAAACAATTCCTGCGGAAAACCACCGAAATCGTGAATGGTTTTAGGGAAATCCATAGCCGTAATTCTTGTGCCTTTGCTTAACCAATGTGCTGATATGACCAATGCAGCTTTCGGCACGGGTATTTCTTTGGCCATGGCTTTCCAGCGTTGACTGAATTCATTGTCTTCAATTCCGTTCATTGGTGAGCCGTGGCCGATAAAAAGAACGGGCATCAGTTCATCCTGCTCTTTCAGTTCGTTGGTGAATCTATTGAATGCTGATAAGTTGTTCATGTTGTTACTCCTTGTTTTTTTGATTTCTTCTTTATCAATGGGCTTCTCAGTTAATTCTTCATAGAGTTGAATTCCTGACTTCAAATCCAAATCCTTCATTTGGCTCTGTCTTCCGGCGAAACAGTTTATTTTCTGTACCGGTTTTGTAGAAGCTTTATTACAAGTTGGTTTGGTACGGCAAATCTACCGCGCAACAAGGCCTTAGTCCATTGCCATAGAACAAGAAATAACATTGATAAACATCAATGAAATGAGTTGATGTAAAGAAAAAAGGTGAGGGCGGCTACGTTAAATTTATAAGAGACCATCTGAAGCTTTTGCATAAGCATGTTTGAACCAATTCTTGTTAAAATCATTTCTTCGCATCAGATTGCAACAACGTTGGCAGGGATGCATTTCGCCACGAAACCATCCTAACCAGGATTCAAGCAAAACATCATGATAATTCAGCAAACCCAAGTGCTTAATGGGCAATTAAACGGTGCGCTAAAAACTGGCTTTGGGATGATGACAACGGCAGCATTCCTTCGGCTAAATGCCCGATAGGTGTTGAACCCGTCGCAAGACATTTATACCGTTCTCTCTCTCTCTTGAATTGTTCCTTTCGATGGCAGTGGTGTAATACGGTACGTATTACTATCCAACATTCTCGCAGTAGTAGAGGAAAAAAGCATGGCAACGATAAGTACAAATTTCAGTACGGCAAATGCTTTGAATAAAGTTGACAGTTTCAAAATTATTCCGGTTGTGATCCCAAAAACAAAACGCCTTGCAAGTTGCAGGCGCTTGTTTTTGGGATCACACAATCAAAATAACCTTTCGATTTTTTTGTGTAGAAAATATCAAAGCATGATTTATGCTTTGGTCAATGCCTGTTCTTTTTTCTGCGGCAGGGGCGAAGCTGTTTGGGGCTGTGTTCCCTTGCCGATCTTCTTAATCTTTCTGATTTGAAAAATAAGGTAAAAAATCACGGCCCACACACCGGCCATGATAGAGCCTGCCATCAGAAGAAGCCAATACGGTGCCTTGTTTCTTGTTCCCCACAAAGAACGTTTGTCAAAATTTGTTTCGCTCTTTTTGAACTGTCCCCAGGGAACGGTTTTCTCGAAAGAAAGATTGCCGTATTGTTCGTTGTCTTCTGTTTTGGCCACCAGCACAATGTTGTTTTTGCCATCTATCGCAGGGAGATTTATGAGTTTAAATTCACCGCTTGCGCCGCCCGTTGAGTCCGTGGTATAAGTTTCTTCTTCACCAACTTTTAAATCACCGCCAAGACGACGTACACCAATTTTCAATTCCACACCTTTTTCCGGCACCCAGCCGCTGCTGTCAAACGCAAGTACGTGTGCGGTTACTTTTCTTGTGCCGTCTTCGTTTAGTGTGTCCAGCACAATTTTGGCCTTTGTAATTGCCAGTTCCGTTGTGCTTTCGTCAAACTTTTTTGTTTTTTCTGAAACGGCGATGAACTTGTGATTCGTTGCCGTTGCCCATTTGTCTTTTAGCGATGGCGGAACAATGCTTTTGGCTTCTCCTTTCTCATCGGTTTTCACTTTGCCAATGAGGTTATCGGCATTTGCTTCGTCCAGATATAAGTTCAGCACAGCGCCTGTTACGGGTTGCAGTTTGTTGTCTTCCTTTACCATTGTTTTCACTTTCAGGTATTGCAACGACCCGTTCTGGTTGAAGTAGCGCAGGTTCACGGAAAGCTCCGGCTTTTCTCCCTGGGCAAAAAGCACAGTGCAAAATGCAAGCGCAAGCGCAAGACAAATGGGTTTTGGTTTATGCAGCTTTTTCATCTTCGGTAATTGTTTCTTGAATAGGAATGATAGGAAACACCCGGGCAAAGAAGGTGATCACCAGCAGTGCGCCGGCAAGCGAACCCAATGCAATGGCCCATTCTTCCCAACTGGGGAAATAGTGATGATAGTTTGCCGGCGCATCGTGCATGGGCAGGAATGGATGCAGCAGCGTAGGCGTTACAATCAGGTAGCGTTTGAACCACGCACCCACCACCACCATGATTCCTGCAATAAACATCGGCAAGGGTTTGCGTCCGGCTTTAAACACAAGAATGCAAATTGGCAAGATCATGCCTACCAAAATGGCAAACCAAAAAAGCGGCGCAAACTCACCTGCAAAAAGCGTTGTCAGGTGCTCGTCTTCCGTACGTTTCATTTTAAAGGCAGGCACCAGGTATTCGTTTACGTTGAAGTAGAGGTAGAGCAAAGCAAGCATCACAACGATGCGGCCCATTTTTTCAAAGTGTATTTCGGTGATGTATTTTTCCAGCTTGTAATAGCGTCGGAAAACATACATGGCTACTACCACGGCGCCGGCGCCAACCAGAAAAGCACCAGAAATAAAATAAGCGCCAAAATTGGTGCTGTCCCAGCCGGGACGATAGGTGGTTGCAAACAGCCATGAGGTTACGGTGTGAATGCAAAAGGCAACGGGTATGATGGTAATACAAAGAATGTTGATGGCTTTGTCGCTGATCCTGATTTGTTGTGCTGTACCCCGCCAGAACGTTCCCAAAACGGTGTACATCTTTGTCAGCCATTTTGGTTGTGCGGCTTTGTTCGCCAGCAGAATTTTTAAATCGGGCAACAAGGGAAAGTAAAGCAGCAACAGCGAGATGAAAAAATAAGTTGTAATCACAATCACGTCCCACATAATAGGCGACTGAATACGGCCATAGAGAAAAAGATTGTAAAACCTGTCTGGCCGGCCCATGTCAACAATGATGATAATGGACGCAAACACAATGGCCGATACCGCAATGATTTCGGCAATGCGTGTGAGCGGTGTGCTCCAGTGTACGTTGGCGAGGCGCAACACAGCGGTGATAAGCGAACCGACAAGGCTAATGGCTACGAAGAACACGAAGTTGGAAATGTAAATGCCCCAGGAAACATAGTCGCCCATGTTGGTGACGGAGAGACCCCGGGTTAATTGGCGGTAATAAGCAAAGGCACCAACCAAACAAAAGGCAAGAAGAATAGAAACCCAAATCATTCCGCGGCGGCCAAATTTTTGAGGCAGCAAATCAGCGGTGATTCGTTCCGGTGATAAAGCAGTTGACGTATTCACGGTAAAGTGTTTTAGTTAACTTTTTTGTTTTTCGTTTTCCAGTCCCACTTCAAAGGGGAAGTTGCGATTGACGGGCGGCAGATAATAAACGCGGGGCTTGGTGCCCAAATCTTCCATCAGCCGATAACCTGCTTTGTCGCGTACCAATTCGCTGAAGCGGAACGTTTCCGCACCGTTGGTAACGGTGTCTTCGTTCATGTCGCCGAAGAAGAACACGCCGTTCGGACAAGCCTGCACGCAATGCGGCAATTCGCCGTGACGCACCATATCGGGACAGAAATCGCATTTTCCCACCGTGCCTATTTTTTGCGGCACGCTGGTTTCCGGTGAGTAGCAAAGATTTTTTATGTCTTCGGTTACACCCGGCTCTTCCCAATTAAACACCCTTGTGGAATAAGGACAGGCGGCCATGCAAAAACGGCAGCCGATACAACGATCCGCGTCAATCAATACAATGCCGTCCTCTCGCTTGAAGGTGGCATCAACAGGACATACCTTGGTGCAAGGCGGTTCGTCGCAATGCATACACGTAGTGGGTTGCCAGAATTTTGCGGTGTGTTCGCCTTCTTGCATTGGGTGCACCTTGATCCAGTTTTGCCCTGGGTGAATGTGGTGCATGTGGTTGCAGGCCGATTGGCACTTCTTGAGGTTTTTACAACGCGACAGGTCAATCACCATCACGAAGCTTTTGCCGGCAATGCCCATTCGGGCCGCGGAGTTGCTGACGGTTGGTAAATCAGGTACCGGTTTCAAAAAAGCTTTATCAACCTCAATTACGTCTCCATCAACAGACAGAAGTTTTACTTTTTCACCCGATGGCAACACCGAGTTGTCTTCGGGTGTAAAGACACCGGCTTTGTTACAGCTGACCGCTAACCCGGCCAAAAGGCCTGTTGCAATAAGTTCTCTCCTGGAAAGTTCTTTTTTCATTTGCTATGGTTTGATTAGAGCGTGGATTTTTTTTCAGTAATCCAGGTATGTATGTCTTCGGGTGCAATTTTCTTTTTCTTGTCGGGAATGGCCGCTATATCAACCGTTACGAGCTTGCCGTCTTGCGTTAGCATCTTCACGGTCTTTGTTTCCTTTTTTTTATTGGAAGAGCGTAAAAAAGCAGGTACAGTCAAAAGCGAGGAGATGCCCAATCCCCAGGAAAGAAATTTTTTGCGGGAGAGTGGTTTAGTTTGCGTTCCCATAAATAATTTGATTGTGTAAGTGAAAGTAGGCGAGTAAAGAAGCAGGTTTTGCAACCTTGGTCAGGCCTGGCAGTGATTGTTGTCATTTATAAAAAAGCCGGACTTGGTTTAAGTCCGGCGCTACAGCCAACTGCGTTCAAACTATTATTTTTTGAACGTGCGGATGTAATTAACTACAGACCAGATTTCTTCCGGGTCGCTGATTTTCTTTTTGAAAGAAGGCATGTCTCCGCGTCCTTCGTTCGTTTTGTAAAACAAAGCGCCATCGCTCTGTCCCTGTACATCTGCTTTGGTAAAGTCATTGGGCAGGGTTTTTAATTGAGCGGCTTTGGAACCGTCGCCCTTGCCCAATTTGCCGTGACAAGACTGGCAGTCTTTTGCCCAAATCTCTTTTCCCGTGGCCAATGACGTTGCATCGGATTTAACGGGATTGGGCATTTTGCTGAACTTGTCCGGAACCGGCCAGGGATCGTTTGGCAACGCTGTAAAACTTGCCAGCACAACAGTTAATCCGGCTAAAAGAATGGTATTCTTTTTCATAAACGGTAATTTGATTTAGAAATCGTGTTATCTAAGAGGCGGAACAAACTTATTCAGGGCATCCTGACATCTTTATGACAATCATCACCGCTGGCAATGACTTTGCACCCGTCAATGCTTCGATTGCATTTGCCTTTTGTTAGAAAAATAATCAGGCACTCCGGTATCAATGTTCATCATGTCAATTAGCAACGGCGCTTGGTGTACGTCAAAAACAAACAGCCCGGAGGGATCTTGTTTGTTCAAATCAATAAGTGTTGTTGTATTGTCTGCTTTTTTAAAAAGCAGGAAGCGAACGTTCCTTGCTTCTACGATTTTAAGTCGCGGCCAATTTGTTTTCAAAAACTGATGTGCGTTTCTGATTTGATAAAAGTATTCGTGCTCACTGCTTTTGAAAACCCCTTTGTCGGTTACCGCTTTTATTTTTTGGAGCTGCAAACTGTCGGGTTCAAAAAAAACAGCGGCTTTTGTGTTGATTGTAAGCGTGTCTTCAAAAGACGAACCGGGCTTTGACGGATGCTGTTCGTTCATGTGCGCCCTTGCCTGTTCATGGGCCGTTTGCGGTCCCTGTTTGCAAGCGTATAGCAAAACAAACAATAGAAGCAAGTTGAACGCTTTTTTTGGAAAAGAAACCGGCATGAGAGGCGATGTTTTAGCACAAAAAGAGAAGTCCCAAGTGACACACTCAGGACTTCATGGAGGCAAAGGTTAACGGATTAATAGTTCCATAACCTGGTTACGTTGAAGCCAATCAGGAATTGCTTAATGGTAATAGGTGAATGAAACGCTTTACCAGTCCACATGCTGTTCTGATTTTCAAGATTGTTCCGTGCCGGGTTTAGGTACGAATAGTTTCCCATGAACACCTGGAAGGCGTGGTTGCTGGTAGTAAACTCAAAGCCGAGCGAAATGTTTGGCGCCGGGTTATTCACCACGTGTTTGGTGAGAGGCTGGTCGTAATTGACAATGATGTTTGTTACGGTTGTCAACTTGTAACGTCCGGAGAAAGCGATTGCGAAATGGTCGTGCTTCATCTGTCCCGCTACCACCTTTGTCGCGCTGTCAACGTATTTGTAATAACCGTTTACAGCGTTTTGGTGTGTTACGCTTGGCGCCACTTGTATTGACAACTTCTCAGTAATCTTTCTTGCGATAATGAGTTGGTGAAAGAACTTAAACCTGTCAGGCGAAGCGCCCAATCTTTTTGCAAGAAAGTCACCTTTTTCTTTCAAAGCCTCGGTTCGGAACAAACTGTTGTCCGGGTCTTTTCTTGAATCATACGCCGCATTGGTGTAGTAGGTTACACTCACGGGGTAAAGACCGTTAGTTTGTTTGATGATGGCGTACTTCGCATTGAAATCCCATAGCATGTTGTCCTTCGTAATGCCGAAGCCAACATAGAGTTTGTTGAGGGGCGAGTAATTAAAGCCCAGGCGGATGTTGGACGGCGCAAACAAACCCCAGAAGTTTTCATATCCTTTTCCAACGGTTCCAAAGCGGTGCATGATGTCCATCTCGAAAGTCTTCTTCACCGGCACCATCACGGTTTGGTTGTCAATGATCCAAACACTGTTGAACGTGTTTTTCACCGGCTTTGGTTTTATGACTGCCGGCGCTTCTGCCGCTGCGCTGCTTTGTGCCGTTGTGCTGTCTGTTTGTGCCTGTACGCCACAAACCAAGCAAATGGACAGGAAGAAAAGAGCAGCCCGGCTGACATTTGTTTTATGAATGAATTGCAGTTTCATGTCTTTTGATTTTAACGTCATTAATTGTTGGGCGCACCGTTTCGTATCCAGTCGTAAACTTTCTTTTTGTCAAGCGGTGAAGGAATGTAAGTGCTCATTTCGCCGTTGATCATTTGGTAAACTTTGCTTTGCTTCGGTATCAATGTGTTTACGTAGATGCCGTTGTTCAGCGACTTGTAAGCGTTGTCCGTTGTCAGATCAGGCGAGTGACCGCCAGTGGCGTGGCAGCCCGAAAGAGCGCAGTTTTTCGAAAAGATCGGAACCAGATCATCTTTAAAACTTACAGCCATTGGCGGGCCATCGGGGTCTGCTTGTGTAATGATGTCTTTGTAGCAGCCGGTTAATCCCGCGCCCAGTCCTACGAGGAGCACAAGGCACGCGGAGATGTATAGTGCTTTCATTTTTGTAGATTTTAGAGGTTGCTTACTTGTTGTTGAAATTCATGTTGCACTCAATCTCGATTTTGTCGGCTACACTGGTGCTGGTGATACCAAAGTCGCGGCAGCTGAATTGGAATTGAAGTTGCAGGCCAAACACATCGTACCCTGCGGCGGTGCCAATTTGAACTGTTTGACGGGGAACATACGCAAGCTTACCAGGAATGCTGATTGTTTTCGGTGCTGTCAACCCACCTTTGAACGTCAGGTTCAGCGTTACCAGGTATCCTGCGCTGGAAGGATCGAACTCAACTTTTGTTGTCTCGATTTTAGCCAGGTTTGTCGGCGTTAAATTCTGCGTTCCGGTTACCACGGCTACCGTGCCAAGCGTGGTAATGTTGCATCCGTTATCTCGTCCCGGCTCGCCGGTATTGGAGGTGTTTATTTGCACATACCCGTTGAAGAAGGTTTTGGAAGGATCGCTTTCGTAAAAGGCCCAATCCGCATCCACCAAAGGCTGGCCTGTGGTTACATAGTTAATGGCTTTGGCATCGGTTACTTTTGCCATCCCAAACTGGTTGAAGCGGCCCGTGAGTAAACCCGCAGCGCCCATGTACCGTGTTTGCCACATAACGTTGGAGTGGACTTTGTCGAGCTTCCATTCGTTTGTGTTGCCGGTGGTCATGTTCCCCGGGAGCAATACAGCAGTTCCGCGTTTGACGCTAACGGCAGATGACTCGATAAGTTGATCGTCGTGCCGGCAGGCAACAATAACGGCCATGCTTAATACATACATTACTATGATGATGTAAGGAGCTTTGAAAAACTGTCTCATAAGAAAGATGTTTGCATTAATGAATTAATTTAAAATCGGCTGCAAACTATTTTCGGTTTTTTAACAATTCTGTGACAAGTGTCAACGATAGGTATGAGGTTTATCAGGCAAGAGATTTAGCGGGAAATACAAGGCGTTGCCTTACGACTTGTGCATCTTGAATAAGCCGGCAAACTGACCATGCAATTTTTCGTGAAAGGGTTATTGTTTAGCTGCGCACGAGAATTATGCAGCAGTACCGGCTTCGGAAAATCTACGCTGTGCGATAGCTATCAGGCGAAACGCAAATACAATTATAAAAAAAAGAAGAAGAGGACCGTTGGCAAGAAGAAACTTCGTTTTCTCTTCGGCATACCAGGGAAGCTTCCGGTCAGTAAAACCCAGAAAAGGATTTTCGGAAATGGCGTCAAACCAAAGTTTGAATCCATACAAAAGGGTAAGATTTATAACAACGGCTAAAAAAGACGCCATAGCTTTTTGGCGGTTTCCCAATGCGGAAAATGCATACAAGCCAAGGTAAGAAAAATGGTAAACAAGAATGAGAAATCCAACGGCCAGGATCTGCCCGGGTTCTGGTTTTAAAACACTTCCATTGCCGGTTTCAAGTTTCAGCAATACCGAACGAAAGAAAAACAGGAGTCCGCAATAAACGAATAAAAAGATGACAACGGCTGTGAACCACCTTGTTTCTGTTTGTTTTTTCAATACCATATTGTGTACCCTGCTGCAAAGTTGAAAGATAAAATAAAGGCATTACGATTTGAGTTCTGTTGACAGCAATCAGTGTTCATCCTAATCGGCATCAGGCCTTTTCCGTCACAGACCGGTACTTTTAAATAAAAAATCGATGGAAAGAATTGTACGAGTCGTAAACACATATAAAAACCATCAAACTTCAATAGATACCGCCCGGGTAGCGGATCTGCCAGTTTTTATCAGGCCTCATTAATTGAGCTTAAATTCTACCAAAGTCGCTATGGCATTTTCATTTACAATTTGCTTAAATTCAAAACCATGTTTTTGCACATCAATGATCGAATGACGATTGAAGAAGTTCAAGATCGTTTCCACGAATGTTTCCCGAACCTTGAAATCGCATTTTATTCAGCCCCGTTACGAGGCATAAGCCTTCACAGTGAATCATTTCGTTTGGCCGAATACGACCGAATTGAATACGTACGTCAATATCACTACAATGGCGCACTGGAAATTAAATCATGGTTCCCGGTAGCCAGGGTAGAGCAAGAATTAAAAGAAATGTTCGATTTAAATGCACGCATCTTTCACGTTGGCAATGATGGAGAGCCAATTGAGTTACTGCAATACGACGAGTTACTTCGGAAGCAATAAAGAATTTGAATTTTGTACGAAGCGAACAGCGGTTGCTTGTTAACGGTTTGCCCCGATGCAGATTGAACGAAAGCAACAAGGACAGGAACTGGAAGCCTGCATTAATACTTTTAGAGCCTTCCCGCATCAGCGTGATGATGACTACTGAATACGCAGATGTGCATTTATTAATCCTTGTGTACGCAAGTTTACAAGTTTGTATTTATTGGCAAAGGAAATCAGATCCTGAACCTGTCCGTTTCTGACACCTGTATGTCTTATATCGTCATTTGATACCGTAACACCTTTGCATTGTTAACAGTTGCGGCTTTCAGAGCTTTCATAAGACAAACCAACTACTTTGATAGAATCAATTTCAGGAATTGTTGTTGCGGTTTTGATCATTCTGCTTTGCCGGATGCTATCACGGTATTTCACGGTTAAGCTTATTGCGGCAACCAATTTAGTCGCGATTGCGTTTATTTATGTCGGTTTTTCGTTGAAGGGAAACCCGGTTAATTTAATTATCTTAGAAGTAGGCGTTGCTTTGATTTTATATTTTTTGGCAATTGTTGGCTATACCCGGAATGTTTTATTAATAGCCTACGGGATTCTACTTCACGGCCTGTGGGATGTAGTTCACCATAAAGGCGTCCCCATACAAACCGGAGTACCGGGATATTGGCCAACCTTTTGTTTCGTTGTGGATGTTGTTGACGGCTTGTTCTTTCTTTTTCTTTTCAAAGCGCAAAAAAGCCGTACTCTGAGTTCCCCGGAGTCAACCGCCAAGGCTTAAGCCTAAGCATGCAATCAGACCCTTTGTTACTACCGACTACGAATTGTTGCCTTCAAAAAACAATGGTCATGGAAGAAAACATTGCTGTCTTAATGGCCGACCTGTCCGGTTATACGGCGCTTACCGAAACACACGGTGCTGTTTCTGCAGCAGACCTCATTGACAAGTATTTGGAAATAGTACAAGGTTGCCTGGTTGGCGACTGTAAACTAATAGAACGTACCGGCGACGAAGTGATGATCGTGTCGGCATCATCCGATTTTTTACTTTCCACTGCCGTCATGATTATGACGAATGCCTCGAGGCAAGAGAACTTTTTACAGGTTCACGGTGGACTTCATTACGGGAAGGTCTTAAAAAGAAATGGCAGCTATTTTGGATCTGTCATTAACCTTACGTCCCGAATAGCTGCTAAGGCAACGCCAGGCAATTTTTGGTGTTCAGAAGACTTTCTTTTGGCCGTCAGCGATAAGTCTGCATTCACGTTTGAACCGAAAGGGAAACACCGCTTTAAAAACATTAGTGATGACATGGAAATAGCAGCGTTGGTAAATACAAGCGCCGAAGCCTTCGTTGTCGATCCCGTTTGCCGGATGCTGATACTGGATAAAACAGCGGCCATCCAACATCCGGAAACCCCGGTGTTTATTTTTGTTCGCAGGCTTGCCTCTGTAGTTTTGCGGCCACAACGACGGCCGGTCCTTCGGTTGCCTAGCCGTTTTCTCAATCTTCCCAAACCCTAACGTTAGTTATGTCGGCGAACATTCTTCTCGTTAAAAACATGGTCTGCCACCGCTGCCTGCTGGCGGTAGAGAACGTTTTGGCAAATGCTTCTGTACCGTTCCAAAAAGTGACGGTTGGCGAAATTTACCTGGAACAACCGCTCTCAGACCAACAATACGTTTCACTGAAGTCCGGCCTTGCCGCAATCGGGCTTGAACTGATCGATAACCGAACGAGCGGATTAGTTGAAAAAGTTAAGCAGCTCGTTATAAAAAAAGCAAGAGGCGAAGTGAATGAGAAGGAAAGTAAATTGAATCTCTCGGCTTACCTGTCGCAAAATCTGTATCACGAGTACACATACTTGAGCAGTCTTTTCTCTTCCGTTGAAGGGCGCACCGTTGAAAACTATTTTATCCAACAGCGCATTGAGAAAGTAAAAGAATTGCTCGTGTATAACGAAATGACGCTGGCCGCCATCGCCTTTGAAATGAACTACAGCAGCGTGGCGCATCTCTCCAGTCAGTTCAAGCAAATTACCGGTCTTACCCCTTCGCACTTTAAGAAAGTAGGTTCCGTAAAACGCAAGCTGATTGACAGGCTATAACCCAAAGTTCTGTAACTCTTACCCAAAGTGATGTAACAACAACCGGCTCCGCTGATACTAGTTTTGTTTTATCAAAATCACGTAAACAAGTAAAACAAAAAATCATGAAATTAGCATCCCGATTGCGCAGCCTTGCGCCAAACGACAAACTGAAATGCGACAACCCCAACTGCACTTGCGACAACTGCAACTGCGGTAGCCATTACGCTTGTGAAAATTGCAAGTAAGTAAGCTTTCTGTTGCTTAAACTGTAAGCCACTCTTTATAAGAGTGGCTTATTTAATCGCTTACAACTCAATCAACAATCATGAAAAGGGTATTCGTCGTTGTAGTTAAGCCAACCGATGTTTCTTGCTTTCAATGATTGTCCTTTTCTGACACCATACCGTCCTGAAACAGCCTGAGAGCGAGTCTACTTTTACATCATCAAAAAACAACTAAAAAAATTCAAATGAAAAAGATTGCTTTTGCCTTACAAGTGCTCACGTTGGTCACAATGTTACCGCTGTATGTGATTATTGAAATGAATCACGAACCAAGGGCCACAACAGGAAACAATGCTGTCGCAGCGGTTAGCAGGAACTTAAAAACCATTCCTGCGGATCCCCGCATGACCCAAGTTTTTAAAACGAAAATTTAGACTCCCGTTGTTCGGCAGAATAGAAAGGTAACAAGTTCCCAAAAATCAAAACCGGTAGCCGGATAACCGGCCCGGCAAATGGATGTATCATTGTCACATACTGGAATACCACGCGGCCGGCACGATGGCAAATTTTGAAGTGATTGACGGGGCTCAGACTTCTGTGCCATTAACTAGCGGAGCCGTCTGCCACAGTCATTGATAAAAAAGATCTTTAAAACTTATCAATACAAATGGGAAGAAGTTACACTGGTGTTTTACTTAATCAACCTTCATCACCATGCACAACGCACATTTAAACCCAACGCAAAATCCGGAAGGTGAGTTTATCCAAACTGTATACGTCCACCGATACGAAACTATAATTAAAGAATAATTGCACTTCTTAAAGCCAGACGAATATTTAAACAAAGGACACGTGAAAACAGCGACCTTTAAAATAGTTTGTTAGGAACCGTTATGCTTGAAGCAGAGCAAACAGGTTCAAACCTTCGTAAAACTTACCCCCTGTTTGCAGCCAAAAGAATAAAAGATGAATACAATACCGATCAGACACATTGCCGCGGCCACCAAGGAATCAAGTAGTTTGGGCCGGTTCAGTATTCGCGATGTTTCGGGGCTGCTGAATGGAAGTGATTTATCTCACGATCTTCATAAACATGACTTTTTCTTTGTTCTTGCCTTGCAAAAAGGAGCAGGGACGCACGAGGTTGACTTTATTCGATACAATATAAGTGACGATTCCATTTTCATTCTTCGTCCGGGCCAGGTTCATCAACTTCATTTAAACGCGGGAAGCCAGGGCTTCCTGATGGAGTTCGATACAACGTTTTACCACCCGAGCGACAACCAGCCAAACCAACGGTTGAAAAAAGCAAGCGCAAAAAACTTTTGCGAGCTTGAGACGGCGCGGTTCAAGAAATTGTTCTCATTATTAACCCTTGTTTCGGAAGAGTTCACGAGTAAGCAAGAGGGGTACATAGAAGTGATACGAGCTACTCTCGATATTTTTTTTATAGAATTTATCCGGCAAAGCCGCGGTTCTCAGGACCTAACAAAAAAAACGAACTCTTATGCGCAGGAACGTCTTGAAGATTTTTTGGAACTCTTGAGCGTTCACATCACCAGCCAGAAACAAGTCTCTCAATACGCTGAGCTGATGCGCCTGTCCTTGTATCAACTGAATGCCATTACCAAGGCAACCATCGGCAAGCCTGCTTTGGAAGTAATAAACGAGCAAATTATCCTGGAAGCAAAACGATACTTGCTCGCCACGCCCAGCCAGGTGAAAGACATTGCCGATCGTTTAGGCTACGAAGACATCTCCTACTTTATTCGATTCTTCAGAAAGCATACTTCTTATTCCCCCGAAGCGTTCAGACAGAACTTCAAATAAGTCCTACCAAACTGCGTCATTGTCCTGCCGCGTCGCCTGCTTTGAGAGGTAGTTTTGTATCGAAAAAATTGATAACAAAAGAAACGTTCGGGCATGAAAACAAAAAGTAAACTAATCGCATCGCTAAAGATTTGGACAGTCATTTATCCCTCCATCACGCTGTTTCTTTACCTTTTTGCGGAGCTACTGTCTCCCTTTCCCTTGTATATAAGAACGCTGATACTGACGCTGGTATTGGTTCCCTGGATCGTCTTTGCGGGTGTGCCCTTGATAGACGTTATCGTCCGGCAACTTTCGGTAAAGAACAATAAATAATTCTTAAGCCAATAAACTATGCATAACAACAATTTCGACGTAATCATCGTAGGCGGAAGTTATTCAGGGCTTGCCGCCGCAATGTCCCTGGGCAGGGCATTGAGAAAAGTGCTTGTTATTGATAGCGGAAAACCGTGCAACCGGCAAACGCCTCACTCGCATAATTTTCTTACGCAGGATGGAAATACTCCAAATGAAATTGCTGCACTTGGAAAGAAACAAGTACTACAGTACGATACGGTCACCTTCGTGAACGGCCTGGTGATAAACGGCGCCGAAACAAAAGATGGTTTTCAAATTCGGACAGAAGCCGGTTCTATTTACACTGCGAAGAAGCTAATTTTTGCAACAGGAATAAAGGACATTATGCCCGACGTTCCAGGCCTTGCTGATTGCTGGGGTATTAGTGTTATTCACTGCCCTTATTGTCATGGATACGAAGTGCAAAAACAAAAAACGGGCATATTGGGCAACGGCCACTACGGCTATGAGTTCTCTGCGCTTATTTCGAATTGGACGGCCGACCTCACCCTTTACACGAACGGAAAGTCAACTTTAACCGTTGAGCAAGCGGCAAAAATCCATCAGTACAATGTCGCAATCGTAGAAGATGAAATATTGCATTTGGAACACACGCATGGATACGTTCAACACATCATCTTCAAGAGCGGGAGGAAGGCGTCGCTCACGGCTCTTTATACACGTTTGCCTTTTATACAACATTGCCCGGTTCCCCGATTTTTAGGATGTGAATTAAATGAAGACGGATACATCAAAATAAATCCGGCGTATAAGACGAGCGTTCAGGGCGTGTTTGCCTGCGGAGATAATACAACTCGGTTACGTTCAGTAGCAAACGCGGTGGCAGCGGGTACCGCGGCGGGAATGATGGTGAGTAAAGAATTAATAGATGAGGCATTTTAGTCCATCAAAAATGCAAGGCAATACAATGTCTCAAGGCTAGCGATCAATTTCAAATTATCAAAAATCAATCATGAAACATTTATTCACAGTCAGGAAAATTCATTCTGTTTTGTAAGCAGTGTCGACGGTCTTTTGTTCCTTACTGAACACTTCAAATTAGCCAGGGTGTAAATTGATTAATCTCCGGCTTAACTCTACTTTCTTGTTCTGCATCGGCAACTTTCCGCAAAATCTCATTTATCATCTAATTAAAACAATTCGCAAAAATGAAAATAATTATCGTCGGTGCAACGGGCACAATGGGGAAATATTTAGTAAGTGCATTTGAAAAAGAGCATGAGGTTGTAAGAGTGGCAAGCAACGGTGGAGACATTCGATCTGATATTACTTCTGCTGCTTCAATAGAAAACTTATTTAGGCAAACGGGCGCATTTGATGCGCTGATATCTACGGCGGGACCGACTTACGTAGGCCCTTGGATAAACCTGACAGACAAGACGTTTCGAAAGGGAGTGGAAGGTAAGATGATGGGGCAAATCAACCTGGTGCTTATCGGACAACACTATATCAATCCAAAGGGGTCATTTACGTTGATATCCGGGGCTTTAACATACGATCCACAAATCAACTTTGCCAATGCATCGGCTGCAAACGGAGCCGTTGAAGCCTTTGTGCGTGCGGCGGCAATCGAACTACAGATGGGCATTCGCATTAATGCAGTAAGTCCGACGGTCATTGAAAATTCGCCTCAATATTTTCCTTATTTCCCCGGCGACATTCCGGTAACCATGCAACAACTCGAATACGGGTTTCGTAAAAGTGTTTTTGGCGCGAACACCGGTCAGGTAATAAGGCCTTACTGACTTTTAAAAGAGCTTACAGTCTATGCAAATGCCTAAACTAGCTCCGGTATATGAAGATGTTTATAGTGGTTCTCGATACGTTTCTGACGGATGCTTCTCTAAATAAAAAACATGAGAAAACAATTACTGTTAATCATTATCACTATTTGTACAGCCACAAACGTCTTTGCGCAGCCGCAGCTCAATCAGAAGATAGCAGCACTGATAGAGAAAGCGGTTGGTCTGTACCGCTTTAACGGCTCTATCCTGGTATGCAAGAACGGTAAAATAGTGTTTGAAAAAGGGTATGGCTATCAAGACATTCAAAGCAAGGTTAACAACACCGCTAACACGGTTTTTCAAGTCGGTTCGATGACCAAACAATTTACCGCGACCGTCATTTTAAAATTAGCCGAGCTGAAAAAACCATCGCTTGACAACAAAATCAGCGTCTACTTTCCACAACTTAAAAGGGGAGCTGAAATCTCGATTAAAAACTTACTCACCCATACGTCGGGTCTCGCTGAAATATTTCGGGATACTTTGTTTCTCAAGGAGAACAAGCAACGGCCAATTACAAGGGAAAAGTTGCTTTCCTTTTTTATCAACAAGCCGCTTTATTTTACTCCGGGCACACAGTACGCTTACTGCAATTCCGGTTATGTGCTTTTGGGTTTGATCATTGAAAAAGTAAGCGGTAAAACCTATGAGCAAAATGTAAGGGATTATATTTTGTCTCCCTTGAAAATGACGCACAGCGGTTTTGATTTTGCCAGCTTAAAAAGCGGTCAAAAAGCTACAGGTTACACCAGGTTTTCAAAAACGAAGAATACTTCGACCTTGCCTTGGGACTCAACCGCTACATACTCGGCGGGATCGCTGTACAGTACAGCCGGTGACCTTTATCTGTGGCATAAAGGCTTGCAAAACCATACAATAATTTCAAAGGAAAATTCAGCCAAAGCAAATGCTCCGTTTCTGGCAGGTTATGGCCTGGGCTGCTTCATTGATACGTTGTATAAAAAGCAAGTCATTTCTCATGGTGGAAACATAGAAGGCTTTACGAGCTATTTTGGCCGGATACAGGATGACGACGTGTGTGTTATTCTTCTCAATAATATTTATAACCGGGAGATAGAATCCATTGGAACGGCTGTTCTGGCTATCCTTTATGATAAACCTTATCGTTTTTTTGAGCCGATAAAACTAACCGCAGAGACACTAAAAAAGTATGTAGGGACTTATGAGATCAACACCGACTATCACATAAAAATTACAAGATCAGGTGACCGGTTATATGCTCAAATTCAGGCCGGGCCAAAATTTGAAATTGTTGCCGATAAAGAGAGTTCGTTTTTCGTGAAAGAAGAAGACATCAGGATTAAATTTCGAATCAACCCGGACATGACTTATACACTTGTGTTTTACAAGGGACTTAATTCTAAAATTGGCGATAGGGTTGATAATAAAAAATAAGGTTATGGTTGTGTATGTCCCTAAAAATCGGATGGTTTAGAGTTAGATTTTTCTCGTTAAAGTCAAAAACTGTCAAATTTTCTCTCAAGAGAAAACTTTATAGCACAAACCAACTTAGAACTTCAAAACCTGCGACGTATCCAACATTCAATCGCTCGATTTTGCCAATTAAGAGGAAAGGTTAGGAAGGGAGCGCCGGTATTTTCCGCCCGTCCGAAATTTTGGCAGAATGCTCCCTCTTTTTCGAAATTTTAGCATCCTTTGTCCAATAGCCAAAGAATTATTTTTATGCCCGTATAAACTTCTCCAGTATAAAACTGCTTGCGGTGAAACAAAGAACCTTGCAGCACCTATCGTGAAAAACATACGAAATGAAAGGCATATTGAAGAAGAGCAAACAAAACTAAACCGGTGTTCAGGCAAATCAATCTATTGGCTATTTGTATAGCGATCGTTTTTTTCATCAACGGTTGTAACGACAGCGGTTTAGACGCACCGGTAAAACAGCAAAAGGCTTTGTTCATATATGCATGGCAGTGCCCGCACATTTTAGCGCCAGCACACAGTCATCGATTCGTTTTGGCGGCGATAGCTCTACCACCGGGATGGTCTTGATACCTGGCGGAACGTTTGAAAGGGGCGGCGATAATGAGCTGGCATTAGCCAATGAGTTTCCAAAGCACAACGTAACGGTTGATGGCTTTTACATGCATATAACCGAAGTAACCGACGCACAGTTTCAAATATTTGTAGACGCTACCGGTTACATTACAGCGGAACGCCGTCCTGATTGGGACGAACTAAAGACACCGGACTTGAGCACACAGGATTCCGACGCGTTAAGGACATTAAAGTTAAATAAGAAACGCTTGTTGATATTTTTCACATCGCCAACTGAAATGGATTTATTCCTAAACCAAATCGAAACTGGATATCAATACTCTTTATGCGTTTAAAACTAAACTGTCAACCGGTGTTGATCCTTTCTGCACTGGCGATAATCTGCATGCATTCAACCGCACAAATATTGCAACCGGCTACGTCGCCAAACGCAGCACAAAAGGAATTGATGAAACGGGGCTACGGCATGTTCATTCATTTTGGCGTCAATACATTTACCGATGTGGAATGGTCGGATGGCACCACGCCTGCGAGTGCGTACAATCCTACAAACCTTGACCCGGACCAGTGGGTGCGCACAGCGAAAGAAGCAGGCTTTCGTTACGGGGTATTGATCACAAAACACCACGATGGTTTTTGTTTGTGGGATAGTCAATTCACCGATTATGATGTTGCGGCATCGCCGGTGAAAACAGATGTCGTGAAAGCCGTGGCAGATGCTTGCAAAAAATACGGGTTGCAGTTTGCTATTTACTATTCACTTTGGGACCGGCATGAGCCGTCCTTTAACGACAAAAATCCGCAGCTATACATTGACTACATGCTCCATCAACTAAAAGAACTCTTTACCAACTACGGTCCAATTTGTGAGCTGTGGCTCGATGGTGGCTGGAAAAGGGCTCCTTCGGATTGGGGCATTGATCAAATTTATAAATTGGTGAAACGGTACAACCCAAAGTGTGCCGTCAGTGTCAATCACACCATTGTAAATGAAGAAGGCAAACGCAAGTTCACACTGCCTTCTTTAATGACGGAAGACAACAGATATTATTTCCAATACTTCCCAAGCGATTTCAGGTTGTGGGATCCGAAGCTCATTACCAAATTTGATAAGAAACAATACCAGCATGAAGGTCAATCGTACTACCTGCCTTTTGAGCATACCATTTGCCTAAGCAGTCGTTGGAACTGGTTTCAAAAATCAGCGCAACTTCCCGTGAGAGCGTTGGACGAACTGCAGGAATTATTTTACTGGTGTACGGATAATGATAATTCACTGGTTATAAATGTGCCGCCCGATAAAACCGGGAGAATAAGAGAATACGAGGCGCTTGCCGTAATTGAATTGGGAAAACGATTGGGCTTGTCGGCAAAGGGGCCGTTGCCAAAAAACGGGAAATTTATTTCGTTGCGAAAGCCCGCCGTTGCCAGCAGCGAAGCCGTTGGGAAAGATGCGCAATTCAGCGCATCATTTGTCAATGATGGAAGCCTTGACAGCCGGTGGATGGCGGCAGATACGTTGGCTGAAATCACGATCGATCTTGATCCTGCAGAAGAATTTAATAAGGTCAGCATTTTTGAATACGAGGATACAAAGAATTTGCCCGACGGCTTTTCACAACTCCGAACCAGTAGGATAAAGGAGTATAGCATTGATATTTTGCAAGGTGGGCAATGGCAAACGATTTACTTAGGCACGGAACCAATGGGTGATTGCAAAGTAGTCAACTTGCCACGAAACTATAAAACCGCTAAGCTCAGATTTAAAATTTTAAAGGCGTCAGCGCCACCTTCTTTGTATGAATTATCTGTAATAAAACGCTTGTAGTTATATCTCCTATAGGTTTTTGATGCCGAATAAAATAACCAGGGTAAATTTATTTTTGAGACAATGACATCTTCGTGATTGTTCAATATTGCCTGCAACTCTATTCTGTCTTTGAAAAGATTAATTCAATAGTCATCCCAAATTGCAACGTTTGTCACACACAATCGGGGAAGTTCTTATTAGCTTCAAAAAAATTTTGATGATGGTTCGAATGAAAGCCTTTTTGGTTGCCTCATGCCTGGTTTTTTCGTTTATCACGCCAGCGCAAAAAACCAGGCAACCAAATGTATTGATCATCCTTGCCGATGATCTTGGATGGGCCGATCTGACTTCGTATGGAAGTACATTCTACGAAACACCGAACTTGGACAACCTGGCTTCGCAGGGAATTCGTTTTACCCAAGCCTATGCCACTTGTCCCGTTTGCAGCCCGTCACGTGCAAGCCTGATGACCGGGAAGTACACGGTTAAAACGGGAGTTACCGATTGGATAAAAGGAAGACAAGCAGATGGCAAAGCAATGCCTTACGAGAAATTGATTGCAAAGCCTACCGCCTATCAACTTGCATTGGAAGAAAAAACAATCGCAGAAGTTGCGGCCGACAATCATTATCAAACATTTTTTGCAGGCAAATGGCATTTAGGTGAGTACGAAAAATATTGGCCGGATCACCAGGGATTTCAGGTCAACACCGGTGGCTGGAGCAGTGGCTCGCCGACAGGAAAAATTAACGACACAACGGGAGGTTATTTTACGCCGTATGCCAATCCCAAAATCAAAGACGGACCGCCCGGCGAATACATAACAGACAGGCTTGCCGACGAATGCATCAATTTTATTGATAAAAACGGCGGTCGCCCGTTTTTAATGGAATACGCTTTATATGCCGTGCACAATCCTTTGCAGGCACCGGCCGCACTCATCAAAAAATATGAAGCGAAGAAAAAGCAGCTCGCTGTTCAGAACCAAGACCGGTTTGCAAAAGATGAACCCTGGATGCAATTTGAAAACGGATGGAAAAGAAGACTGGTGCAGGACAATTCAGTATACGCTGCCATGATCGAAAACATGGATTGGAATATTGGTAGGATTTTACGCAAACTAAAAGACAAGGGCATTGATGATAACACCCTCATCATTTTTACTTCCGATAACGGTGGTTTGAGCACCGCGGAGGGAAGTCCAACGGTGAACGGTCCATTAAGAGCAGGAAAAGGTTGGTTGTACGAAGGCGGCATTCGTGTTCCGGCGATCCTGTATTGGAAAGGCAAGATTGTCCCTGCAACGGTTTCCGATTTACCCATTACCACTGCGGATTTTTATCCGACCATTGCAAAAGCCATCAATGAACGTTTCCAAAAAGACAAAGCAATTGATGGTGAAAATATTCTTGCTCTTTTGGCAGATAGCAATGCGGCAAAGAAAAGGGATTTATGCTGGCATTATCCGCATTACAGCAACCAGGGCGGAAAGCCGGGTTCGGCCATTCGTAGCGGTAACTATAAACTCATTTATAACTATGAAGACAGCACTTCTGAATTGTATGATGTGGTGAAGGATATAAGTGAAAAAAACAACCTTGCTTCATCAGAGAAAAAAATAGCAGAGCGCTTAAAAGAGAAATTGATGAAATGGTTGCATGATACGCATGCTCTCTTTCCTGATAAAAATCCTAATTATAAACCTACATCAAAGGTGTTGGCAAAAGGACAGGATGAATAAAGATTTTACCGAAATGTCTTTCGATCTTGATTAAGACAAAATAATTTGCTTTCTACGTTACTTGCATTTTCACATTGGATAACGGCCTTCATCAAAGCCATAAAGGCTTGGCAAATGGCAAGTGTGTTTGAACGGTTATAAACTCTACTCTTTCCTGCTTAATCATTCCTTCATACGGATAACGGGTTTGCCGTTTTCAATTGTGAGCGGCAGCCAAACATAAGTGCCGTCGATTGCATTGTTTGGCACCCATCGGTCGGCCATAAAAATATACGTCTCCCTTTTGCCCTCAATGGGCAGTATGAACGTACCCTGTGAGTGGAAAGTAGTGGCTTTGTCTTCGTCGTTGCCAACCGCCGGATTGCCCAAACTTTCATACGGGCCGGTAATCTTATCCGCAACAAAAGACCGTGCAGGGTTGGGCGACCAGCCTGTGGTGCCCGATGTAATAAGGTAATATTTGCCCCCATGCTTTATTAATGCAGGCGCCTCGTTCGATCCTCCGGGCTGCACCCGGTAGTATTCTCCCGTGAAGCCCAGATAATCAATCGCCAGTTTGTTAACGTGCAAGGTGCTGTTGTCTTCGGAAGCCGTAATCTGATAGGCTGTGCCATCGTCATCGACGTACAAGGTCATGTCTCGCGACATTTGCCCGCTTTCGAAGTCTCGTCTTACCAAATAACCCGCTGCCCGTTTTGCGCCGAAGTTTTTGTCTTTTCTATCCAATGTTTCACCGGGAGTCAAAGGACGTTTCAACGAGTCTGGAAAATTAGTTGGCCATGCATGTGGATTGGGGCGAACACTTTTGATGTAGGTGAATGGACCTTTCGGCCGGTCTGCAACGGCAACGCCGGCCATGGCTGCCGCATAGCCTTTGCCTTTTAGCTCGTGATGAAACCACATCACGTACTTTTTTGTTTTATGATTGTAAATAACCTTTGGCCTTTCAATCAGGCAACCGGGCTGCAGCGGACTGGTAGAGTCGTTAATCATCCGCAATGCTAATCCTTCGTTTTTCCAGTTCTTCAGGTCACGAGAAGAATAACAACTTACGCCGTCCATTGCCACATTACCCACCTTGCCCTGGCCTTTAAATTCTCCGTACCAGTAATAAGACCCTTGGTGGTAAAGTATGCCGCCACCGTGCGCATTTATGGGTTTGCCGTCGGTATCATTCCAGATCGTTCCGGTATTGTATGCCTGTCCCAACAGGGTGCTGCAAAAGACGAGCGAAGTCAGGAAAGAACAAAGGATTTGCTTCATGCTATAAGTTCGTTTTGTCGCAAAAATAAATTTCTGAGTCAAGCCATAAAAAAGGTTCCCGCTAAAAAGGGGGAACCGTCGCGATTGCTATATGAGAGAAAATTAGTCCGCTAGCTTTATGAGTTTCGTTAGTGCTTTTCTTGCTCCCTGTGTTGCCTCTACCAAATACACGCCTGGCTTGTAACTCTGTCCCAATCGAATGGTTTGTCCTGCGGTTAAACTTCTCCTCGTCTCAATTTCGGTACCATTTGTACCGAATACTCTTATGACGATCGGCTCTTTGTCATTGCTGCTTTCAACCTTCAACGAGAAGCTTGAAACGCTAGGGTTGGGAAATACCTGTATGCCAAACGTTGCTGAAGGGACCTCCTCAACTGAGCGTGTAACCATTCTTTTTGTTAGTGGTGAATTGGAACAACCGCCACCGCCGGAAACGGAAACTTCGCCGCCATTTAAATTTTGTTGCACCGTTGCTGTGCCGTTCCAATTGCTCGAAAACCAAACACCGCCTGCATTACGATACAGTGTGATTGCAACGGCCTGGTCACAACCGGCTTGATGAACGATCATTTCAAACGCAGCGCCGCCCTCAATTTGCACCTGGCTTAAGTCGGGCATTTGTTCCACCAGGTTTGCCTTGGCACTGAATGTGGCCGTTGCCGTAGGGGCGCCCACATTCAGTGCAGAAATGGCATTTGTCTTTATGAGATAAGTGTGCGGCTGGTTATCCAAAGTGCCGTCAGTTTTAAAAAAGCTGCGTACCAAGATTGTTGCTTTCCCTTTTGGGTTGGTGCCGGATTTTGTGTACGAAATGTCGGTTTGAAAATCGGTATTGAGTCCGGCCATTCCTTTTAGGTAACCTGAAGAATAAACGTTCTCGATGCGTCCTCCGCCGACCAGGAAGCCACCCGGCACGGGCTTGGAAACAGTCACAATGGATTGTGCCGAAGCAAGATTAGGATCGTTTGTGTAGGCACCAGACACACCTACCGCAACCTGAAAGTCTTTCGCATTATTGTTTCCAATATTTAATTGCACCATCGCACTTGCCGTACCAATGGAGCCATCATTCACATCCACCAAGCCAACGGGAATGTTTTGTGCTCCTGCTATTGGTGTTAACGTTGCTCCATTTACAAGGTAAAAGGTAACGTTTGCGCCTCTCATATCACCTCGTGGCGCATTGTTATCCTTGATGGTTGTAACCAATTTTACGGAGGCTGTACTCGAGTTGACGTTTGACGTCCAGGCAAAAAGGTTGCCCGTATAAAAGCCTACACCCGTATTGTATGGACTGGCGTCCCTCTGCAAAACGGTTAAATTTTTCGATTGCGAGCTTCCGTCGTAGTTCGGATTGCTGCTCGAAAAACTTGCCGTCACCGCATACGGGTTGGTAGAGGGAAGATTTGTGACCTGCGGAACTATCGTCGCTTGCATGACTCCTTGCTGATCGCCCGGGACAGGCACTACCGCTACTGGTGAGCCGTACGCTATACCGCCAACGGAGAATTGTACAAATCCCGTTAGCGTGCCGCCTGTGTTTGCCGGTTTAATTTGCGCCGTCATTGTTAAGGCATCCATATACCGCACCGTGGCAGCGCTGGTTACGACAGTGGTAGAAGTTCCGGCCTTCAAAATTTTTGCGGTGCCTGATGCGGTATTGTTGGTTAATTTGTAATTGCCCGCATCGGCGCCGGATAATGTGATGCCGGCTGTCGAAACGGGCCACGTTCCAACATTAAAGTCAGCAAAGTTTGAAGTGGTGTATGAAACCGTTACGTCATCTCCTGCAAATTGATCCGTAGATAAAGTAGTGTTGGCGGAAGTGTTTCCATCAAAAGCCTTATCGTTTGGCGTAGCTGAAACAATTAAATCTTTGGGCAAGATAACGGCATCGTTAGCGGTATTTGCTACAATCTGCGCAAGCGAATAGTTGGCGCCACTAGCGCCGCTGAGGGCAAGACCCGAGACAGTAACGATTTTGTCGGTACCGACATCTTTCACATCAAAATTTGCTGCGTCGTACGAAAGATTTACCGCATCGTTATTTACTCTGTTATCGGTCAGTTTCACGTTAGCAGTTGTGTTGGCAGGATCCGTTGTGACAGTCGCTAACCTTGTGCCGTTATATACCTTGGCAGCGCCGCTTGAAGCGGTAACAAGAAGTGGTCTTGCTTCTACCCGCAAATTTCCGTTCGTAGTGACCACCGTATAATTTGGATTCAAGCCTATCGTTGCCATGATGGGATAGTTGCCCACACCAGAATATTTAGAAGCGGGAGTAGTGAGGGTATAATCAAGTGCATCGCCATTTATCAAGCCGCTTATGGCTGCATCAACGACCGGATTGTCGTCGCCATAAATTTTCGATTTATCATTAACCGCAACCGTTACAGCCATCGGATTAACCGTAAGGCTAACGGTATTCGTTGTGGCGTTGCCGCATGCATTCGTTACAACGCATTTGTATTGAGAACCACTCATGGAAACGTTTAAGGATGAAACATCGAGCTCTGAAGAAGTGAAACCTGTGTAGATGTTTCCAGGATTGTTCGAAGCATTGATATCCGCAAACCCGCTTCCGGTATTCACTTGCCATTGATAGGAAAGTACAGCCGTTCCCGATGCTGCAAATGCAAAGCGGGCCGTATCGCCGTAGGTTCTTGAGCGGTCGATTGGTTGTGCCGTAACAGAAGGAACTTCACAGGTCAGTTTATAGGTTCCGGTTAGGGTACGTGCCTGCGTTGGCGCGAACTGATAGCTGTAACCCTGTTGCGAAGAAGAGGCTATTGATCCCCCGCTTGCTGTTGCCTCGGACAGTGAAAAAATATTTCCTCCGGGAACAGTGACGGTAGCAGGATAGGTGAAATAGACCTGTTTGTTTGTGGCTACCGGTATCACAAAGTCCGTTGCTTGTGTAAGCGGCGCACTTACGGTTGTCTGGTCAGTGTAAAACTTATGGTTAACGATCACACTTGTTGAGCCAGCAGGCAGACCGCTTGTTGTGAATGTGACATTGCTAATCGGTTGCTCTTTAATGACGATTTTATCAAGAAGAGGGGCGTTTGTTCCGGTTGCCCGAATGTCGATCGTGTTGATGCCCTGAGTCAGAGTGAGCGGGATCGTTTTGATTTTAGGAGAACCTGCGGGCGATTCAAAACACCAATTGCCAGAGGGATCGAAAGTGTAAGTGGTATAAGCTCCCCCGTTTACCGACATCTTCAAATTACGGGCATCCTTGGATGTATAAGAAACGTCCACGTCATAGGTTTTGCCCTCCGGGCACAGAATGTTGTTGTACCGTATCCCGTTTGCCGTACTGGAGCCGGGGCTTACGAGAGCACCGTTCGAAGCGTTGCTACAGGTGCTGATAGTAGTAGCGCCTACAATTTCGGCCAACTCCGCTTCAAGACTGACATCGGTAAGCGGTGCTTTTTCCAGTTTGATTTTGTCGATGAAAGGCGAGTTAGGAAGAGAAGTTCCCGAGATAATTGCGCCCCAAGGCTTGAGATCAATTGTGTTAAGACCACGATTAAGGTTTACCACTACTTCATAAATACCGGGATAACCCTTGGTCGTGTTGGTTGCGTCAACAAAGCACCAGTTGCCGGATGAAGGCACTGTTTGCCGGCTTAACGTTGTGCCATTTACGACCACCTTAAAATTCCGGACGTCTTTGCTCATGTAGGAAACCTTCAATTTATAGGTGCCGGCATTGCTGGCTACTATCTTGTCAAACCGTACGCCGTTGGCAGCGGCGGTGCCCATCGTCACCTGTTGCCCATTGGAAGAATTTTCGCAGACCGCCGCAGTCACAGTTCCTAGGAACGTAGCTGTTTCGGCTTCAAACTCCAGGTTCTCCGTTAGCAGCAACACATCCGGATCTGTTGTAGAAGGCGTTTTGCCTTTCGTTGCAATAGCCATGCGATCAACGTGCACGTTGCCGCCGGCGATGGCAAGCCTTACCGTATGCTGGCCTTCTGTAAGGAAGAAGCTGAAGGCGCGGTCTTCGGTGCCATAGCTGTAATGGAATTTCTTCCAGTACCACTCATACAATGAATTACCAAGATGATCCCATTTTCGGTAAGGTTCATCATCCACCGCAATCCACAGGCTGTTTTCGCCTGTATTGAGTGCTTGAATTTTTGCCCATAGTTCGTATTCATCTGCCGTAGCCACGTTGAATGTAAACGACATTACATTATCCGTGCCCGTTGGGGGCTGACTGGATATTATGTTGGTTGCGCTTTTCAAATAGTTTCCGCCGCCCGCATTGATCGCGGTTTGATAAAGCCAATTGGCGCCATAGGTCGCGTTTTCTGCTTCGTAAAAATTCAATATGTCGGTTGCGGCCAACCCGAAAGTCACCGTGCCTGGTGAGCAGAAACCGGCATCCTTCTTTAAAGCTTCCAAATCTTCCTGGCCATTCGTTACCGCAATTTGATCAAGCATGATGTTGGCGTTCGAGAATTCAATCGTAAGTCGATGTGTGCCCGTACCGAGATCGTAGAATCGGGGTATCTGGAACCAGGTGAAAGTAGAGCTTGTGAATGGTGACATTTGCTCCGGCGCACTTCCGTCCATCCCTACTTTAATGGAACCGGTACCGGCCGAAGCAGAGCGGATGTAAACGCGGTACGTTCCAGCCGCGGGTATGTCAAATTCATAATGGATTTGTTTAGCAATAGTGGTGGCGCCAGCCAGTGTTGCATCACCTTTTAGGTACATTCCATTCGATGCTGACGCATCGTTCGTCACTGCCCACTGGCTACCGATGTATTTTCCACACTCGGCTTCAAATGATATTGTGCTGGTTGATGGCGAGACGTAAGGAAGATCAAGGCCGTTAAGATTATTCGCAGAGACATAAGTGGGACTTGGTATTGATGGTCCCGACGAAGTGGTATCGTAAACGGTACCGATGTTGGTTAAGGCGCCGCCTGCATCCAAATAATTAGCATTGTTTCCATTGGGTTGAAAATAGGCGTATCGCTCCACGTAACGTAGGGTGTCGAGAAACGGCAGTGCCAACTTCAGGAATCCTTCTCCCGTTGCGTTTGGGCGGTTAGGGTTGGCGTTAAATTCTGTGATCCAAATTGGCAGGTGATAAATGTTGTAAACATTTTGCAGGTAGGATTTAAAACGATTAAAAATCTGCTGCGGTGTTGCATCGGGTGTGCTGGCCGGGTTGCTTCCCCAATCATACCAATGCACGGCAACGAAATCGAAACGAACATCTTTTGCTTTTGCCAACGCATTGAAATCTTTTAACCAACCGGTCGGGCCTTCTTCACGTGGCGCCGGTGATCCCAACCGAACACCTAAACTCATCAAGTTCTCGTAGTAGGCAACTGCAACCGCAGGCTGACAAAGGTTGTTGTATTGACCTGATTGATCGTTGCAGTTATCGGATTCGTTGAAACCCAAAAGATGAGTTGTTTTTTTCTTTGCGATAACCGTGCTAATGGCCGCCGGAAACGCTCCGCTTGCACCCCAGGCCATCGGTACGTATTCGTGGTTCGGGGTCGACAGGTTGTTGTTGTTCCAGTTGTAAAACCACGAAGCGCTGAGTTGATCAATAAAGCCACCGGTTCCCTTTTTTGTAACCCAATTCCATGGCACAACCCGAATAAAACTGACGTTGCCTTGCAGTGCCACGTCAAGAGCATTGATGGTCATATTTGCCTCCGAAGCAATGTATACCCGGCTCTTGCCTGTACCGTTGGTGTTCACGGCCAGCGTAGCCATAAAACCTCTTTTCAACGTGAACGATCGAACGTTGTCGTTCATCCCGTTTGGTATGGCCGCGCCGCTATAAATAATGTCTTCGTTTACATCGGCAGAGGAGCCTTGCAAATTTGTGTTGCTGTAAATTTTTGCCGCAGCAAAGGTGTTGGAAAGTGGTCGTACTACTGAACCTTTCTGGTAGTATTGATTGATGCGAAAGTTATTGTCCAATGTTCCTGCGGCATCATTCACGAAGATGTTTCCCAGTCTCGCCACCAAGCTTTGCGGATTGTCCTGATGAATGTAAACCCACGAAGCAGCATCAAGAAAATTAAGAGACAGTTGGGCGGACATGCTGCCGGTGCGCAGATGAACCGTGCTTTCGTTTTGCATGGAAAGCGTTCCTTGTGTGATTGTGCCGCTGCTGACGTCAAGTGAGGAACTTACCAACGTGATTCCCTTTTGGGCACAGCCAAAAACAATATCACCATTTGCAATCACATTTGCCGACTGAATGTAAAGGTTGAAATTAATCGCGGACCCTGGGTTTATCGAGTTGTTGTCAGGGTGTGGATCATTTATCAAATCAGGTGCTGTTGGACAAATCCGGTAGAGATACTGACTGCCGGCATTACACGAACCGGTGGCCAGCCGCCAATTGGCTTCATTAAAAAAATCATTGTCTGCTTCTCCGGTCCAATAGAGGTATTGAGCAGCCGGATCGCAAGCATTACCGTTTTGGCCGGCGGCCCGGAAGCTTGTCGTTAACAGGATGAATGTGAGAAGCAAGAGGGAAAGTTTTTTTGTGTAGCAGAAGATAGCAGGCATGGCAAGACTGGTTTGATTGAAGAGATGCCGTAAACCTATTCGCTAATACAAAAATGATGTAGGTGTAGTTGGTTCAAAAAAGGGGCTTATGGCTTCTTTCTCATACCAAGGTTTGAGACTATAGCTGCCGATGAAAGCTTTGTTTGATGTTCTTTTCTTTTTGACACAATTATCCCGCATAATTGGACTTACAGCAATCCTCGTTTTTATGCACCTAATCTACATTCGTGACGATCAGCAATTAGGTTTCATGCGAACAGATTTGATGTTGCCTTGTATCAAGCAAAAGCTACTCTATGACATGAACTTATTACAAAGCTGAAAACAGAATTCGCGGTACCTATCAACTAAAAAACCCTTAACAACAAAAACACTATCCGAAATGCCGATCTTCAATAACAAGAAACTGGATTTTAATAAAGACGCGGGCAGAATTAACGCGAAGCTTTTTATCATCTACATTTTGCTCATACTGTTGTTCGTTGCCTTGATTTATTTGCTCTAAGATTTAAGACGGCCGATATTTTTTCTAAATTGTTGGTGATTTCTTTCTGATCGCTTTAAAAGGAAATAAAACAGAAATTGCTTGCTGCCGAAACGTTTAAAATATCTCCCCCTTTTTTTATGGATGTTTCCACATGCTCTCCCGGCAAGTTCGCAACAGATTAATTTTCTCAACGTATCGGATCAACTTGTAAACCATGAAGTGACTTCCATCTTGCAGGACAAGAACGGCTTTATGTGGATTGGCACACGCGGCGGATTGCAACGCTTCAACGGCTATGAAATGAAATTGCTGAAGAATGACTTTGGGTCCGATAAAAATTTACTAAGTCAATCAATTGAAGTCTTGCAAAACGGACGGGAGAACAATATTTGGATTGGCACGAAATCCGGTGGATTAAGCGAGTACAACCTGAGCACCGGTAAAATCACCAACTACGATTCCGCCGGTCGAACCATCAGGGACTTTAATTCGGATTATGTCTTGTCGTTGTTCGATGCAGATGCCGATAGACTGTTGATTGGCACGTGGAAGGGATTTGCCTTCCTTAACAAAAAGAAAGGGCAATTTACTGTTGTCAATTCTGATTGGAAGACATTCGATATTCAGTCGGATCGAACAGGTGGCTATTGGCTGGCCACAAGTGCAGGACTGCGCCATTTGAACAGCAATCTGGAAAATGATGGTTCGTACAATTTTGGGTTTACAGGTATTGACGTCACTTCGATCGTCGTTGACAGGCGTGAAAACGTTCTTTGGCTCGGGACGTGGCAGCAGGGTTTAATCTATTTTAATCCTGTCACGAAACAAACTCTCATTTACAAACATGAGGACGGCAATGAACAATCCTTAAGCTCCAACAATACCTACAAAATTTTACAAGACTCAAACGGTGCCATTTGGGTCGGCACTTGGGGCGGTGGCTTGAATCTTTTTGATAAGGCCTCTAAGACCTTCAAAAAAATTCATCTCAACATTCCCGGAATCAATACGACCGACAACCAGATTATCCTGAGTATACGCGAAACCCAACCCGGTTTGTTATGGGTGGGTACAGACGGTACCGGTTTTTTCAAACTTGACATTAATCAAAAGAAGTTTCTAAACATCGGTTTTAATAACGAGCACAATCCATTTAACGGCAGTACGCACATTATCGGAACTTTTGTTGATCCATACAACAAACTCTGGATCGGTAGAAAGGGAGGCCAAATAAAATATTCGTCCAACTGGGACGGCAATCAGCAACCCGCTTTGCATGATTTGCTCTTTGCTAATTCTTCCAAGACAATTTACGAGGCAAGGGCTTTCCTGCAGACAGGTGACTACTTATGGATAGCGACCAATCAAGGTTTGGTAAGAGTAGTTAATCGCGGCAATCTGCTTGGTAAACCGGAGGTTTTTTTGCCGGATAAAAATGATTCGTTTGCGATAAGCGGCAGAAAGTTGGATGACATAAAACAGGACGCTTCCGGTAAGATTTGGATCGGGACGCAGGAAAAAGGGCTGAGTGCAATTGTTGGCTTTGATAAGGCCAATAAGCCGCTGTTTAAAAACTACCTGCACAAATACGGTGAACAGAATGCCATCCAGAACGAAAGAGTAAGTTGTTTGTTGGTGGATTCAAAAGACCGGTTATGGTTTGGCACGTACAAAGGCCTGCATTTATATAACCGTGCGAACGATGATTTTAAAAATTTTGTTCAAACAAACGATCCTCGCACCAGCATTAGCAACAACACGGTTTTGTGTCTTGCAGAAGATGATGCCGGGAACATTTGGGCGGGAACTCAATTCGGGTTGAATAAGATTACGGTCGACGCGACAGGCCAATTGCTTGTAAAAAGATTTACAACCAAAGAAGGCTTGCCCAGCGACTACATCCATGCTGTAAGACCCGACAAGAACGGTATTGTTTGGGTAAGTACAAACAAGGGTATTATCAAGATCAATTCAGTCACGGGTGCTATTAACGTGTTTGACAAAAGGGACGGCATACAATCTGATATCTTTTCCGAGAACGCATCATTCAGGGATAAGCAGGGTAGATTTTTCTTCGGTGGTGTTGAAGGACTAACGTATTTCCATCCCGACAGTATCAAGATCAATTCTTTTACGCCGCCTCTCTTTTTCACCAACCTTTCCATCAACAATCAACCCTATGAGTTTGGAAAAGCAAACGATGCAACGTCGGTTTTGAACAAGCCTTTCGAGGAAACAGAAAGCATTACGCTCAACGATAATCAAAACATTTTTTCGATACAATTTGCCGCCCTTGATTTTCACGCTCCCGATAAGAACGATTACATGTACAAACTGGAAGGGTTTAACAAGGATTGGGTGTACACAGGAAATGAACGCCAGGTATCGTTTACCAATCTCAAGCCCGGAACGTATTACCTGAAAGTGAAAGCCACCAACAGCGATAAACTCTGGAACACAACGGTTCGCCAACTCAAGATCAACATACTGCCACCAATTTGGAAAACATGGTGGGCCTACTCAATTTATATAGCTCTGTTTATTTTTCTTCTGTGGCTCACACGCTATTTAGGGCTTCGGGAACTTGCCCTAAAAAATCAGTTAGCCTTGGCAAGATTGGACGGCGAGCAGGAAAAAAAGCTGGCCAATTATAAAGAACGGTTGTTTACAAATATCTCTCACGAGTTCCGCACGCCGCTCACTTTAATTCTTGGTCCCCTTGACGATTTGTTGCAGAGAAAAAAATTAGAGGCAACCGTTGACAAAAGCTTGCGCTTGATCCAAAAGCAATCAAAGCGAATGCTGCGCATGGTAAACCAGTTGCTCGACTTCCAGAAGGCAGAAGCGGGGAGCTTAAAACTATCGCCCCAACCCGGGGAGTTGGTTTCTTTCTGTCACGATGTCTATTTGCTTTTTAAAGAAGAAGCGGCACGGAAAAATATTGAGTATGTCTTTGAAAGTGAGGATAAATTTTTGTCTTTTACATTCGATCACAACAAGCTTGAAATCATAATCTTCAATTTGCTTTCAAATGCCTTCAAGTTCACGGGCAAGGATGGCTTTATCAAATTGAGCGTACGTAATCGTTTTAAACAATATTGCGAGATAATTGTTGAAGATAACGGTGCAGGTATTGGTCAAACGGAAATAGACAAGATTTTCGACCGGTTTTACCGGGGAAAGGAAATGGATGCTGCGGCCATCTCGGGGACCGGTATAGGTCTATCGTTTGTAAAAGAACTGGCGGAGCTTCATGGCGGAACCATTATTGCGCAAAGTGACGGAATCAAAGGTGCAACCTTCAGGCTTAAATTACCTTTCAAATCGCACGTAGATGGTGTTCTGTATGATGCGGCTTGTTACCCGCAAATTGAATCATCAACAAATCCTTATGAGATGTCGGACGAAAACGTAGCAACCAAAGAAATGGACCAGGAGCTTCCGATAATTTTAGTGGTGGAAGATGAGGCTGATATTTTACAGTACATCTACGAAATTTTATCGCCTTCGTTTAAGGTTGTAACAGCAACGAATGGAAAGGAAGGTCTTGCGCAGGCATTGGAAGCGATTCCCGATTTGGTTGTAAGTGATGTGATGATGCCCGAAATGGATGGCATGGAATTGTGCCGCATGCTGAAATCAGATAAGCGAACCTCTCACATTCCCGTTATTCTCCTTACTGCGTTGTCCGACATGGCGCACCACATACAAGGCATCAAAGAAGGCGCGGACGTTTATTTGCCGAAGCCATTCAACTCGCAGTTGTTGTTGGTGCATATTCACAACCTGATCAAGTCAAGGGACAACCTGAAAGAACTTTATGCAAAACGCATCACTCTCGGTGTTGGCAAATTTGAAATCACAACCTACGAAGAAGAGTTCCTGGATAAGCTGGTAAAACTGGTAGAAGAGAACATTACGGTGAGTGAATTTGGTAACGATGACTTGGCAAATCTTATGTTCATGAGCCGCTCCACGTTTTACCGGAAATTAAAAGCAGTTACCGGAATGTCGGGTAACGAATTTATACGAACAGCCCGATTGAATTATGCTGTGAAATTGCTTGAGAGTGGTAAATATTCTGTGGCTGACGCGGCCTTTGAGGCGGGCTTTAATGACGTCAAATATTTCAGGAAACGTTTCCAGGATCAATTTGGTTCAACGCCTTCTGAATACAAGAAGTAATCAATCGCAAACTTTTGTTTGCGGACTGTTTTCCTGCTTGCTGCTTGTGATTTTTACAATTTCCAAATCTTCAAATAGAACACGTTTCGAGAGGGAGACGGTGGCAATTTCCGATACGTTGTATACTTGGGTTATTTGCCTTCATTTGATCTTCTAACAGACAACTGGCGCTATCCATTTCAGGTAAAATAGATGAAACAATTGCACCTCATTTTTGAAAGACACACACACCCTCGCTCCAAAATATTCTTGCGTACTTAGCCAAAGGATAATCTAACTACATAAATCTAAACCGATGCTTGTGTCAAAAATGAATTTGCTTGCCCGCATAGGCATTCTCCATTTCTTTCTCTTTTTCAGCCTGTGTGCGTTTTGTCAAACCACAACCGTGAGCGGCACAGTAGTCAATGCAGCGGACAACACGCCAATTGAAGGCGTTTCCGTCAAAGAAAGCGGCACAAAAAATGGCGCTGTTACCGACAAGGAAGGGCACTACCGCTTTGCTGCTAAAACGCCAATGCCAACCTTGATATTCAGCAGCGTTGGCCATCAAACATATACCGTCAAATGGACGGGCGAACCCCTTTCCGTAAAACTTGAGGCGACAAATTCCGTAATGCAGGATGTGGTAGTAGTGGGTTATGGCACACAGAAAAAAGTCAATCAAACCGGCTCCACGCAAACAGCAAAGTTTGACGAGTCGGTAAACCAGCCCGTTACCAACACGGGTCAATTAATGGCCGGGAAATTTGCCGGTGTACAACTTACGCAGGCAAGCGGCCTGCCGGGTGCTGATGCTTCAAGCATCGTTATTCGCGGCATAGGCACATTTGGTGCAACAACGCCGTTGGTGGTCATTGACAACATTCAGTACATTGGCCTGGAAGCATTCAACAATCTATCGCCCTCCGATATCGAAACCATTTCTGTTTTGAAAGATGCATCGGCCAGTTCCATCTACGGTGCCCGCGGTGCAAACGGCGTCATTGTCGTAACCACTAAAAAAGGCAAAAGCGGCACCGGAAGTGTTATTTACAACAACTATTTCGGCGTTCAGCAAGTAACGGTTGTACCGCATTATTTGGATGCTGTAAACTATGCAAGGCTGAAGAATGAACACGATATCAATTTAAACGGAGCCAATGCGCCGTTGCGCTATACTGATGCTGAAATTCAATCGATCATTGACGGCACAGACTCTGATCGCTTTGCGAACACCAACTGGGCGAAAGCAATCTTACGAAACGCTCCGGTTCAAAATCACTATCTCGCTTTTTCGGGCGGAAACGATAAAACAACATACCGGCTTTCTATTGGTTACCTTGATCAGCAGGCCGTCGTGCAAGGGAGGTTTAAGTCGCAGCGCTATACCCTGGGGTTAAACCTGAGTTCAACAATTAAAGATTGGTTGACGGTAACCAATGTTACCAATGCCTATTGGTCAAAGTTTAAAGGCCCGACCGGCGGCGCTGATGCCATTACCGGAGAAACAGGAATCATCAATCAATTTCAGCGATCTGCGCCAACGATTCCTGTTTATTATTCCAATGGCGAATACGGAATTGTTGACGGGTCTTATCTAAAAATCAATGCAAGTTTTCCTGCCACGCATGCCATCAGGCGTGGATACCTCGGAGATTTCACAAGCAATCAAATAAACATTGCTGACCGCCTGGGACTTAAGGTAAATTTTACGAAGCAACTTTCTTTTGAGGTGAGTGGCAGCGTGAACCTTAATAATGTGAACGAGGTTGATTTCTCGCCAACGAATTCAACCTACGACTGGGCGGGAAACCTGGTTGGGCAAACCACGACGAACACGCTAAAGAACAATACAAGTTTCAACTACCGGTTGATGAACGAAAACATCCTTCGGTATGCAACTGTCATTGCGAAAAACCACGACTTGTCAATCCTGCTTGGGCACTCGGTAAACTATTATCGAACGCACGGCTTTGCCGGTTCGTTACAGGGATTCCCATCGAATGCCTTGCAGGAATTTAATGCAGGTGGCGTGTTAAATCCGAACGTGAGTGGTGGTTCGCAGGAAGAAGCTTTGCAGTCTTTTTTTGGACGCGTTAACTATATATTCAACCGAAAGTATTTGTTTGAATTCAACTTGAGAAGGGACGGCTCTTCGAAGTTCGGGCCCAATCATAAATACGGAACGTTTCCCTCTGCGTCCGCCGGCTGGCGAATCAGCGAGGAAAACTTTATGAGAAATGTGAACTGGGTTTCGGATCTTAAACTTAGAGGTAGTTGGGGTATTACCGGGAACGACAACATCAACAACTACATTTTTGATCAAACGTACAATGCAGGCCTCGACTATTTTCTCGGGACAAATACAATTGTTACCGCTGTAGCGCTTACCAGCCTTGCCAACCCAACCATAAGATGGGAAACCGTTAAGCAAGTTGATTTGGGATTGGACGCGACTTTTCTCCGCAATAAATTGTCGCTTTCGGCTGACTATTTTCAACGAAACAGTTACGATCTTCTTTACGCCAAATTTCCCGTCCCAAGTACGCTCGGCGTAACAAACCTTGCCGCGCAAAATGCAGCAAGCATGACCAATAGCGGAGTTGAAGTAGTGGCAAACTACCGCAATAAGTTCAAACAATTTGGTTATGAAATTGGCGCCAGCGTCAGCAAGTTTAACGATAACAAAGTGACAGGTTTGGGTGATAGAGGTGTGGAAACCATCAATGCTGAAACGATCATTCGGATCGGACAACCCTTCAACGCATATTATGGTTACAAGGTGCTTGGTATCTTTCAAAGCGCCGCCGAAGTTACCAGTTCGCCCACGCAGGCTACCGGTACTGCCCCGGGTGATTTTAAGTTCGCCGATTTGTCGGGTCCTGCCGGAAAGCCCGACGGAAAAATTGATGCGTTTGATAAGACAGTCATTGGCAATCCTTATCCGAAATGGATCTATAATTTCAATGCAAATGTCAGTTTTAAAGGAATTGATTTCTCGGTGTTGTTTGAAGGCGTGAAAGACGTTGATCGATTGATGAACGACAACGGACAGTTGCCAATGGACGGAGACCGAAACAATGCCTTGTCTTACTGGGTCGACCGGTGGACGCCGACACACCCTTCGACAACGCTGCCCAGGCTTGGCGGTTCCAGTCTGAATTCGCAACCGTCCGATTTTTATATCGAGGATGTATCGTATTTGCGATTGAAAAATATTGAGCTCGGGTACACTTTACCGGCTGCTCTTACAAAAAAAATCGCCGTCGCCAAATTCAGGTTTTTCGTAAGCGGTCAAAATGCAGTCACGTTCACGAAGTTTAAAAATTTTGATCCCGAGCGGGCAAAGGGAGGCAACACCGACCAACTGACGCCTTTGTATAAAATTTTAACCGTTGGTCTAAACGTAAAATTTTAAGATCATGAAAAAGATAGTATCAATCATATTCATCTTCACCTTTTCAAGCTGTTCAAAAGGCTTTCTTGACCGGCACTCATTGGTAGACTTAGCGCAAAACAGCTTTTGGCAAACAGAAAAAGACGCCTACCTGGGAATCAACGGCGTGTATGACGTATTGCAAGACCGCGTATTGTACAGCGGCAATCTCAATGGCACCGCGGGTTTCACTCAATACGATGGTTTTGGCGACAATGCGTACAACAATTATAAATTTGAAGGACCGGGGAATTTTATGGTAGCAAATATCAATCCCTCTGATGGCTTCTTCAATCAACTCTGGGTTTCTTCCTACAAAGGAATCGCGAGGGCAAACGTTGCCATCGAAAACATCCCGAAGATTCCCACTTCAGGTATCACCGATGCCAGTCGGAAAGTGCTTTTGGGACAGGCTTTGTTTTTACGATCGCTCTTTTACATGAACCTGGCTATGTATTTTCAGGATGTGCCCCTGATCACTAAGGTGCAAACCTTAAATGACGCTTTTGTTCCAAAGAATACTTACCAGGAAGTTTCAGCACAGGTGCTGGCTGATCTGACCCAGGCCATAACGCTGCTTCCCAACTCTTACCCGACTGCGCAATATGGCTATGCCACGAAAGGTGCGGCCCTCGGTTTATTGGCCAGGTTTCATTTGTACAATAAAAACTACCAGGGAGTTCTGGATGCAACTGCGCCGCTTTTGACAATGGGGTATGGGCTTCACCCGAACTATTCACAACTGTTTACAGAAGCGGGTGAATTTTCTAATGAAATTGTTTTTCCCGTTCGGTTTAACCAGGATGTCTCCAACAACGGTGAACTGTTCTCGGGAACGTTTGCAGCCGCTCCAAAGGTTGACCAGCAGCCAATGAAAAATTTGGTAAACGACTATTATTGTAAAGATGGAAAACCAATCACCACATCTGCTTTATACAGTGCCGCCAACCCCAAGGCAAACAGGGACCCACGTTTGTCGGCGTCCATTTATTTTAAAAACGATACGTTTCTTATTGACGTAGCAAAAGTTTTCACAGGCAATACAGCCACTGGGTATGGACAGCGGAAATACATCCGAAACAATAACTCGTCTGCTTCCGGTGTGGCCGTATTTAGTCCTGGCGGCCAGGATTATTATTTGATTCGTTACGCAGACATCTTGTTGATGCGTGCAGAAGCGATGGTGGAGTTGAACCAATTGTCTACTGTTTATCCTTTGGTGAATCAAGTTCGAGCAAGGGTGGGAATGCCTTCTGTAGAAACCGTCGAAGGTGCAGGCTTAACACAAACGGCGTTAAGAACCATCGTGCGGCACGAACGAAGAATTGAACTTGCCTTTGAAGGCCTTCGTTATTACGATCTCAAAAGATGGGGTGAAGTTAGCAATGCGTATCAACGGGCGATAGCCGACAACGTTGCGGGATATACACCGGTATATCAGGCCGGCAAAGCTGAAGTATTTCCGATCCCGCAAAGCGAATTGAACGTAAACAGTAGTCTTACGCAAATAGCTGCATGGCAGTAAGGGCAACGATGACTTTTACACATCTGAGCAACGAGGAGTTTAAGTGCGTGAGGAGCATACATTCCGGTGACTTGTTTTACTTAGGCAATAGGCAACGTTCCGAGTTTAAGGCAGCGTAGTGAAACATAAAATGCACGTACAGATTTATTATTGAACTAATCCAAAATTGAAGTTGTGACGCTACCCAAATTCAGAGTATTGCTTGTTGTATTGTTACTGTTCGCAAATTGTTCGCTGCTTGCACAAAAAAATGCAAAGCCGAATATTGTTTTGATCTATACCGATGATTTAGGCTATGGCGACATTAGCTGCAACGGATCTTCCGCCATACAAACACCTAACATTGACAAGCTTGCGAAGAATGGTGTACGTTTTACAAATGCACATGCCACATCAGCCACGTGCACACCGTCTCGTTACTCATTACTAACGGGGCAATACGCATGGAGAAAACAAGGGACCGGTATTGCTCCGGGAGATGCTTCTCTTCTTATTCCCACAACAATAACTACGCTGCCTGGGATGCTAAAAAAAGCAGGATATAAAAACGCCGTTATTGGAAAATGGCATTTAGGATTGGGAGGCGAAGGAGGACCGGACTGGAACGGCACGATTGCGCCGGGTCCGTTGGAGATTGGCTTCGATTATTCTTTCTTAATTCCTGCAACCGGCGACAGGGTGCCGTGTGTATTCGTCGAAAACCATAGCGTTGTTAACCTCGATAAAAACGACCCGATTAAGGTGAGTTATCAAGGGCCGGTTGATCCGGACGCACCAACCGGTGCGAAAAATCCCGAACTGTTAAAAATGCTTCCTTCGCACGGTCACGATCAAACAATCGTGAACGGCGTTAGCCGAATCGGATACATGAGCGGAGGAAAAACAGCACTATGGCACGATGAAGATTTTGCCGAAACCTTTTTAAAAAAGGCTGATGCTTTCATCACCAAAAACAAAAGCCTTCCTTTCTTCTTATACTTTGCAACCCACGACATTCACGTGCCCCGATTACCCAACGAAAAATTTGTAGGAAAAAGCGGGCTTGGGCCAAGGGGTGATGCCATTCTGGAATTGGATTGGACAGTAGGTGAACTGTATAAGATCCTTTCCGCGAACAAGCTGTTGGAAAACACACTCATCATTTTTACGAGCGACAATGGCTACGTGTTAAACGATGGGTATAAAGATGATGCCGTTGAAAAACTGGGCAATCATAAAGCCGGCGGCGTTTACCGTGGCGGTAAATACAGCGCCTTTGAAGCCGGTACAAGAGTACCGATGATTGTAAGCTGGAAAGGCAAAGTAGTGCCGGGCAGGATCAGCAATGCAATGTTTAGTCAGATAGATTTTTATGCTTCCCTTGCTGAACTAACGCATGTTGCAGTAGGCCAACGAATGGCTCCCGATAGCAGGAACTTTTTGCAAACCCTGTTAGATACAAAGCCTGTCTCAAGAGATTACATCATCGAACAATCATTGAATTCAACGTTGTCTATTATCAGGGACAAATGGAAATACATTGAACCATCAAAAGGACCGGCCGTAAACAAGGATACCAACACGGAATTGGGAAATTTAAAATCGGATCAGTTGTACGATTTGACGATTGACCCCGGCGAAACAAACAACCTCGCTGAAAAATATCCTGCTATCGTCACGCAATTGAAGTCATTGTTGGAAAAGGAAAAAAGCAAAACCAACTTCCCAGCGCTATAATGGATGTAACCGAATCTAATTCCGGCCCTTCACCCTCATATCTAATGCTCATCATGAAAAAAAGTTGTTTGCTACTTACCATAGTTTGTTACATAAGCATTGTTAACGGACAATCCATTTCGCAAAAAATAAATTTCGATAACGATTGGAAATTTGCTTTGGGCAATGCATCTGATCCAACAAAAGATTTCAGCTATTCCTTACAAACCATTTTTGCCAAAGCAGGCGAAAAAAATACGACGGCTGCTTCGGCAAGTTTTATTGATTCATCATGGCGGCTTTTAAATCTCCCGCACGACTGGGCCGTTGAACTTCCTTTTGTAAACCATCCCGACAAAGGTGTAATGAGGCACGGCTACAAACCCGTGGGCGGATTCTTTCCGGCCACTTCCGTTGGTTGGTACCGCAAACATTTTCGCATACCGGCTGCGGACAGTGGCCAGCGTTTCTCCGTCACCTTTGACGGCATCTATCGGGATGCCGACGTTTGGTTTAACAATCAATACCTCAAGAAAAACCTCTCGGGATACAACGGATTCACGGTAGATATTACAGATTTCATCCGGTATGGCGGCGATAACGTTTTGTCCGTTCGGGTAAATGCCACACAATACGAAGGTTGGTTTTATGAAGGCGCAGGAATTTATCGCCACGTGTGGTTGAACAAATACAACAATCTGCATCTGGAAGAAAGTGGCACGTTTGTATATGCAGATATGCCTTCGCTGGATAAAGCAACGGTGCACACGGCCGTTGAAATCAAAAACGATGACTACAACAATCAATCGGTTTTTCTAAATCAATTTATCGCTGATCGTTCCGGCAAGAAAATAGCGAATGTTGCTGCACAAACGGTCCGCCTTGGCTTTAATGAAAGGCAAACAGTAAAGAACGAAATGCAGTTAATCAACCCGCAGTTGTGGGATGTGGCCAATCCTTACTTATACAGGCTGGTAACCGTTTTGAAAAACAAAGAGGGCAGGACATTAGATAGCGTGACGACCAAATTCGGATGCAGGCAGCTACGATTCGATGCAAACGAAGGCATGTTTCTGAATGGCAAAAGCATCAAGATTAAAGGCGTGTGCAATCACCAGGATCACGCCGGCGTGGGTTCGGCCATTCCAGATGCACTGCAATATTACCGTTTGCGATTATTAAAAGAAATGGGCGCCAATGCCTGCCGCACCACGCACAATCCGCCAACACCTGAGTTTCTGGAAGCCTGCGACAGTTTGGGCATGTTGGTGTTGGATGAAACCCGTCTGCTAAATTCATCCGAAGAATATCTCGACCAATTTGAACAATTGTTGCGCCGCGACCGCAATCATCCCAGCATTTTCATGTGGAGTGTGGGCAACGAAGAAACGGCGGTTCAAAACAATTCTTTAGGTAAAAGAATAGCGCAAAAAATGATTGCTCTTCAGCAGCAGATCGATCCTTCACGCTTGTCAACTTATGCTGCCAACATGCCTAACTATTTTACAGGTGTGAATGAGGTTATTCCTGTACGCGGATTCAATTACCACATTGGCAATATCGACGCTTACCACAGGGATCATCCGGCACAACCCATTATTGGTACCGAGGTGGCCAGTACGGTTTGCACTCGTGGCATTTACGCTATCGATACCGTAAACGCTTATGTTCCTGATTACGACAGCAACTATCCATCCTGGGCAAGCACGTCGGAAACCTGGTGGAGGATGTTTGCAGAAAGAAAATGGTTAATTGGTGGCTTTGTGTGGACTGGTTTTGATTATCGCGGCGAACCCACGCCATACGAATGGCCGAACATCAATTCACATTTCGGCATCATGGACGTCTGTGGTTTTCCGAAAAGCAATTACTACTATTATCAAAGTTGGTGGAGCGATAAAGATGTGTTGAAGATTTATCCGCATTGGAATCATGCCGGTATGGAAGGGAAAACAATTGAGGTATGGTGTAACAGTAATGCGGGTGAGGTTGAGTTGTCTTTAAACGAAAAGTCATTAGGGAAAAAAACAATGCCCCTGAACGGACATCTGGTTTGGAAAGTGGTATATCAACCCGGAACCCTAAAAGCAATTGCATTTAAAAACGGAAAGAAGTTGGAAGATGTGGTAACGACCACCGACAAAGGTGTGCAAGTAAAAATTGTGGCGGATAGAGAGGACCTGAATGCAGATGGGAGAGATGTCGTGGTGTACAATGTTTCCGTTATAGACGGGAAGGGAAAAGAAGTTCCGGATGCGGATAACGAATTGTTGTTTGATTTAAGCGGATCGGGAAAAATGATTGGTGTTGGCAATGGCGATCCAAGTAGTCATGAGCAGGATGTATACGCAGAAGGGCAGCAATGGAAAAGAAAATTATTCAGCGGGAAATGCCAGGTAATTGTGCAGTCGAACGGAGGACGCAGCAAGGTTAATTTTGTTGCGAGAGGAGAGGGGTTGAAACCGGCGAGTGTAACAACAAGCGTTGTAAAGAATTAAGCTCTATCATCAAACATGAAATGGAAAATATCCGGTGTCAGTTGTAATAAAATGAAAAATCTGAATCGGTGTGTCATATACCTCGGCTACGATGAACGGGCATCAAACCGACAAATACCAGGCAATCCAGTGAAGGATTGCCTTAAAATAACTGTTTGTGCCCGGGACTGGATTCGAACCAGCACACCTTGCGGCGCCGCCACCTGAAGACGGTGCGTCTACCAATTTCGCCACCCGGGCGGGGGTGCAAATATAGAGAACCACGTCAAAATTTTAAACTTTGAACCGTTCATCTTTAAAACTTTTTACACCGCTACATTAAAATCACGCAGCGCATCGTTAAGGCTTGTTTTTAAATCGGTGCTGGCTTTGCGCTGGCCAATAATCAGGGCGCAACTGACGCCGTATTCTCCCGATGGAAAACGTTTTGGATACGTGCCCGGAATGACTACACTGCGAGCTGGTACGCGGCCTTTGTATTCAAGCGGACGCGGACCGCTTACGTCAATAATTTTGGTAGATTGTGTCAGCACTACGTTGGCGCCAAGCACGGCTTCTTTTTCTACTCTTACGCCTTCAACTACTATGCAACGAGAACCAATGAAGCAACCGTCTTCAATGATCACCGGTGCAGCTTGTAAAGGTTCCAGCACACCACCAATCCCCACGCCGCCGCTCAAGTGAACGTGCTTGCCAATTTGTGCGCAACTGCCTACAGTCGCCCATGTGTCCACCATTGTGCCTTCGTCTACGTAAGCGCCAATGTTTATGTAGGAAGGCATCAACACTACATTTTTGGCAATGTAAGCTCCGTATCGAGCCACGGCAGAAGGCACTGCACGAACGCCCAGTTCCTTGTAATTTTTTTTCAGCAACATCTTGTCGTAAAACTCAAACGGCTCTACCCGCCAGGTTTGCATTGGTTGTAGCGAAAAGTACAGGAGAATGGCCTGCTTCACCCATTCATTTACCTGCCAGCCGTCCCCGGTTGGTTCGGCCACGCGAAGGCGGCCTTTGTCCACTTCCTCCACCACTTTCTGAACACCGTCCTGGAAGGCCTGGTAACTCATCATCTCGCGGTTAGTCCATGCCTGTTCAATTGTTTCGCGTAAGTTCATCGCTTCAAAAATTATTTTTGCAAACATAGTATAGAAGATGAAAATTCTGGTTCGTTTGCCAAACTGGTTGGGCGATATGGTGATGGCGGCTGGTGCGCTTCAGCAGATCCCGGCTTTTTTCCCGGGTGCGGAAGTGTGCGTGGTGGCCAAAAAGGGCATTCACGAACTGCTTCCTTTTTTTCCTTTATCCAAACATCAATTCGTTTTTGACAAAGACCAATACAAAGGCCCGAAAGGCTTATGGCAATTTGGAAAAAAGATTCGCCGCGTTGAACGCTTCGATTTGTTCGTTTCTTTTCCCGATTCTTTTTCCGCAGCGTTGATGGGTTTTGCTACCCACGCAAAAGAAAGAATAGGCTATAAGAACGAAGGAAGAAACATTCTGCTAACGAACGCTTATGCCAAGCCCCGGGGCCTTCACCGCGTGGAAGAGTACGTGAATTTGTTGGAAGCTTTTACGGGGCGGAAAGCAGATAATGTTGACGTGCGCCTTCATCATTCTTTTCACCGGCAAGATTACCTTGCGATAAACATCAACTCCGAAGCCTCGTCGCGGCGATTAACGCCGGCAAAAGCCGTCGAAATCATCTCCGCAGTCCGCAAAAGTTTTGATGAACGAATTGTATTGATTGGTGGTTCCCGCGAAAGAGATTTTGTGGAAGAAGTGTTCAATCATTTGCCGGAAAAAAACGACATTGAGAGTGTCGCAGGGAAAACGACCATGAAAGAGTTAGTGCAGGTTCTGGCTTCGGCAAAACTGTTGCTTACCACCGACTCTGGGCCGGCGCATCTTGCCAATGCATTGGGTACGCAAACCGTGGTTTTGTTTGGTGCGGGCAATGAAAACAACACGTCGCCGTACAACAAAGATTTTCTTCGCGTCATTCGCCTCGGCAAACTTTCATGCGAGCCCTGCGCCAAAAATGTTTGCGTGCAGTTTAGCACGCCGCAATGCCTTGAACTGTTGGAAACAAAAAATATTTTATTGGCCGTGCGCCAAAAATTAGAAGCATGATGATTGATTTTACAACCGAAGTAGAAGCAGCACTCAATGTCCTGCGAAGTGGCGGCCTTATTCTTTATCCCACCGATACCATTTGGGGATTGGGTTGCGATGCAACGGACGAAGAAGCGATAAAAAAAATTTATTCGCTCAAACAGCGCGACGACAGCAAGAGCCTCATCATTCTTGTGGCCGAAGAGCGGGATGTTTTGAAATACGTGGCCGCAGCGGATTTAGCCGTCTTTGATTTTCTTCAACAGCAAACGAGACCAACAACGATAATCTTTGATAATGCTGTAAACCTTCCCAATAATTTAATTGCCGAAGACGGCTCCATCGCCATCCGTATTGTACAAGATGAGTTTTGCCGCCACCTTATCAAGCGTTTGCGCAAACCAATTGTTTCCACGTCGGCTAATATCAGCGGGCAGCCTTCGCCAAAATTTTTTGATGAAGTCATCGATGAAATCAAAGGCAATGTGGATTACGTTGTGCAATGGCGGCAGAAGGATAAAACACCCTCGCAGCCTTCGCAAATTATTAAATGGAGAGGAGAGGGCTTGTATAATGTACTCCGAAGTTGATTCGTTGGATGTTATAGAAGTATTTAAGCCAGGAGAGAATTGAATCAGATGGTCAGCCGCTGGACTTTGAAGTGCTGACCGCTGGTTGCGTATTTTATCGTCCGACTTCCAACCTAAACCTCCAACTTCACTTCTCTATCTTTGTCCCTCAATGAAAATTCAGTTTACAGAAAGGGAAGAAAAAGCATTTAGAAAAATTTCGGAAGCCGCCATGCAGCTCGGTTTGCCTTGTTATTTGATCGGCGGCTTTGTTCGCGATAAAATACTGGGCCGGCCCACAAAAGATGCGGACTTCGTTTGTGTGGGCGATGCGCTGGAACTGGCAACGCTTGCAGCAAAGGCATTTAAGCCTCACCCCAAAGTAAGCCTCTATAAAAATTTTGGTACTGCGCATTTTCGGTTGAGCGATGGCTTTGATTTGGAATTTGTAGGCGCAAGAAAAGAAAGCTACCAGCGTCATTCACGCAAGCCCGATGTAGAACCCGGTACGGTTGAAGACGATCAGAAGCGAAGAGACTTTACCATCAACGCATTGGCCGTTAGCCTGAACAAAGAAGACTATGGCAACTTTGTGGATCCCTTCAACGGTCTTGACGATTTGAAGCAAGGCCTCATCCGCACACCGCTCGATCCCGATCAAACGTTTAGCGACGATCCGCTGCGCATGATGCGGGCCATTCGTTTTGCCTGCCAGCTAAAGTTTCGCATTTATCCAGAAACCTTTCACGCCATCAAGAGAAACAAGGATCGTATCAAAATCATTTCGCAGGAACGCATCACCGATGAACTGAACAAAATCATATTAAGTGAAATGCCCTCCATTGGCTTTAAACTTTTGTACGATACAGAACTGCTTCACATCATCTTTCCGCAAATGATAGAATTGGCCGGTGCGGAGTTCATCGAAGGCAAGGGGCACAAAGACAATTTTTATCATACCCTTCAGGTACTTGATAACGTGGCCGAACGTTCGGATAATTTGTGGTTGCGCTGGGCCGCCATTTTACACGATATTGCCAAGCCGGCCACCAAACGTTTTGAGGAAGGTCACGGTTGGACCTTTCACGGCCACGAAGTAGTGGGCGGCCGCATGGTGCCGAAAATTTTCAACCAGTTAAAACTGCCGCTGGGGGAACAAATGAAATACGTTCGCAAGTTGGTGGAGCTTCACTTACGGCCCATTTCTCTTACCAAGGAAAACATCACCGACTCCGCTGTTCGCCGTTTGCTTTTTGATGCCGGCGAAGACTTTGATGACCTGATGAAGCTTTGCGAATCGGACATCACGTCAAAGAACCGTTACAAAGTGAACCGTTACCTGCAGAATTTTGAATTGGTGAGAGAACGCTGTAAAGAAGTGGAGGAGAACGACAAAATTCGCACATGGCAACCGCCCATTACCGGCGAAATCATCATGCAAACCTTTGGTCTTCGTCCATCGAAGCCCGTGGGCATTATCAAGGATGCCATTAAAGACGCCATCCTCGACGGGCAAATTCCGAACAACTACGAAGCGGCATTTGCCTACATGTTACAAAAGGGAGAGGAGTGTGGACTAAGAGCGAATGAGTCAGGAGTCAGGAGACAGGAGACAGGAGAAGCGGAAACTTCTGCAGAGTGACGGTCCCTTCTCTTCGCAAAGAGATTACGTTTATTTAAGAATTCTATCTCCTGACTCCTGTCTCCTGACTCCTGCATTCTCATTATATTTGACGTTTCACATTTTATCAACGTATGGCCATTCTGAAATTCAGGATTTATTTTGAAGAAGACGACAGCGTGTACCGCGATGTGGTGATTCGTCACAAGCAAACGTTTTTCGACTTGCACGAAATCATCTTAAAGGCTTATGATTTTGACAGCAAACACGCGGCAACGTTTTACCGCAGCAACGACCATTGGCAACGAGGCCGCGAAATTTCGCTGGAGCGGTATGACAAGAAGTACAAAGCCGCTCCCTTGCTTATGAAAGAAACCACCATCGGTACCGAAATTCACGACCCCAATCAAAAGTTCATCTACGTTTATGATTTTGCCAAGAATTGGACCTTTCAGGTAGAACTGATCAACGTGTCAAAAGAAGAAAATCCAAAGGTTACGTATCCATCGGTTGTTCGCAAAGAAGGCATTCCACCGAGCCAATACGGAACCAAAGGTTTGCTGGGCGAACGCTTTGCCGACATTGAAGAAAAATACGATCTTACAAAAGGCGCCGAGGGTTTTGGCGAAGAAGGCGAGGGGGCCGGTGAGGCCAGCGACGAACACGAAGGTGAAGAACACGGCAGCGACGAAGAAATCTTTTAAATCATTTTGGTTTCTGCACAACGTGCAGCAGTGATTAAAACCCCAATCATGGAACATGATTGGGGTTTTTCTTTTTCGGACCAAACGCCAATACTGCTATTGAGATTTATTGCCTCGCACTCTTGCTTGCCTGCCGGTACGAGGCAAGAGAAGCGGAACAGAATTAGTGCCGCTGGTCACATAAAATTTTTTGTTTACAAAGCTTGGTAACAACCCGAAACATTTGTGAGATAGTCTTGCGTTAGTTTGTTTCGCCTTCCGTATGAGAACCGGGAGATGTTTTTATCAAATGCTTGAAGCGGCTAAAGGTTTCGGGCTGTATGTTTAGCAAAGAAGCAAGCAGCTTTTGCGGCACTCGTTGTACCAACTGGTGGTTGCGCTCTACAAATAGCAGGAAGCGTTCGCGGGGCGCCATTTTCATCAGCATCATCTGCCAGCGTTCGTTCAGCACGGTAATTTCGGTGGCTACAAGCCGGCCCAGTCTTTCCATTTTTGCGTTGGTGGCAAAAATGCTGTTCAAATCACTAAACTCAATCGAAACTAGCGTCGTGTTCTCGATCGCCTGCAGGCAATAGTGGGAAGGCGTTTGCTTGTTCAGCGATTCCTGTGAATAAATGAGGTGGCCTTCCATCGAGATCTGCGTGATTAATTCTTCTTTTTCTTTGCCGAAGTATTTGCGCACCAGACCTTCACCAATAAAATTCATGTATCGTTCTACTTCGCCCGCCTGGCTGATGATTTGTTTTCGTCTAAAACGGCGCAACTGGATGTGCGGCTTAATGATTTGGTTAAACTCGTCTTCTTCAAGTTCGATGAACTTGTTGAGAAAGGCAAAAAAAGGAGCAATCGAATCCATCACGGCGGCATTATGAGTGGCGGTATAAAGCTACCCACATTTTTTTAGTATGAGTAGCGTAATGCCTTAGTTTTGCCGATTATTTTAAACCAAACAACGAAAAAAATGGCAGAAAAAATAAAAGTGGCCAACCCGGTAGTGGAACTTGATGGCGACGAGATGACGAGAATTATCTGGAAGTTCATTAAAGACAAACTCGTTCTTCCTTACCTCGAATTGGACATTAAATATTATGATCTCGGCGTTGAGTACCGCGATCAGACGAATGATCAGGTAACCGTGGACGCTGCAAATGCCATCAAGCAATACGGCGTTGGCATCAAGTGTGCCACCATCACTCCCGATGAGGCCCGCGTAAAAGAGTTCAACCTGAAACAAATGTGGAAGAGCCCCAACGGCACCATCCGCAACATCCTGGATGGAACCGTTTTTCGCGAACCCATTGTCATTAAAAACATTCCGCGATTGGTGACAACCTGGGACCGTCCCATCGTTGTAGGCCGTCACGCCTTCGGCGACCAGTACCGCGCCACTGATTTTGTAGTAAAAGGAAAGGGTAAGCTCACCATTACTTTTCAAGGTGAGGACGGAACAAAACAGGAATACGAAGTTTATAATTATACCGGCGACGGCGGCGTTGCGCTTGCCATGTACAACACCGACGAGAGCATTCGCGGTTTTGCCCGCAGTTGCATGAACATGGCTTTGCAAAAAGGCTGGCCTTTGTACATGAGCACCAAAAACACCATCCTTAAAAAATACGACGGTCGCTTCAAAGACATTTTCCAGGAAGTGTTTGATGCGGAGTTCACCCAGAAATTTAAAGACGCCGGCATCACCTACGAGCACCGCCTGATTGACGACATGGTGGCGAGTGCATTGAAGTGGAACGGCGGCTTTGTGTGGGCTTGTAAAAACTACGACGGCGACGTGCAAAGCGACAGCATTGCCCAAGGCTTTGGTTCACTCGGTTTGATGACATCAGTTTTGGTAACTCCCGATGGACAAACAATGGAAGCCGAGGCCGCACACGGCACGGTTACACGCCACTACCGCGAATACCAAAAAGGCAACCCGACCTCAACCAACCCGATTGCCTCCATCTTTGCGTGGACGAGAGGTTTGGCTTTCCGCGGCAAATTGGACAACAACCAGGAATTGATTGATTTCTGTAACGCATTGGAAGCTGTTTGTATCGAAACCGTGGAGAGCGGCAAAATGACAAAAGACCTTGCAATGAACGTTCATCTCGACAAAAAACTGGTGGCCGGAACAGACTATTTGTACACTGAACAATTTCTCGACGCGATAGACGAGAATTTGCAGAAACGTATGGCGAAGTGAGTTAATAGGTTAATAGGTTACAGCATTTTTAAGGAAGCCCCGCACCGGTTGCGGGGCTTTTGCTTTTGTGTACCTGCTGCACGGAACGCAATTCTCGTGTAATTCGCTTTCATTCATATAATGCCTCTTGTTATTTTTGGTGAAACCTTTCGCATGAAAATCTTGCTAGCCTTTTGCTTTGCAGCCCTTTCGTTTTCGGCTTTTGCACAAACGGACACCATTGCGCCAGCGTACAAACGCTTTCCCTTTTTGCCGCCGCTGCAACTTCTTTTGGCTGACAGTACCAAATTCACGAAAGATGATCTCGCAAAAAACAAGCAAACGCTCATTGTGCTCTTTAGCCCCGAATGCGAGCATTGTCAGCACGAAGCGGAAATGCTTTATGCGGGCCGCGAAATGCTGGACAAAATCCAGATTGTGATGATTACAACCTACCCGATTTACCGCATGAAAGAATTTGCGGAGAACTATGGATTAAACAACATGAAGAACGTCGTCGTAACCAAAGACCCGCATTACCTGATGATACCGTTTTACGACGTTCGCAACTTTCCTTTCATGGCCTTTTACGATAAGAAAGGAAAGCTGATTGGCACCTTTCAGGGAACGGCGACGATTGAAAAGATTTTGGAGAAGTTCAAAGGCAAATAAACGCGCAACAGCAATGAAAGGTTTCTGTATTTGAATATCCCAATATCGGTAATCATTCCACAATTCCGTTCTTCAACGCAAACATTACTAAGCCCGCCGTGTTGCGTACGCCGATTTTTTCAATCAGTTTGGTGCGGTGCCCTTCCACGGTTCTTGCGCTGATGAAAAGTTCCTTGCCGATTTCCGCCGCCGTTTTTTCTTCGCAAATGAGTTTTAATACTTCCAGTTCTCGTTCCGAAAATTCAATGTTTTGATTGAAAGAAGGTTTGATGTTCCCTTTGAGGATAAGCTTTTTTAAAAGCGCCTTGTTCACGATGTTGTTAAAATAATAACCCGTTTCGTGCACCGCGTAAATGGATTTGCGCAACTCTTCCGAATCGGTGTTTTTAAGCAAGTAGCCGTTGGCGCCGTTCTCCATCATGTGAATGATAAACTTGTCGTCCTCGTACATTGTTACCACCAGCACCTTCACGTGATTAAATTTTTTGCGCACCTCCCGGGTGGCTTCCATGCCGTCCATCACCGGCATTTTCAGGTCCATGATAATGACGTCGGGCTTTGCATCGGGTAAGGCTTTCAGCAGTTCTTCACCGTTATCGGCTTCCAGCACAACTTCCAGATTGTCGTCGGCGGCAAGACCAACCTTTAGGCCGTCGCGGTAAATTTTATAGTCGTCGGCAATGGCGATTTTTATTTTACTCATGGCATTGTGGTTTGCAGCGAAAGGGTAAGGGTTATTTGGTTGTCGTCCGGCTTTGCTTCAAAATTGATGGCTCCTCTTAATAAAATTACACGGTTCTGAATGTTCTTCAATCCAAGTCCGTCCTTGCTGTAACGAAAGGCTTCAAATTCTTTTTGGCTAAGGCCGCGGCCGTCGTGAGAGATGGTGAGTTTTAGTTGCGACTGATTGTAAACGGAAGCAATGTGAATGCGGGTAGCGCCGGCATGTTTCAAAATGTTGTTGACAAGTTCCTGTACCATGCGGTAAATGCTGATGTCGTTCTCGGGGTTTTCGGTAACGTAATTGTCGTCGAGTTCCGTGGTGGCTTGCAGCATGTCGCTTTGCACTACTTTTTTCATAAAGTGGCGAATGGCTTCGTTGAGGCCAAATTCTTTTAAAATGTTGGAGTGCAGGTTGTGCGAGATGCCGCGAACTTTTTGAATGCCTTCGTCTAAAAGCTCTTTGCTGCGTTGAAAGAGTTGCAATTCTTTTTCGGTAAGGTTTGTATGAGTAATGCCTTGAAGATGAAGCTTGGTAGAAGAAAGGATTGCACCAACTTCGTCGTGTAAGGTTTCGGCAATGCGGTGACGTTCGAGTTCTTCGGAACGAATGGCGGCTTCAATGAGGCTGTTTTGTTGCTGCTCGCGGAGCGACTGCATGTCTTGCTGATGCTGGAGTTTCTTTTTGTGATTAATTATAAATGCGTACATAAAACTGCCAAATAAGATACACATCCCGGCAACACCAAAAAAAAGTAGAGGCAATGGTTGAATCTCTAGCATAACGCATATGCTTTTGCAAGAAAAATCGAAAAAGTGATGTATGCGAGATTATGAATAGACCAAAGACGATCAGCAATTCCAGAGTTTTCGTTAAGTACAGGTATATAAAACAGAAACACAAAAAAGTTGATAACTACATAAATGCTTAAACCTGTCGCGACCCAAAAGTTCGGCTCCTTCGCTGTGAAGGTGCTTTCCTCTTTTATTCGATTCAAATAGTACTGCATACAATACAATAGAAGTAAAAAAGCTTCCGCTGCAAGAAAATACCCACTGATATGTTCTTGGTTATTAAAGTTCTCAAACCGCCAAAAGTAAATGATTACCGCAGGGATTGACACAAATGGGATGATTCGTTTTGCAGTTTTAAATAAAGGTTGATTAAGTGAATTAAAAAATGAACTAAATAAAATAAATCGGATTACAGAATGAACATTATATAAAAAAACGTTCCGTTGCAACCAATGAGGGAAGCCTAATTGTTTGCCATAATCAGAAATAATATCCCCCAAAAGATTGATGATAAATGCAGCGAAAATGTATATCGAAACCCATCTCATATACTCGGCTTTTTTTTCAGCTCGAAAGAAATAATAAATTGGTATTAAAAGCGTCCACACTTCGGCCCAATCGAGTATAGTTTGGATATAGCTTCCCATTCGAGGAAAATAAATGTAACTTTTTCTTCCCTTTTGTTGGCAACGATGCTAGTTAGTGGCTCTGGGAGGCGATGGGTTAAAATCGAAATAATCATCACCTGGCGTCAACAGTTGCTTATCATTACTAAAGACCCCCAAAATATATTCGTTGTTTTTAAATATTTTTTCCGAATACAGTGGTTGTTTCGTAGCGTCTGACGAAACCCTGTAAGTAATAATACCTTGGGTACCCGACTCGATTGGCTGAAAGATTAAATTTTGGTAATTTGGATGTTGCTGAATAAGATGGTCAAATTGCGCTCTACCCTGACCAAAAATGCTTAAGGCTACATCTTCTGTTGTGACGTATTTAGTTAATGAGGGTTCACGCTTAAATATTTTTTTTTCTGTAGAATTTAATAGAGAGTCTTTGGAGTCGTAAATATGAACCATCAAATCATACTTTTCTCGATGGTTAACATCTTTTTTTAAGTAGCTCTGAAAAATGTAATGGTCAGCCTTAGTTTGTAATAAAAGGTCAGTTACTTTTTGCTTCGACAATGATTGAGTGAAGAAAGTAATCTCGGTTTGTGGTTGCGGATATCCCGTATTCAGTTTGAATGCGGAGAATGTAACTACTACACTAAATAAGATAAATACCCAACTCAAAGTTTGAAAGGACAATTTGCTTTTTGTCATAATCGGAATTTTAAACATTAAGAAATAAGTCATAGAATGTTTTCTCGAGTCATAGGAGCTTTCAACAGGCGGGAATCGTCTTCTAATCTAAAAACTCCTTTTCATATTACCAAGCCTTTTCATACGTATTTCTACGCACACTGTGGATAACCGCATTTCTACGCATTTCTAAAAACGTTTTAACCGTAGTCTTACCCCACTTTCAAAACCCGCATTTCCTACCTTGACTTAGGGGTCTCTGAAGGGCAAGTTTTGTGTCAGAAAAACAACGGTTATGAACACAAAATTTTTCCTCCTCCTGCTCGTTTCTCTGCTCTTTGCTACTGCAACAAATCCCGCAACGATCAGCTTTAAAAAAGACAATTACATTCTGCTTTCTGGAAAATCACAGCCTCAAAAACTGGCCTCTTCCCGCGAAGTCAAAGGTTCTGGACACGACATGTCGGCCAGCGCCTGGATGCGGGTTGTTGCCCGGACAAAAAAAGACGACTACGTCATTGACGACGACGGCAAATTTCACAAGGTCCATTACGAACGCATTGCCGCCCGCAGAAATCGCCGGACACTTTGCATTTGTTTGAGCGCCGGTTTGCTGACGATTGTTTATGTCTGCACGCTCATTGCAAACTACCTGCACATGATTCACTAACCGTTCCCCGGCACATCTTCTACTTGTTCTTTGAATAGGTTGGGTTTAAAGGCCACTCCCCGTATCTGCACTTGCCTTATTTTTATCGCTTAAATCAGTACAAGAATGAAACAGGGATTGTTGCTATTTTTATTTCTCCCCCTTTTTGCCCTTGCGCAAAACAGCCAGATTACGCTTGAAGACATTTACAAAAAAGGAACCTTTCGCGGCGAGTTTGTTCCTGGCTTTGCCGCTGAAGACAATTCTTCGCTTTTTGATGCGAAAGATGTAAAAGACGAAACGGGCAAGTCACTGAATACCTCAGAATATGAAGTCAGTGCCGATAAGAAACGCATCCTCTTTTTCAACGGCCGCGAACCCATTTACCGGCGTTCGTCAAAGGCAACAGTTTATGTGTACGACGTAGCGACGAAGAAAACAGTTTCGCTGAACAAAGGCAAGGTTCTTCACCCGACCTTTTCACCCGACGGGAAAAAGATTGCCTACGTTTTTGAGAACAACCTTTATCTCTACGACATCGCTTCGGGCAAAACAACGGCGGTAACAACCGATGGCAAATGGAACAACATCATTAACGGCAACGCCGATTGGGTTTACGAGGAAGAATTCTCCTTTAGTCAGGCTTACCAGTGGAGCGCCGACGGTGCTTATCTGGCTTACTACAAGTTTGACGAGAGCCGCGTGAAAGAATACAACATCACCTTTTACAACGACGAACACAATCGTGAATACCGCTATAAATACCCCAAAGCCGGCGACAGCAATTCTACCGTCACCATCCACATTTACAATATCGCCAACGGTAAGACGGTACCGGCAAAATACGATCAGGGCGACATTTACATTCCGCGCATTGTATGGACGACAACCGGCGACAAACTCGTCGTATTCTGGATGAATCGCAAGCAGAACGATTTAAAGCTTTTGCAAACAGATCCCATTACCGGTAACGCTTCTCCGCTGTACGAAGAGAAAAATAAATACTACGTGGACATTGATGGCGAGGACGACTGGCATTTCCTGAAAAACGGCAAACAGTTTTTGTTCCGCTCCGAGAAGAACGGCTGGTCACGTATTTATGCCCAAAGCATGGATGGCAAAACGGAAACAGAGATTACGAAAACGGCTTACGACATAACGGGCATCGACGGCATTGATGAAAAAGCGGGCCTTATTTATTACACTGCGGCTTATCCCACGCCGATGGACCGCAATTTTTTTGTAACCGATTTTGCAGGAAAAAAAATAACGCAGTTAACCGCCGGCCGCGGCTGGCACCGCGTTGAACTGAACGGCGACAATACAAAGTTTTACGATTATTACTCTGACATCAACACGCCGCAAACCGTTACACTTTATGATTTGCAAAATGCAAACGGAAAGGTTTCAGTTGTAAAGAATAAAGTGGTGAACGAGAGCACCAAACTGAAATCACTATTGGCGCAATACGCACTCGGCAAATCAGAGTTCATTCGTGTGCCGAATACCAAAGGCGATACGCTCAATGGCTGGATGTTAAAGCCTGCAAACTTTGATCCTGCAAAAAAATACCCGGTTTTGTTTTGCAATTACGGCGGACCGGGTTCACAACAAGTGGCCAACCGTTTCGGCGCCGTTAGCATGTGGCACCAAATGCTGGCGCAGCGGGGGTTTATCGTGGTATCGGTTGACAACACAGGCACGGGTTTTCGCGGGGAGGAGTTTAAAAAGAAAACTTATTTGCAGCTTGGCAAGTTTGAGATTGAAGACCAGATTGATGCGGCCAAATGGCTGGCGAAAATGCCTTTTGTTGACGCATCCAACATTGGTCACTGGGGCTGGAGCTTTGGCGGCTTTATGAGTTCACTGGCCATCACCAGAGGCGCGGATGCCTTCAGTGCGGCGGTGGCCGTTGCACCGGTTACGTCCTGGCGTTATTACGACAACATTTACACCGAACGTTACATGCGTACGCCGCAGGAAAATCCCAAAGGCTACGACGACAATTCGCCCATCAACCACGTTTCGGAAATTCGCGGCAAATATTTGCTTATTCACGGCACGGGCGATGACAACGTGCATTTTCAAAACAGCGTGCAAATGGTAAAAGCTTTGGTGAAAGCCAACGTGGATTTTGAAACGATGTATTATCCCGATAAAAACCACAGCATCAGCGGCGGACCGGATAACACGACCTACCATTTATGGAGCAAGATGACGAACTGGATTTTGCAAAACCTCGGCAACGAAAACGTAAACAAAACAAGAGTGGGCAACAGCGTAAATGCGCCGAAGCCAGGAATGTAGAACACGAGCAAGATGCAATGAGCAATCGTCAAAGCTTGCTCATTGCATCTTGCCCTTTGCATATTGAAAAAGTTGTCATGAAAAAAATTGCAGTTGCTATCACCGGCGCCAGCGGTTCTATTTACGCAAAAGTTTTGTTGCAAAAGCTTTCGGCTTTAAAAGAACAGATTGCCGAACTCTCGGTTGTAATGACCGAAAACGCAAAGGAAGTTTGGAAGACCGAACTGGCCGATGAAGCATACAAGCAATTCGAAGCCCGCATCTTTAATACAAAAGATTTTTCCGCGCCCTTTGCATCGGGATCGGCAAAGTACGATGCGCTTATCATCGTTCCGTGCAGCATGGGCACATTAGGCCGTATTGCTTCAGGCATTTCCAATGATTTAATCACACGCGGCGCCGACGTGATGTTGAAAGAAAGAAAGAAATTGGTTTGCGTTATCCGCGACACGCCGTACAATCTCCTTCACATCAAAAACATGGAAACCGTCACGTTGGCGGGCGGCATAGTTTGTCCTGCGTCTCCATCTTTTTATAGCAAGCCCGATAGCTTTGAAGCGCTTGCTGCTACGGTTGTTGATCGTGTGATTGACCTTGTGGGTTTGCAAAACAATTCCTTTCGCTGGGGAACGGAGTGAGGCTTTCAGTTTGGTTTCCTGCAAAGAAGCAAAGGGACAAAACCGCTAAGGACTTTTTATGTAGCCAGCTTTTGTTTTTCACGGCATCGCCGGTTGCGTCGCACACTTGTACGCTTTGAACTTTATTCATCATTTTTAACCACAGAGAACACGGAGATCTTTATACAAAGAGCCAGAGAGAATTTTCGCTGTAGCTTTCTGTGGTTAAATTCTTGCCGCGTAGCGAACAAGGCGCACACGAGTGCGACCCTTCGACAAACCCAGGGTAAACTGCACAGAAGCTCAAGCGTTGTTCCTGTTTCTGGTCAATAAAAAATATTTTCGCACGGAGCCAGGGAGCAAAGGAGAAGAAAAGCATCGGCGCACAACCCGTCAACCACAAACTCCAATCTGCATTTACCGGAAAAACACCGCTGCTTACCGGTAAAACGTCTTCCGTTTACCTATCCTCGCTTGACTTCGCTGCCTGCCTTGCCTTTCTTTGATTAAAATTTAAAACAATGGACAAACAAGAATTTGAAAGACGAATAGAAGAACGGTGGGGCCGTCGTGGCCGTCGCCGCAGCGAAAGAGGACGCATTTTTGGCGGCCTGTTTATGCTGATCATTGGCGCTGTTCTTTTGCTGAAAGTCAGCGGCGCCGTTTTCTTTCCCGCCTGGTTTTTTACGTGGCCGGTATTGCTTATTGCGATTGGTTTGTTTAGCGGCGTGCGGCACCGTTTCCGCGGTATTGGCTGGTTGTTTCCGTTGGCTATCGGCGTTATCTTTTTGGCGGACAATCTTTCGCCCGACATGCACCTGCGGCCTTATCTCTGGCCCATGTTGTTAATTGCTGCGGGACTGTTCGTCATCTTTCGTCCGAGAAATCGCCGTTGCCGTCCGGGTGATCCCGGCGGCGACGATTTCGACAACCGGAAAAGATTTGATAACGAGGCTGTGGTTGTTACAAGTGCAACAGAAAGCGGTAGCAATGATTGGCACAAAGCAACACTAGATGGAAACGATACAATTGATGCTACCGCTGTATTTGGGGGGGTGAAAAAAAACGTTCTTTCCAAAACATTTAAAGGCGGCGATGTAACAACCTTTATGGGCGGTGCGGAAATTAATTTAACGCAGGCCGATTTTAGGGGCAAGGCGGTAATTGATTGCTTCAACATGTTTGGCGGCACAAAGCTCATCATTCCGCCCGACTGGGAAGTGCAAAGCGATGTGGTGGCCATCTTTGGCGGTGTGGACGACAAGCGTCCGCCGGCTACGGGTTCGGCACCGGCAAAAGTGCTCTACCTTGACGGCACCTGCATCTTCGGTGGACTGGAAATAAAAAGTTATTAGCGATTCTGGTCAATCGAACAGTAAAACCAACAACTACGCAAACATGGAACAAATTGTCTTTTTTGTTTTGGTGTTGCACCTTCTGTGGCTTTTCTTTTTTGTCTTTTAAAAAGCACAGTGCATTTGCAGCCCTTATTCGCAACATAAAGAAAGAAACCATGAACAGCTATCTTGTAAAACTCGTCTATCAAATTGTTTGCGGCGACGGACAACACACGCCGCAATTCGACGAACAACTGCGCTTTCTCGCTGCGCACAATGAAGAAGAAGCGCTGCACAAAGGCCGTAGCATTGGCGTGCAGGAAGAAGAAATTTTTTACAACAAACGCCAACAACTGGTGCAATGGAAATTCATCAACGTGCCGGAAATTTATTCGTTGAATGAATTAAGCGACGGCGCTGAAGTTTTCTCGCAGATCAAAGAAACAGACGACCCGCATTCCTATTGTCATTTCGTGCACCACAAGGCCGCACAACTTTTGAAACAGCCTGCTTCCTTCACCATTCAAACCGCTTAATTCCTTGGCTTCATCCCTTCTTCACACAACTCGTTTTCGCGTGGCCTTTGGCGCCTGGTGGTGGACGTGGACGACCTTGCATTTCGTCGTGTTGCAAAAAGGCGGGTACTCCGTTCCGGTATCTTTTTTTGACAGTGTCATTTCTAACACGCTCCTTGGTTGCGCGGGTTTGTTGGTAACCTTAACGCTGCAATATTATTTACCGTCTCAAAACAAGTACACATATCTCTTAGCCTTCTGCACGGTGCTAACGCTGTTGTGGTTAGCCGTTACACGAACGCTTTTGCTTTCCTTGCTGGAAGAAGGCAACGAGTACAAATATTTTTTCTCGCAATCGCTGGTAATACGTGGTGCAACGGGTTTTCTCGTCATTGGTTGCATGGCGCTCATCAGCGTGTTGTGGTACACCTTGCAAGATCAAAAAGAAGCAGACAAACGCAGAACCGAAGCCGACGCACTTGCAAAAGAAGCGGAGCTGAATAATTTGCGCCAGCAATTGCAACCGCATTTTTTGTTTAACAGCCTTAACTCCATCAACGCACTCGTTGTCTCGCAACCGCAAAAAGCAAGAACGATGATTCAACAGCTTTCCGAATTTTTGCGCGGCACATTAAAAAAAGATCAGAAAGCCTGGATACCGCTGGAAGAAGAATTGCAGCATTTACAATTATATCTTGAAATAGAAAAGGTGCGTTTCGGGCATCGTTTATCAGCCCTTGTAAAAAATGAAACAGAAGGAACGAGGATGCCTGTCATGCTGCTTCAACCGGTGGTGGAAAACGCCATCAAGTTTGGCTTGTACGATACTACCGGCGACATCACCATCAGCATTGAAGCAAGAAGGGCCGAAGGTCAACTAATTATCCAGGTAAAAAATCCTTTTGACCCCGAAACAAGTTCGCCAAAAAAAGGCGCAGGCTTTGGATTAAGTTCGGTACAAAGACGATTGTACCTTCTTTTCGCAAGGGCCGATCTTTTGCAAACGTCCACCAACGAAAATTTATTCATTACCACCATCAAAATTCCTCAGTCGTGAAAACGGTCATTATTGATGACGAACCTTTGGCACGTTCAGTTGTAACGGAATATTTAGAAGCCTTTCCGCAGATAGAAATCGCGGCTCAATGCAACGATGGCTTTGAAGGCGTAAAAGCCATTCAACTGCACAAACCCGACGTTGTTTTTCTCGACATTCAAATGCCAAAAATCAACGGTTTTGAGATGCTGGAATTGATTGAAGAACCGCCAGCCATCATCTTCACAACAGCCTTTGATGAATACGCCATTAAAGCTTTTGAAGCCCACGCGGTGGATTATCTTTTGAAACCGTTCAGCCAGGAACGATTTAACAAAGCCGTTGAAAAATGCCTGGCGCAAACAGCGGCGCCACAGCAAAAGAAAGCGGTAGAAGAATTGGTGCAGAATTCACCGCAAAGTCCTGCACAAGCCGAACGCATTGTGGTAAAGAACGGTGGCAAAATAAAAATCATCAACGTGCATCAAATAAAATATTTAGAAGCGGCGGACGATTACGTGAAGATTCACACGGCAGAAGGAATTTTTTTGAAAGCCAAAACCATGGGCTTTTACGAAGGCAGTTTGCCCACTAATGGTTTTGTGCGCATTCACCGTTCTTATCTTGTAAACGTGCAGGAAATCACGCGGATTGATCCTTATGAAAAAGAATCGCATCTCGCCCTTCTGCGAACGGGAGAAAAACTGTTGGTTAGCAAAGCCGGTTATATGAAACTGAAAGCAGTGCTGGGATTGTGAGTACGTGAGACGTGAAACGCCAAAAGTGAGACTGGAGAAACATTGTACTACAGCCTATTCTTTGATAGGCTGTTTTATTTCCCAACGAAATAAATACTTACTACCGTTAGTATGATTGCAACGAAATGCAGGCACGGTTTCACGTTTGACGTTTCACGTCTCACCTCACATCACCGGCCAATAAATCTTCGTAATCCATTTGCTTGTGTCGGGTTCGGCTCTGCGGTCGGTTATTAATTTTTGAAACGGAATGGCCGGCGCAGTGCGGTTGTTGTCGTTTGCAAAATTTTCCATTTCTGCAAAAGCTTTTTCCACTTTCCAAGGCCCGCCTTTTACATCGGTGGTTAAAATATTCCCTTTCGCGAGCATTCGCTTAAACTCAATATCGCCTTCGTTATGCAGGGCTTTGTCAACAGGAATAGCCACACGGGTCAAATAGGTGCTGTCGTTCTTAAAAACGTTCAGCATGGGCGCACTTATTTCCTTTGCATTATTCTTTTGTACAAAGGCCTTCAGCTTATCTACCAGCCCGTAAACTACCTCTGTTGAGGGTTTCTCTTTCGTCACCGTTGACGTGGAAACGAGCAACGAATCAACAACCCTTGTTTCCAGAATCTGGAAACCGTAAAGCTTTTCATCGTTAGCGTAAAAGCTTTGCATCCTTTGCAGCAGCAAATGAAGATCGGCGGAGAGCTTTTTTGCCCACGCATATTTTTTTATGCGGGCAAGGGGAGAAGTGCCTGTATTTGTTGCGCCAACCCAGGCCAATTCCACGCGGTTGGCTCGCACCGGCACTAAAAACAACTCAGTGGAAACAGAATCTTCACCGTGCGCAATAGAAATGACCAAAGACGTAAAGCGCCGGGCCGTGATTGTGTACTTGTTGTCGTTGTACACAAAATTGGCAGATGCGTCTTGTACCCGCTCTTTCTCACCCGGCCACCATTGTGGCCAGTTTGTTTCGTTCAGAAAAACGCGGGCAAATGCCTTTTCGTTCGCGGTTAAATCAGCTCTTTCATTCAAGGATACACGGTTAGGAATAACGAGGTAGAGGATGCCAAAAAATAAAAGGAGAAATACAAGCAGGTAAACAATTCCTTTTCGCATAAGAAACGTCGGTCGTTTGGCGGTCAAGTTATACCGAATTCATGTAAATTCAACGCTACTTAAATGATTGCTACATGAACCGCTTGTTCGTTCTCTTCTTTTTGTTTTTCTCGTTCAGCGTTTTTTCGCAAGATCCCTGGAAGATTGAAGCTGCCAACATTAATCCTTCCAATTATTACGGCGTTACCGTTGCCAACGGCATGATCGGCATTGTGTCTTCACCCGATGTGTTTAAAGTAAAGGACGTAGTGCTGGCCGGTGCTTACGATTTGTATGGCCGCGGCCGCGTGAGCAATTTTCTGCGCAGCTTTAATTTACTCAACATGCGCCTTTCGGTTGACGGCCGTGAAGTAAACAACGCGGGTGCTTCGAACATGAAGCAAAGCCTCGACATGCACGGAGCATCGTTTGCAACAAGCTTTGATTACGGCGATAAGGCATCTGTGTCATACACCTATTACTCGCTCCGTCACTTGCCTTTTACGGTGTTGATGGACATAACGATCACCGCAAAAAAAGATATCAGCATTACCGGCAGCAGCGTAATGGAAGCACCGGATGCCCTTCGTGATGTGCAGAATTATTACAACGAAATAGACAGGCCGCATGTGGTCATCAGCCTTCTTACGTCAACCGCAAAATCACCAACGGGAAAATTGTTGATGTGTGCGTCCAACACTTTTTTATTTCCCGAACCGCACGGACAGGAGCCACGTGTAATTCACGAAATGTGGGACAACAACATGCACCTGATGAAGTTTACGAAAACGATCAAAACGGGAGAGAGTTACCGCTTTTCGATTGCCGGTTCGTCCATCACGTCTGCCCACCACGATGACCCTCTGAACGAAGCCGAACGGCTCACCATTTACGCAAAGCTCGAAGGCCGTGACCGTCTTTTGCAGTTTCATCAGAAAGCATGGAACGAACTTTGGAAAAGCGACATTCAGATTGAAGGCGATGCGCAGGCGCAGCAAGACGTGCACAGCATGTTGTATCATCTTTATTCTTTTGTAAGAGAGGGCACGGCGCTTTCGCCTTCGCCGATGGGATTGAGCGGATTGGGTTACAACGGTCATGTGTTTTGGGATGCGGAACTATGGATGTATCCTGCTTTGCTGGTAATGAAGCCGGAGTTGGCAAAGAGCATGATTGAATATCGCTATCAACGATTGGACGCGGCAAAACGAAACGCTTTCGCCGTTGGTTTTAAAGGCGCGATGTTTCCGTGGGAAAGCGCCGAAAGCGGCGTGGAAGAAACGCCTGTGTGGGCACTCAGCGGACCCTTTGAACACCACATCACAGCCGACGTTGCCATAGCCGCGTGGAATTATTATGCCGTTACGCAGGACAAGCAATGGCTTCGCGAAAAAGGCTGGCCGATACTTTCGGCAACGGCGGATTTTTGGGCTTCGCGTGTTGAAAGAAACGGGCCGGGTCATTACGACATTAAGAACGTTGTGGCGGCAGATGAGTGGGCCGAGAACGTAAACAACAATGCCTTTACGAATGCGGCTGCAAAAGCCAATTTGCAACACGTTACGCAAGCTGCGAATATTTTAGGCATTGCGCCTAACGCCGACTGGATGAACGTGGCGAACAATATCCCTGTTTTAAAAATGGAAAATGGCGTAACGCAGGAACACGCCGCTTTTAAAGGCGAAGGCATCAAGCAAGCCGACGTGAATTTGTTGGCTTATCCATTGAAAGAAATCACCGACGCAAAACAAATTGAAAAAGACCTGGAATATTACTCAACCCGCGTACCCAATGAAGGCACGCCGGCCATGACGCAGGGCGTGTTTGCGCTTTTGTACGCAAGGCTTGGCAATGCCGACAAAGCCTATCATTGGTTTCAGGATGCGTACGTGCCAAACCTTAATCCGCCGTTTCGTGTGATTGCCGAAACGAAAGGAGGAACCAATCCTTATTTTGCTACCGGCGCCGGTGGTGTTTTGCAGGCGGTGATCATGGGTTTTGGCGGCGTGGAAATAACACCGAAAGGATTGACGCAAATAAAAAGCGTGTTGCCTAAGAATTGGAAAAGCTTGACTCTAACAGGAGTGGGGCCAGAGAAGAAGACCTTTGTGGTGAAATGATTTTGGGCGTTCCGGCACGCCCAACGCACAACCCTTCGACAAGCTCAGGGTGACAACGCTCCGTGCCGTCGGGCTATCCGCTGCAAATCCGGCGCAGAGGCCAAGCACAAACCATCACCGGGCTTTCCGCTTCTATCTCTCACGCAAGAAATTCAGTGTATCCAAAACTTTTCCATTTCAAAACTTTCCCTATCTTTTCACCACAATTGATTGCTTGAAACGTTTTGCTGCGATACTGTTTCTTCTGATTCTTGTATTCAACCTTTATGGATACAGGCTGATGATTGCTTACATGAGCAAGGCCAGCACCGCAAGAATTGAACAAAAAGTGGATGCGGCCCAATACGGCGACGATGAACTGGTCTCCGTAAAAACAAAACTGAATCTTCCTTACTACACAAACTTCAATAAATTCGAAAGGGCCTACGGTTCTATCAACATTGACGGCAAAGACTACGAGTACGTCAAGCGCCGCGTTCACAACGACACGCTTGAACTTCTCTGCCTTCCCAATAAAACCAAAACAGGTTTGAAATCCATCAGCAATGATTTCGCAAAAGCTTCTACCGACCAATCCCAGGAGAAAAAAAACAGCGGCGTTTTAAAAATAAGCCTGCCTGATTTTTTCTGCGAGGAACAAACCAATTTCTCAGTGTCATCTTCTCTATTAGCAACAACAATTCGTGTAACCAACACATCTTTCTCTTTTGCTAATTATTCTCTGCAGCAAGAACGTCCTCCGCAGGCAATCTGACGACCTTTGATTTCCTTCTACAAGATTGCCTTATTCATTACAAAACATCTTCCGTTAATTCATGAAAAAGTTTTTCGTGCTGCTCTGCGCAGTTAGTTTGTTTGCCTGCAAACACAAGTCCGGCGACTACGCCAAATACACTTCTGATCCGTTGCTGTATTCAAAAACCGTTAAGCGCCTGAACGACGTGGTGCTGTACAACAACTTCTCACCCGTTGTAGCGTCGCGCAATTATGCTTACGCCAACATTGCCGCGTATGAATGCATTGTGGCTGGCGATTCGGCTTACCAATCGTTAAGCGGACAAATAAAGCACTTGCCCCAAATGCCAAAGTCCGATAAAAGCAAGACGATAGATTATCACCTTGCTGCTTTGTTGTCCTTTGTAAAAGTGGGCAATGCGGTTACCTTTCCCGAAGGCGTGTTAATGGATTATTACGATGAGTTGAAAAACGGGGCTGACAGTGCGGGCATGCCTTCTGATGTTTTAAAAAATACGGTTGCGTTCAGCGATACAATTGTGGCAACCGTTATGAAATGGAGCAAGGGTGATAATTACGCAAAGACGCGCAGCGCCGAAAAATTTACCGTAAGGCAAGAAGACGGCCGCTGGATTCCAACGCCGCCGATGTATGCGCAAGGCATGGAGCCGCATTGGTGCGACATACGTCCGCTGGCGCTTGATTCCTGCTCGCAGTTTTTGCCGCCGGCACCGCCAACGTACAACATGAAGGACAGCAACTCGGCTTATTGCAAGGAGCTCATGGAGATTAAACGCACGGTTGAAAACCTGACCAACGAACAGAAACAAATCGCTGATTTCTTCGACGACAATCCGTTTAATCTTCACGTAACGGGCCACGTGATGTACGCGACCAAAAAGTTTTCGCCGCCGGGACATTGGATGAACATTGTGGGCATTGCCGCACAAAAATCAGGTGCTGATTTTGACAAGACCGTTGCAGCTTACACAGAAACATCCATTGCTTTGTTTGACGGTTTCATTGCCTGCTGGAAAGCAAAGTATTTACACAACACGGTGCGGCCCGAAACGGTTATCAACAAGCTGCTTGATCCTGCCTGGCAACCTTACATTCAAACGCCGCCCTTTCCTTCTTATGTAAGCGGGCACTCGGTAATTTCATCCGCTTCCGCGGAAGTAATGAGTCATTATTTCGGCGATAATTTTTCTTACCGCGATTCATCGGAAAGAGAGTTCGGCATTCCCGACCGTTCGTTCAAATCCTTCCGCGATGCGGCACAGGAAGCGTCGTGGTCGAGGCTTTACGGCGGCATTCATTTCCGCTCCGATCTGGAACAAGGCAATCTTGTCGGCAAAAAAATAGGCGAATACATTGTAGGAAAACTTCGCATTCAAACGAATTCGCAAAACCAACTTTCACTCAACAAATAATTTTATGAGAAAGCTTTTTTCGCTTTTCATATTGATTGCTTTTTATCACGCAGCAAACGCACAAGGCTGCGTGGCCATTCGCAACAACGGCGCAACCTGCACCATGGCGGGTGCGCACAACGACGAAAAACAGGCGTCGTGGACTTTCGGCATTAACTCACGCTATTTTAAATCGTACAAACATTTTGTGGGCATGGTAGAGCAAAAGGAAAGAGAAGAAGCCGGCACAGAAGTTATCAACCATTCTTTTTCAACAGAAATTAGCTTAACCCACCGTTTGAACTCTCGTTGGTCGGTTGCGTTTTATGCGCCCATCATTGCCAACGCACGTTCATCAATGTACGAGCACTATGGTAACGGAAGCAAGAGCCCGAATGCACGCCGCGAAACACATGCATTTGGTTTGGGTGACATTCGCCTTTCGGCTTATTACTGGCTTGTTGATCCGGCAAAGATGACGAAGGCAAACGTGCAATTGGGTGTCGGTATCAAACTGCCAACGGGTGATTACCGCTACCAAGATTATTTCTGGAAAAATGATTCAACAAAAGTTTTAGGGCCTGTTGACCAATCCATTCAACTCGGCGATGGCGGCACGGGTTTCTCAACCGAGTACAACGCTTTTTATCAATTCAGCAAAGAATTGGGGCTCTACACAAACGGTTATTATTTGTTTAATCCAAGGGAACAAAATGCTGTTTCCACGGCAAGAGGCGGAATAGTTTCAGCTTCAGCGATTCAGAATGGCAGTGACGTGATGAGCGTTCCCGACCAGTTCATGTTTCGTCTTGGTGCAAACCTTTCCGTTAATCAATTTTGGTTTTCAGCCGGTATGAGAGTCGAAGGCGTTCCTGCGAAAGACATCATTGGCGGAAGCAACGGTTTTCGCCGTCCGGGTTATGTAATTTCTGCGGAACCCGTTGTGGCGTACAAGACAAAGAAGGCGCAATTTTATTTGTCGGTGCCGTATGCCGTTGAGCGCAACCGCATTCAAAGCGTACCCGATAAAATCAGAACGCAACTGACCGGTGTTTACACCCAAGGCGATGCCGCCTTTGCCGATTACACAGTCAATTTTGGCGTTGTGTTCTCGCTCAAATAAGTTTTCAAAAAGTTTTCGCATAGCAATGACGAGCCCCGGTTTCGCTCCGGGGCTTTCCTTTACTTTTTCCTTTTTGATGACCTGGCTTTTGCGTTAAAGACCAACAGAGATACACATTTTGTCATTTACCATAAACAATATGCCGCAAAACATTTTCTTCTCTTCCACCTTGGGTTGAGAAGAAAGCGCTTCGCGAACGCGGACCGTAAAGTTTTCGTTGATGGCCATGTTTTAAAGTTTGTAGAGTTCAATGGTGCTGTGATGAATGTTGTGGTGTTCCAACTCGTGTTTCAGTTTGGCAACAACCTTAAGCTTTTCATCAAAGCTTAATTCGTCGTCAATACCCACGTGCGCCGTCAAAGCGTTTTCGGTTGTGCTCAGCGGCCACACGTGAACGTGTTCTACATTCTTTACGTGTTCCGTTTGCAGCATCAGGCGTTTTATTTCGTTCAATTCAATTCCCGAGGGCACGGCGTCTATCGTCATTTGAAAACTGTCGCGCAGCAGTCCCCAGGTGCTGAACAATATTACCATCATAATCACCAGACCGATGGCCGGATCGAGCCAGTACCATTGCGTATAATTCATGACAATGCCGGCTGCCACTACGCCTAACGATACCAAGGCATCGGCCAGCAAATGCAGATAAGCGCTTTTTGCATTTAGGTCTTTTTCCTTGCCTTTGTAAAAAAGGAAAGCAGAGAGCCCGTTGACCGCAATGCCAAGGCCAGCCACCCATGCGACAACCGTTCCCTGCACGGGTTCTGGTTTGAGCAAACGGGTCACGGATTCAAAACCCAAAACGCCAATGGCAATGAGCAAAACCACGGCGTTTATCAAAGCAGCCAGCACCGTTGTTTTCTTATATCCATACGTGTATTTGGCTGTGGAAGCTTTTCCAGCCATCCAAAAAGCAAGAAGCGACAAGACCAGTCCGGCAACATCGCCGGCGTTGTGGCCTGCATCAGTCAACAGTGCCATTGAATTGTAAAAAACGCCGGCAATTAATTCGGCCAGTACAAAGAGCAGGTTCAGGCAAATGCCGGTGATGAAGGCCTTCTTGTTGCCCCGCTCAAAATCAAGATTGTGCGAATGATGGTCGTGATCGTGGTTGTGGGCCATGTTTGTAAATTAAGGCTTGTACGCTCTTTTCAAAGACTTTCCCTCCAACAGATTTTGCACATCTTCAAATGCTGGTATTCTTTTTATAGTAATTCATGATAGCCCTTGAAGATCGCCTTCTTTAAATCAAAAACAATGAAGCTTCTTTTCAAGCTTTCGGTTGTGTTGACGTTGGCCTTGTTTCGTCCTTCCGTATGCAAAGCTTATTCCGTACTTACGCACGAGGCCCTGATTGATGCCGCCTGGGACAAATTCCTTGTTCCCTTGTTGAAAGCAAAATTTCCCCAATTGCAGGATTCTGCACTGAAAAATTTGCACGCTTATGCTTACGGCGGTGCGGTGTCGCCCGACATGGGTTATTATCCTTTTGGCAGCGTGCTTTATACCAACCTCGTTCATTATGTGCGTACAGGCGATTTTGTGGAGGCGTTGCTGACCGAAGCCAAAAGCCCTGAAGAATACAGCTTTGCGCTTGGAGCGCTTTGTCATTATTACGCTGATGTGTACGGGCACAGCATTGGCGTGAACAAAAGCGTACCGGTTGAATACCCAAAGGACAAAACAAAATTTGGAAACCTTGTTACGTACGAAGACGACAAAGCCGCACACAAACGCGTTGAATTTGCCTTCGATGTTTCGGAAACGGCCAAAGGAAATTATGCTTCGCAGGCTTACCATGATTTCATTGGCTTTAAAGTTTGCGATTCGGTTTTGGACCGGGCCTTGTACAAAACCTACTCGCTTCACCTGACCGATCTTTTTAAAAATTTTTCGCGAGCCGTAAACACCTTTCGGTGGGCGGTGAAAGAATTTTTTCCGCTGTTGGTTAAAGCCGCATGGGCAACAAAAGGAGACCAGTTGCGCAAGAAAGATTCGACGCTAACAGCGCAGAAATTTTATTATGCCATGAAGCGAGCGGACTACAACAAAGAGTTTGGCCGCGAACGTGACAAGCCAAAACTGTTTTCGTTTTTGCTTTCGGGTTTAATCAGGGTTCTTCCTAAAGTTGGGCCTTTGAAACCGCTCAAGTTTAAAGCACCGACCGCCGAAGTAGAAAAGCTTTTCATCCAAAGCTTTGACACGGTGGAATACTTTTATTCGCGAACCTTGCAAAACCTGAAGCAATCGGTTGTGTCGTTGAAGAATAAAGACTTAGACACGGGATACGATACAAAACGCGGCGAATACACGCTAACCGACGAAACCTATATACAACTTTTGTTGACGCATGCCGGAAACAATTTTGCCAGCGCAAGTGCTGACCTGAAAAAACACATGCTTTCGTTTTTTAATCGCGGCGATTCTGGTGCAAAGAAGACGAATGGCAAAGAGGAAGAAAAAATAAAAACCGCCCTTGCAAATTTACGGGCTTCTGATACCGCCGAAACAAAGAGCAGGTAAAACGGTTGATTTTACAGCAGATGGGTAGCCTTTATTTGTTTTTGAAAAGCGTTTTGTTTTCTGAATGGACAACATCGCTTCAAACGCTTACAATTCCTATCTTTAAAACTACATCAAACGCTTGCTGATGAAACGTTTTTTGCTTTCTCTGTCTTTACTGTTCCCGGTTTTTGTTTTTGCTCAGGTCACACCAACACCGGATAAACTTTGGGGCAAACTCTTCGAAGACGTGCAACTTAAAAAAGCCCTCGGGGATAATAAAACCTTCGTGGACATGGTGCCGCAGTATAAGCCTGACATCATTCTAAAAAAATACGCGGCCTTGAAGAAAAAAGATTCGGCAAGCCTTCGTGCTTTTGTTCTGGATAATTTTTATTTGCCCGTTACACCCGGCGCTGCCTTCACACGAGGCCTCAACTTAAACGAACACCTCGCGGAACTCTGGAACACGTTAACCCGCAAAGCCGATACGCTCCGCAAATGGAGTTCGCTGCTGCCTTTGCCCGATTCTTACATCGTTCCCGGCGGACGTTTTCGGGAAATTTATTATTGGGACAGTTACTTTACCATGCAAGGTCTTGCCGCCAGCGGCCGGTACGATTTGATTGAAGAAATGCTGGATAATTTCAAGTACCTCATTGATACTTACGGACACATTCCCAACGGCAACCGCAACTATTATCTAAGCCGTTCGCAGCCACCTTATTTTGCAATGATGGTAGAACTTCTGCACAATAAAAACGGTGATGCGGTTTACAAAAAATATTTGCCTGCGCTGGAAAAAGAATACAATTGGTGGATGGAAGGTGCAAACAATTTGAAAGCGAATGCTGCCCATCGCCGCGTGGTGAAATTGCCAGACGGTTCCCTTCTCAATCGTTATTACGACGACAACAACGCACCGCGGCAAGAGAGTTATGTTCAGGATATAACGACTGCGAAAGATTACAAGAACAAAGACCGAAAAGCATTTACAAATCTTCGGGCAGGAGCGGAGAGCGGTTGGGATTTTAGCAGCCGTTGGTTTCAGGACACCGTTCATTTAAACACCGTTGAAACGACGAACATCATTCCCGTTGATTTAAACTCCTTGTTGTATAAATACGAATGGATATTGAGCCAGGCCGCAAAAGCATCGAAACAAGAGGCCAAGTCGGATGCCTATGCAAAAAAAGCAGAGAAACGAAAAGAAGCTTTGTCGAAATACTGCTGGAACGACAAGCTGAAGTATTTTTTTGATTACGATTTTACGGAGAAACATACGACCGACAAATGGAGTCTTGCCGGTATGTTGCCGTTGTTTACAAAAGCAGCAACGGCTGCACAAGCCGATGAGGTGAAAAAAATTGTGGAAGAAAAATTTTTGCGCGACGGCGGCGTGGTCACAACTGTTTATCACACGGGCCAGCAATGGGACGCACCGAACGGCTGGGCGCCTTTGCAATTTATAACCGCACAAGGTTTGATCAATTACGGGCAGAACGATTTGGCCCGAACGATTGGCGAACGATGGATGGCGGTGAACGAAAGGGTTTTTAAAGCCACGGGTAAAATGTTGGAGAAATACAACGTGGAGAACATTCATTTGGAAAGCGGCGGCGGCGAATACCCAACGCAGGACGGCTTCGGCTGGACGAACGGCGTGTATTTGAAATTTTACGAAATGTTCAAAGCAAACACAAGCCATTGAATGATGACGCAAAAGTTCGCTTGTAAAACCATCAACAACGCTTGTACAAATTGCTCTTTCAATTTGGGCAGTTCTTTATCCAATGCGTACGACAAAACAAATTTTGTGTAACTGCGGCTAAACTCATTATGGACTTTGGCAAAATTCCATATACTTCACTTGATAAAATTGATTTTGGGCTTCCGCCCGAACCGGAAGAGAACAAACTTGTCTTACCCGGGCAACGCACCGCTTCGCAGAAGATTTACGTTGGTTGTCCGCGCTGGGGAGTGAAGGAATGGATAGGGAAACTTTATCCAAAAGGCACAGCCGATGCTCACTTTCTCGACGAATACGTAAAGCAATTTAATTGCATCGAACTCAATTCAACCTTTTACAATCTTTACGATGAAGCTACGATTGCAAAGTGGGCAGCGAAAGCCGGTGCCGTTGATTTTAAGTTTTGTCCAAAAGTTTTCCAGGGTATCAGCCACGAAGGTTCGTTAACGGAAAAACTGCCGCTGATGCATGCCTTCGAAAAAAGCATTGCTGCCTTTGGCGAACACCTTGGCCCCTTGTTTTTGCAATTGAGCGATGGCTTTGGCCCGCAGCGGAAAAAAGAATTACAATACTTCATTCACGCCTTGCCCACGGCCATGAATCTCTTTGTGGAACTGCGTCACCCGGCCTGGTTTGAGGCAAAGGAAATGGAATGGTTGGGGGATTTGCTTCGTGCGGTAAACAAAGGATTGGTGATAACCGATACGGCAGGCAGGAGAGATGCTTGTCACATGCATCTTACCATACCGAAAGCGTTCGTGCGGTTTGTGTCAAACAATCTTCATCCAACCGATTATACAAGAATTGACGACTGGATAAAACGGATAAATGATTGGTTGAATAAAGGCCTGCAAGAATTGTATTTTATTGTGCACATGGCAGAAGAGAAACATTCGCCGGAGTTGGTTAGCTATTTTGTTGACAAGCTGAACGCAGCCTGTGGCCTGCATTTGAAAAAACCTTTTTTAATTCAGGGCGAATTATTTTGACCTTAATTTTTTGGTGCGACGATGGAGATGAAGGACGATGTGTCACGCAGTGAAAAAGTTCAATCATTATTCCGGCCTCTGGCCCATAAAAAATCAACATGAAAATTCTTTGCATTGGTGAGGCGCTCATTGACATGATTTGCACCGACACGGGCCGCTCGCTTTCCGAAGGCGAACATTTTTTAAAAAAGCCCGGCGGTGCGCCCACAAACGTTGCGGCGGCCATTGCAGCCCTTGGCGGTGATGTGTTGCTGGCGGCCAAAGTTGGCGACGATCCCTTTGGCCGCCAACTGGTGGACGTGATGAAAGATTTTGGCGTGTCAACCATTTGGATGTCGCTTGACAAATCTTCGTTTACAACCTTTGCTTTTGTTTCGCTGATGCAGGACGGCGGACGCGATTTTGTTTTTAACCGCGGCGCCGACGGGCAACTTTCAACGGATGACGTGCAGCACATCAGCCTCGGCGAAGTTTCCATTGTGCATTTTGGTTCAGCTACGGCTTTTTTGCCGGGTCCTTTGCAGGAAGCCTACGTAAGTCTTTTGCATCGTGCAAGAGAGGGCGGCCAGTTCATTTCCTTTGATCCAAACTATCGCAATCTACTTTTCGGTGATAAAAAAGAAAGCTTCATTGAACAAAGCTGGACGTTTTTAAAGCAGTGTCATTTTTTTAAAGTGAGCGATGAAGAAGCGATGTTGCTCACGCATCAATCATCCGTAGTGGATGCCGCAACGATTTTGGCCGAAGGCACAAGCGCAGTGTTTGCAATAACGCTTGGCAAAGCAGGAACGTTATTGGTACATGCCGGCAAAACAGCAACGGTGCCGAGCATTGCCGTTCAAGCTGTGGACACGACCGGTGCAGGCGATGCCTTTGTGGGTGCGGTTCTTCATCAACTCAGTAATTTTTCTCTGCCCATGATACAGGCAATGGACATGGACGATTGGAAAAAAATCATTGCCAACGCCAACAAAGCCGGGGCACGCACTTGTGAATACATGGGCGCCATGGAAGCGTTCAAACATTTAAGTCGTACCATTTTCGATTGATCGTTTTGCACACCATTTTTCAATTGAACAAGATTTATTCAACCTTATCAACGTTGCGGCAATAAGTTCAGTCAGGAGAATACTTTTTCTTGCCACTTTATTAGCCGAAAGCAGATTGAGTATTGTTCCTTCACACAAAAACATTTTGACCACAATGCAGGAACCGCAGGCTTATGTAATCGGAATTGACATTGGTACAGGAAGCGTGAAAGCTGTTGCAGTTAAAGCCAACGGTGAAGCGATTGATGCCGTTCAAACGCACTATCCTTCCGCTGCAACGGACGAAAGCGAGCAGGATGTTTTTGCGGTATATACAGCGTTCAAGCAATGCCTGAGCGAAATTGCTGGTCGGCAAACAAATGCTCCGCAAGCCGTTTGTTTAAGCGCTGCCATGCACAGCATTCTTGCAGTCGATGAAAAAGGAGCGCCTTTGATGAAGGCCTTGCTTTGGTCCGATACGCGAAGCAGCGAGATTGCACAGAGCCTTCGGCATTCCGATGAAGGTAAACGGATTTACAAGGCTACCGGCACACCGTTGCACGCCATGTCGCCGCTGTGCAAAATCAGGTGGCTGAAAGAATTTAAACCGGAATTGTTTAAAAACGCGTACAAGTTCATTTCAGTAAAGGAGTTCATCTGGCAGCAATTGTTTGGCGAATACGCGGTTGATTATTCCATTGCGTCGGCAACGGGTTTGTTCAATATTTATTCCTTGCAATGGCACGAAGAAGCTTTGTTTTTTGCCGGCATTTCTTCCGAACGATTGTCGCTGCCTGTTTCAACAACGCACAAGAAAAAGGGTTTGCTTTCTGATGTTGCCAAAAATTTAAACATTCCAATCAATACGATTTTTTATATGGGTGCAAGCGATGGTTGTCTTGCCAATTTGGGCAGCGGCTGTTTTGATGCGTCAGTAGCAGCCATTACTATTGGCACAAGTGCGGCGGTGCGAATTACTTCCCCTTCGCCAATTGTTGATGAAGAAAGAATGATCTTCAATTACCTGCTTGATGAAAAGACATTTGTTTGTGGCGGCGCCACCAACAACGGCGGCAACACGGTAGAATGGGCCGTAGAAAAATTTGCACCACAAAACAAAGAGAAAAAAATTTTTGAAGAAGCGTTTCGCGCAATTGAGAACGTTCCGGCAGGCAGCAAGGATTTGCTTTTTTTGCCTTACCTGCACGGCGAAAGAGCGCCAATTTGGGACGAGAAAAGTTACGGTGTTTATTTCGGCGTTAAGTCCGTTCACGACAAAAATTGTTTTCTACGGGCTGCGATGGAAGGCGTTTGTTATTCGTTGTTTGATGTTCTATCTTCTTTGGAAAAAAACTTGCCGACGGTGGGGGAAATTAAATTAAGCGGTGGCGTGGCTAAAGCAAAAGCCTTTGTTCAAATTCTTGCCGACGTTATAGGAAGAAAAATACTTACAGAGGATGCTGGCGACGCATCGGCCATTGGTGCCGCTTATCTTGCATTGAAGGAATTGAATGCCGCCAGCGATTACGCTTTTCTTTATCAAGCCAAGAGGGATGCAACGGAACCAATCAAAGAAAATGCAGAAGTCTATCACAAATTGTTTGCTGTTTACAAAGGACTTTATCCTTCGTTAAAAGAAGCCATGCACACGCTTCATCAATACACACACTGATGCAATTGCTCATCCTTCTTGCTTCGATCATTCTTCTTGTTTTTCTTATCCTGAAAAAAATCAGTCCGGTACTGGCTCTGCTGGCCGTTTCCATATTAAGTGGATTGGCTTTTGGCATGAGTGTTTCGCAAGTTGTTTCTTCTGTCAACAACGGCATTGGAAATACGTTGGGCGGAACAGTTATGGTGCTTGTGCTGGGTGCCATCATCGGTAAAATTGCTGAAGAAAGCGGCGCAGCGCAAAAGCTTGTTTTTGTGTTGACAAAAAGTTTTGGCATAAAGCATATTCAATGGGCCATTTTGTTTACGGGATTGCTGGCGGGCATTCCGCTTTTTTACAACGCTGGCTTTGTGGTGCTGGTACCGCTTGTTTTTGCCATCGCCAAAACCACGCGGCTGCCTTTGCTTTACGTGGGTTTGCCAATGGTGGCGCCTTTGTCGGTAACACACGGCTTTCTTCCGCCGCATCCGGGCCCGGTTGCGCTGGCCGCCATCTTTCACGCAAGCATTGGAAAAACATTGTTGTACGGTTTACTTATTGCGCTTCCACTTGCCGTTATCGCCGGTATTCTTTATCCGCGGCTTATCGTTAAAAAGAAAAATGTTGATGAAGCCATAACGGTTGAAGCAGCAAACGAAAACGCCTTGCCAACGGCTGCAAAAAGTTTTTTGATCATTCTTTCGCCGGTGGCTTTGATTGCAGTGGGAACGGCCGGCATTTATCTTACAAATGGATGGTTGAAGAATATTTTTTTGTTTCTGCAAGAGCCAACACTGGCCTTGCTTTTGTCGCTTGGCTTGAGCGTAATTCTGCTAAAACTGAACGCTGAAAAAACGGCGCTTTATTGCACGGAAGGAATCAAAACAATTGCCCTTATTATTTTGGTGATAGCGGCGGGCGGTGCATTCAAGCAAGTGTTGGTTGACAGCAAGGTGGGTGATGCGATCAAGACTTATTCAACTCATTTGCATTTGTCTCCGCTGGTGCTTGGCTGGTTGATTGCCGCACTTTTTCGTGTTGCCCTTGGTTCAGCCACAGTGGCTGCATTAACGGCATCGGGCATCATGGTTCCTTTTCTTGCACCTGGTATTTCACCCGAATTAATGGTGCTGTCGGTAGGAGCGGGGAGTTTGTTTTTTTCACACGTAAACGACACCGGCTTCTGGATGTTTAAAGAATATTTTGGTTTGAGCATGAAGCAAACTTTTCAAACCTGGACGGTGATGGAAACGTTGATTTCAGTTTTGGGTTTAGCGGGCGTGCTGGCGCTGGACCTTGCAATTTAATCTCGCCAAAAAAATACTAATGCACAGCAACTGCAATCTTTGAATCAGCCGTACCGTAATACAAAAACCATTTGCCTTTAAACGGCACAAGACCTTCTAAAAAACAAACGTTGTTCACCTGGCCCGTTATTTCGTAAGGTTTATCGGGCTTGAAAAAATTATGTTCGCAACGGTCAACGACTTTGGTTGGATCATTCTTGTCCAGCAAAATTTGCCCTGCGGCGTAGACGCCATCCGGCAAAGTTTTGTCGCCATATTCGGGACTGTTCTTGCTGTTGTAAATAAAGCGGATGCCGTCTTTTGTTATCATCGCCGGCGGCCCGGGTTCTACCAATTCGCTGTCAAACTTTTTCTTTCGCGGTGAGAACAAAATTTTGAATGCTTCGTAATTGCGCAACGAATCGAAACTTTTTTTCGAAGGATCGGTTTCGGGTATCGGCGTCCAATCTATTAAGTTATCAGATGTGGCCATGTAGATGTTTGATTCACCCCAATACATCCAATACTTGCCTTTGATTTTTGTGGTGACGAGCTTATCGCCCTTGGCGGTACAAATGATAGAACCCGATTTCGACCAGTAGTTGATGTACTTTCCACCGTCGGCATTTTTAAAAACAGAACCGTGCTTTGTCCAATGCACCAAATCTTTTGACGTGGCAATGAAAAGCCTTGCTGTTGTTCCATCATAGGCAGTGTAAGTCATGTAATAAGTTCCGTTATCATCTTCCACAATGCGGGGATCTTCGCAGCCGCCTTCCCATTCGTATTTTTTATACGCGTCGTTATCAGGATAAAGAACCGGCGTTTTCAGTTTTGTGAAATGCAATCCATCGCTGCTGTACGCAAGGCCAATGCGTGATGTGCCTGCCGGTTTCCCAATGCTGTCTTGCGCACGATACAACAAATAAATTTTCCCGTTACGAACAACGGCTGCCGGATTGAAAACGTCTTTTTCCTCCCAGCCAACGCTGCTTTTGCGAACGGGATCAACAAAGCGTTGCTTCGAAGGAAGCAGGCAAGGATTGGCTGCGTCTTGCTTAACAAAAGGCGCCAGCATCCAGGGTTTTTCCTGTGCTTTGCTTGTGAAAGAAATGCCTGCGAACAGAAGACAGGCAAGAAAACCTTTCGCGACTTTTTTCATGGCTGTTTTGAATTGGCTTGCTGAAAAATATCGTTGGTTGAATTATTGCAGGAGAGATGCTTAATTAAAAATGGGAACGATGAAAAAAATTTTTTTCGGGCTTCTTTGTGCTGCCTTTCTGTTTGCTTGCAACAACGACAAAGCCAACACCAATTCTAATACAAACTCCGGCGAAAGCGGACCAAGCACTACCAATGTGCAAAACGTAAATGGCAACCGGCCCGACACCCTCAATGGCATTGTACTGGATAACCGGCAAAGTGCCGACAGCACGAGAAAAGATTCGGTGCCGCGTTAAGCACTGATCTTAACGTTTTTCATGTACGTTGCATCGTCTTTGGTTGCAGCCAAAGGCGTTGTGCCTTCGTAGGCTTCCTGCTCAACGATAAAATATTTTAGACCATTGGCGACGCCAACTTTTAAATGCGAGGGGAAATTAATAGAGCCGGTGCCCAATACAACAGAGACGTTCTTTTTTTCGGTTAAAGGCACACCTTTTTGCCGGTCTTTAACGTGGCAAAGTTTGAAGCGGCCTGGATATTTCCTGTACCAGTCGGAAGGATTTTGTCCGGCCGTTACCACCCAATACATGTCCATCTCAAAATCTACCAAATCCTTGTCGGTGTTTTGCATCAGCACGTCTTGCGGCAGTTGACCATCAACGGGTTTGAAACCGTAATCGTGGTTGTGGTAACCGAAGCGAATGCCGTTCTGCTTACACACTTCACCGCGTTTGTTAAACGTATCGGCAAAGCGCTTGAAATCATCAATGCTTTTTTGAGGACCGAGGTAAGGACAAAGAAGATATTTCATGCCGATGGCGGCGGCTTCGGAGGCTTTGCGTTCAAAGTCTTTGTTGATGTCGCAGTGGCTTGAAACGATGGTCATGCCCAAATTGTCCATCAGCTTTTTAAACTCGGTATTGCTCATGCCCCAAAAGATGCCTTGCCCTCCTTCAAAGCTTTCAATTTGCTTGTAGCCAAAGGAAGCTACTTGCGTTAAAATGCCTTTTGGATCTTTGGGCAAATCATCGCGAAGGGTATAAAGCTGCAAGCCAAAATTCTGGTTGATGCTTTTGCTTGCGGCCGCTGTTTTACAAGAGGGCAGGTAGCTGCTCAATAAAATTCCTGAGGCCGCAAGTCCTGCGTTTTGTAAAAATGATCGTCTGCTTTGTGTCATGGTTCGATGGTTTAAGCAAAGGCGGGGTCGCCTTTTTTGTAAGGAATGCAGCCTTCAAATTTTCCGGGAACGGCATTGTACCGCAAGGCTTGGGTTAAGCCGGGCTTCGACGTAAAGAAGCCAAGCAAGGTTAGCTGCTTCATCATGGTAAAATAATGCGGCGACTTTTTTTGCCGCACGTAACTCAAGTTTTTATTGTATTTGTCGTCTTCCACCCGGTTGTAATCGGCGATTGATTTTTGATAGTCCTTTGCCTCCTTGTCAACAGCTATGAGAAGTTCTTTGCGCTGTTCCGGCGACGCTTCCATGAAGGTCTTGTCAAACTTCTTCTTGCTGGCGTCGTTCAGTTTGTCCATGCCTTCTTTAAAAGCCCGCTGATCGCCTTCTTCATAGCAATCGTTCACCATCACCTGCATGAATTTTCCAACTTGTGCGTCTTTGGCGCCGGGTGTTTTGGTGCGGGGCAAAATGGTTTCGCCAATCTCGTCAAGATAAGCGACGCTTTCTGCCGACAGCCAATCGGTTTTGCCCGAGTTTGATTTGCAACCGAGCAAAAAAGCATCACCGCCAACGAGGGCCGAACCCATTAAAACCGAGATATATTTCACTGCGTCTCTGCGATCCATAGCGTTTGTTTTAATTGTTTATTTATTCGCTAGTGTGCGTGTTCGTGTATGGTCAACTAATTTTTCTTTACGACCAGTTTAAATTAAACCCCTGCCGGTATTGACGTTTTACAAACTGGTTTACGTCGTCAAGATTCGTCACCTTCATAGCGTCTTTGTCCCACAATAATTTTAGGCCGCGGCCGGGGTAATTAAACCCTTTTCCATCGGATCTTGATGTTCTAATATCGTAAGCCCGGATGGCGAGATTAGCCATCAGCAAGGCTTCGGTCAACGGGCCCGCAATTTCAAATGGCGAACTTACTGGCTTGTTGCCGTATCCGGCAATGGCCGCTTCCACCCATTGCGCATAATGGCCGTCTTCGCCGCCCTGCACACGGGCTATTTTTTGTTTCACTTTCGCCTTTACTTCAGCGGTTTTTGCGGTGGGCAACAAACGCGGATTGCGGCTGTACGTATCGCACATCATTTTGCCTTTTGTACCGATGAGCAAACAGCCGTTGCCGCCGTCGCCAAAAATTTCATTTGCGCCCAATTCTGCTGGCCTTTCCGGTTGAATGCCGCCGTCCATCCAATGCAAGGTTACCGGGCCTTTTGTTTTGTGTGTTTCCGGAAACGTCATGGTCACGTGGCTTGACGGCGGACAGCTATCAGGGAAATAACCGCGCTTGAATTCATCCACGTAAACACTGCCTACGCTGGCTTGCACGTCGTTTATGTATTGCAGGTCCAGTACGCGAAACGCAGGCTCAATCAGGTGGCAACCCATGTCGCCCAATGCACCGGTTCCGTAATCCCACCAGCCGCGCCAATTGAACGGCACAATCTTCTCTACGTAATCTTTATACGGCGCTGTGCCCAGCCAGAGATTCCAGTCCAGTTCTTTCGGTACTTCCGCTTTTGCCGTGGGCCATTGAATGCCTTGCGGCCAAACAGGTCTGTCTGTCCATACGTAAACGGTATGCACTTTTCCAATCACGCCGTCGTCGTACCATTCCATCATTTGCCGCACGCCGTCGCCCGAAGCGCCCTGGTTTCCCATCTGCGTGACGACCTTGTATTTTTTTGCGGCTTCGGTTAAAACCCTTGCTTCGTAAATATCATGTGTCAGCGGTTTTTGCACGTACACGTGCTTGCCGGCCTGCATGGCGGCAAGTGTTATCACGGCGTGGTTGTGATCGGGTGTGGAAACGGAAACCGCATCAAAGTTTTTGGCTTCTTTGTCGAGCAGTTCGCGCCAGTCTTTGTAATATTTTGCTTTCGGGAAAGCTTTCACGCTGTTGGCGGCACGACGGTCATCCACATCGCACAGGAAAGCAATGTCGGCCTTTCCGCTTTTGTAAAAATTGGCAATGTCACTTTGGCCTTTGCCACCGACGCCGATGCTGGCGATGGTCAAGCGGTCGCTCGGCGCAATAAAACCGCGGCCCAATACGTGGCGCGGTACAATAAAAAAGCCCGCAGTAGCAAGACCGGTGTTAAGCAGAAAACTTCTTCGTGAAATTGACTTGGTTTCTTTTTCTTCCATCGCTTTTAATTTTTATGAACCAGAAGTTCATCTATCAATTCAGCTTCCGTTGCGTCGCACTCTTTTGCGTTCGGTAAGTCTATTCAACAAATTGGAGAGACAATTAAATATTTCCTTTTTTCAATTCCTTCACCGCATAATCCGCTGCTCTTGCGGTAAGCGCCATATACGTCAGGGATGGATTCACGCAGGCTGCACTGGTCATGCAGGAACCGTCGGTTACGAACACATTCTTTGCATCCCACACTTGGTTCCATTCATTTAACACGGAGGTTTTCGGGTCGCGACCCATACGAGCGGTGCCCATTTCGTGAATGCCCATGCCCGGCGCATAATCATTATCGTATGTTCTTACGTCTTTCACGCCGGCGGTTTCAAGCATCTCCTTTGCATCGTTCATCATGTCAACACGCATCTTCCGCTCGTTGTCTTTTATTTCGCAATCAATTGCCAATACCGGCAAACCCCATTTGTCTTTTCTTGTTTTATCCAGCGAAATTTTGTTTTCGTGATAAGGCAGCATTTCACCAAAAGCGGTCATTCCCATAGTCCATGCACCGGGTTCGCAAAGCGCATCTTTGTATTCTCCGCCAATCGTCAGTTCGGCAATCTCTCTTGCCCAGCCTTCGCGGCTGGCGCTGCCCTGGTAACCAAAGCCGCGCAGGTAATCGCGTTTGTCGTCAAAGAGGTTACGGTACCGCACCACGTAAATTCCATTAGGGCGTTTACCGTAATAATATTTGTCGTCATAACCGTCAACACGACCCGATGCGCCGACGCGGAAATGATGGTCCATTAAATTGTGGCCCAACTCGCCGCTGCTGCTGCCCAAACCATCCGGCCATACATCGGTAGCAGAATTCATCAGCACCCAGGCTGAGTTGAGCGTCGAGGCGTTTACAAAAACAATCTTTGAAAAGTAATCGTAGGTCTGGTTGTTTTGCGCATCAAGAATGCGGACGCCTTTCGCTTTTTTGGTGTCTTTGTCATAGATAATCTCTTTTACAATCGACCAGGGACGAAGCGTAAGGTTACCGGTTTTCATGGCTACTGGAAGCGTGGCCGATTGCGTGCTGAAATAAGCACCAAACGGACATCCCAACCAACATTTATTGCGGTACTGGCAGTTCACCCGGTCCTGTTCGGGCTTGGGTTGTGTGATGTTGGCCGTACGGCCGATGATCATGCTACGGCCCATCTTTTCCTTGATGCGTGCCGATACGTCTTTCTCGACGCAATTCATTTCCATTGCCGGCAAAAAGTTTCCGTCGGGCAATTGCGACAAGCCGTCTTTGGAACCACTGATGCCTGCAAAGCTTTCTGCGTAACCGTACCACGGCTCAATGTCTTTGTAGCGAATGGGCCAGTCAATGGCAATGCCGTCTTTTGCGTTGGCTTCAAAATCAAAATCGCTCCAGCGGTACGATTGTCGTCCCCACATAAGCGAACGGCCGCCCACGTGATAACCGCGATACCAGTCGAAACGCTTGACTTCTGTATAGGGACAATCTTTATCCGATGCCCACCATGCGAGGTTCATTTCGTTCAGGGGGTAATCGCGTTTCAGTACCGGATAGTCTTTAATCATTTGCTGTGTGCGTCCGCCGCGGTGTGGAAACTCCCAGGGGTCTTTGTTTGTACTCGGATAATCCACGCGGTGCTTTACGTCTTCGCCGCGTTCGAGCAGTAAAACTTTTAATCCTTTTTGCGTGAGTTCTTTAGCCGCCCATCCGCCGCTAATCCCGGAACCGACGACGATCGCATCGTACGTATTGTCTGCCATGTTTTGTGTTTATCGTTAGAAGTATTTTATCAAGAAAAAATCATTTGGTCTCGTTTACAACAAAGCCAGATTTACACGTCGCAAATCTTGATTGCATTTTTCAACGAAGCTATTTTATCGCCGTTGTCTTTGCCCGTAGGAATGAATTCCTGCGCTACATAATCTTTAAAACCTGTAGCAAGAATGGCTTTCATGATTGCGGGGTAATAAAGCTCCTGGCTGTCGTCTATTTCGTGCCGCCCGGGAACCCCGCCCGTATGGTAATGCCCAATGTATTCGTGATTGTCCTGGATGGTGCGAATGACATCACCTTCGTCAATCTGCATGTGGTAAATGTCGTAGAGCAGTTTAAAATTAGGCGAGCCAAGCCGCTTGCACAATTCAACCCCCCAAGGTGTTTTATCACACATGTAATCTTTGTGATTGACCTTGCTGTTTAACAATTCCATCTGCACCATCACACCGTTCTTTTCGGCCAGTGACATGATTTGCTTTAAACCGGTCACACAATTTTTTAATCCCGTTTCGTCATCCATTCCTGCGCGGTTGCCGCTAAACGTAATGACGTTTTTATAACCGGCTTTGGCAACAAGGGGAATTGCTTCCGTAAAGTCTTTTATCAGCCTCGCATGTTGGCTTGGATCGTTCCAGCCTTTGGTTAAACTGTTCTCGCCGGCGGTATAACACATGGAACTGAAGATGCCGTTTTTTTGCAACGTGGGCCAGTCTTTCGGGCCCACCAAATCAATGGCGCTGAAACCAATTTTTTTCACGGCCCGACATAATTCATCAAGCGGTAAAAAATTGTAGGTCCATTGACAAACAGAATGGTTGATGTTGCCTTTCAATTTTTCTTCTTTCGCAGTAACAACATCACTTCCAGCCAAAGAAATTACCGGCGACGCGGCAACGGCCGTACCGGTTAACAATAAATTTTTTATCATTCCTCTTCTTTCCATAATGATTAGGTAAGACGTGTGGCAGCCAATCCTTTTTCGGCTTCAGGTTCGGTAACAACTTCTTTCTTTTCGTCTTTAAAAAAGACAGCGAAAATCAACAGCACCACGAAGGCAATGCCGGCGGGCATCAGCCAAACCATTTTATAATTGTATTGGTGTTCGGCAATTTTATAACTGTCGGTTATCTTTCCCGCAATGGCAAAGCCAAGCAACATGCCCACTCCGTACGTTGCTAACGTAATCAAACCCTGTGCGGCACTTTTGTAACGGTCACCGGCTTTTGAGTTGGTGTAAATCTGGCCGGAAACAAAAAAGAAATCGTAACAAACGCCGTGCAGGGCAATGCCCAGAATCAACATAAAACTCAACGCACCGGCATTGCCGAAGGCAAACAAAGCGTAACGCAGCGCCCAGGCCAGCATGCCCACAAGAATTGTTTTTTTGAAGCCAAACTTTGAGAAAAAAACCGGAAGCGCCAGGAGAAAAAGAACTTCAGAAGCCTGGCCAATGGTCATTTTGCCCGTGGGATTTTCGACGCCGATGTTGGTTAAGAAATCGTTTGTGTTCTGGTAGTAAAAAGCAAGCGGAATGCAGATTAAAATAGACGAAACAAAAAAGACAAGAAAATTTTTGTTCTTCAAAAGGGTCAACGCTTCAAGGCCCAAAATTTCTTTGATGCTTACTTTTTCAGACGAAGATTTTGCGGGCGGTGTTTTGGGTAACGTAAAACTAAATAACCCTAAAATCAGCGAAGCAATGGATGACATGAGGAAAGTATTCCTTAGCATTCCTTGCCGTACGTTGTCTTTCGCATCCCAATGAAAAATATAACTGATTAAAAGCCCGGCTACGATCCAGCCAATTGTTCCCCAAACGCGAATGTTGGAAAATTCTTTTTCCGGATCGTTCATTTGATTAAAAGAAACCGAATTAACCAAAGCCAATGTGGGCATGTAAAGAATCATGTACATTAATACATAAGGATAGAAACTCCCGATTGCGGAAGAATTATACATTTGGTACATTAGGAAGGCGCCAACAATGTGCAGCACGCCCAGAATTTTTTCGGCGTTGATATAACGGTCTGCAATTAATCCGATAATGAACGGAGCAATGATGGCGCCCCAGGATTGTGTTGAAAAAACATTTCCGCTCTGCGCCCCTGTTGCGTTAAGATTATTTGACAAGTACGTTCCCAATGTCACAAACCATCCGCCCCAAATGAAAAAGTTCAAAAACATCATGACCGATAATTGCAATCGCGTAGTGGCTTTCATGCGCAAAAAATTGTGGTGGGTTTGTGGTGAGTAAAAAAGAGAAACGTAATCGTTTTCGGTGCAAGCATGAACGATAATTTTTTCTGTTGTACGTTAGACTTCGGTTTTAAATGTACGGCATTTTGAAAACCAAATCGTGTTTCTTTTACACAAAAAATTCACGAACAAAAAAATCGCCATGCAAGTTTTGAAGCCGCCAACAAAACCCTTCTTACTTTTAAACAATCTGCAAGCGAAAATTGTTTTTGCTTCGCTTCAAACTAATCTTCAAACAAAACACGATTGGCTATGCGAAAATTACGAATGGGAATGATTGGTGGCGGAAAGGATGCGTTCATTGGCGCCATCCACCGCATTGCCGCTAACATGGACGGCCTCATTGAATTGACCGCCGGCGCACTGAGCATAAAAGCAGACGTGGCGAAGGAGTCCGGGCGAATGTTGTTTCTTCCCGATGATCGAAACTATACGTCGTACGAAGAAATGATAAAAGCAGAAGCGGCGTTGCCCTCGGACAAACGAATTGATTTTGTTACCATCGTTACACCCAATTTTGCGCATTTTGCCCCTGCCATGACGGCGCTTGAAAACGGCTTTCACGTAGTTATCGAAAAGCCCATGACGTTCACGCTGGACGAGGCAAAAAAGCTAAAGCAAAAAGTGGAGGAAACGGGTTTGATACTTTGTCTCACCCATACTTATTCGGGTTACCCAATGGTGAAGCAGGCCCGCCAAATGGTGAAGGAAGGCACGTTGGGAAAGATCCGGAAAATAATTGTGGAGTACCCGCAAGGATGGTTAAGCCGTTTGTCGGAACGCGAGGGCAATGCACAGGCTGCCTGGCGAACCGATCCTTCCAAATCGGGCAAAGCGGGAGCGATGGGCGACATCGGCACACACGCGGCTCATTTGGCCGAATACATCTCTGGCTTAAAGATTACAAAGCTTTGCGCCGATTTGAATGTTGTGGTTGAAGGCCGTGCGTTGGATGATGACGGCGCTGTGCTCTTGAAATTCAACAACGGTGCGTCCGGTGTTTTAATCGCCACGCAAATTGCAGCGGGTGAAGAAAACGCCCTGAAAATAAAAATCTACGGTGAGAACGGCGGACTTGAATGGCATCAAATGGAACCGAATACCTTGTTGGTAAAATGGCTCGACCAACCCATGCAGGTTTTGCGGGCCGGAAGCAATTACACGGCTTTTTTATCATCGTATGCCACGCAAAACTGCCGGACACCGGGCGGGCATCCCGAAGGTTATCTTGAAGCGTTCGGAAACATCTACCGCAATTTTGCCAGGACCTTGCAGGCGAAACTGGAAGGCGATGAGCCGTCCAAAGAATCGCTCGACTTTCCCGGTGTGGAAGACGGCATACGCGGCATGGCCTTTATTGATAACGTGGTGGCCTCAAGTGAATCAGATAAAAAATGGACGGATTACGTTGTCTGAACATCTAAACTTCTTTCATGCAAACCATAAAAGGACCCGGAATTTTTCTTGCGCAATTCCTCAGCGACAAGCCACCGTTCAACGAATTAAAAAGCATTTGCCAATGGGCCGCAAGCCTGGGTTTTGTTGGCGTGCAAATTCCTACCAACGACCCGCGTTGCATTGACCTGCAAAAGGCCGCGGAAAGCAAAACCTATTGCGACGAATGGAAAGGTTTGATAAACAGTTGCGGGCTCCAAGTAACCGAACTTGCCACGCACATTCAGGGACAGTTGGTGGCCGTGCATCCGGCATATGATTTATTGTTCGACGGCTTTGCGCCGGAAGCGCTTCGCGGCAACCCAAAAGCCCGAACCGAATGGGCCGTGCAGCAAATGAAATACGCTGCAAAGGCTTCGCAGAATTTGGGCTTGAACGCCTGCCCTTCGTTCAGCGGTTCGTTGCTCTGGCCTTATTTTCATCCCTGGCCGCAACGTCCCGAAGGGTTGGTGGAAGAAGGCTTTAAGGAACTCGCCAAACGCTGGCTCCCGATTCTGAATTATTTCGACGAATGCGGCGTGGACGTTTGTTATGAAATACATCCTTGTGAAGATCTGTTTGACGGCGAGACTTACGAAATGTTTTTGCGGGAAGTAAACAATCATCCGCGTGCCTGTTTGCTTTATGATGCTTCGCATTTTGTGTTGCAACAACTGGATTATCTCGCTTACATAGATCATTACCACGAACGCATTAAAGCCTTTCACGTAAAAGATGCGGAGTTCAACAAAACCGGCAAGCAGGGAACCTTTGGCGGATATCAAGGTTGGCTCAACCGGGCGGGCCGTTACCGTTCGCCGGGCGACGGGCAGGTTGATTTCAAGTCTATCTTTAGCAAATTGACACAATACGGTTATGAAGGCTGGGCCGTGATGGAGTGGGAGTGTGTGCTCAAGCATCCCGAAGATGGCGCAAGAGAAGGATGTGCCTTTATCAAAGACCACATCATTCGCGTGACCGACAAAGCCTTTGATGATTTTGCCGGCGTTAGCAGCGACGAAGCATTCAACAAAAAAGTTTTAGGCATTCAATAAAAAACCAATCAGCACAATGAAGAAAATTTGCATCACGTTTTTTGCAGCGGCCTTGTTGATTAGCTGCGGCAACAAAGACAACAAAGGAAGCGCAGCAGAAGAGAACAAAAGTGCTGCGGAAAGTTCCAAATCTGCGGCTACCGGCATGACGGCCGAGCAGGAAAAGGGTCTTGACCTCATCACCAAAAGCGACTGTCTTACCTGCCACAAAGTAGCCGACAAGAGTACGGGCCCGGCTTATACCGAAGTGGCAAAACGCTATGCCGGTAAACCCGAGATGGTGGACACGCTTGCGCAAAAAATTATCAAGGGCGGCTCAGGCAATTGGGGCACCGTTCCCATGATTCCGCATCCGCAAATTTCTGAAGCCGATGCAAAAACAATGGTCGCTTATATTCTTTCAATCAATCAACAGTAAATCATGAAAACGATTGCGCTCTTTATCGCCGCGGGTGCGGCACTTTCCTTAACCGCTTATACAACAAAAACTTCGATGCAAGCAACCAATATGCAGGCTACGCAAGACGGCTGGACAAACTTGTTTGACGGCAAGACAACAAAGGGTTGGCACACGTACAACAAGAAGGAAGCGGGTAAGGCGTGGCAAATAGAAAACGGTGCGCTGCACTTAGACACGCTGGCAAAAAAGCAAAACAGCGGCAGCGGCGGTGACCTTGTGACCGACGAAGAATTTGACAACTTTGACCTGAAGCTTGAATGGAAAATTTCGCCGAAGGGAAACAGCGGCGTTATCTTTTTCATTCACGAAGACCCAAAAATTGGCGAGAGTTATGAAACGGGTATGGAAATGCAGGTGCTCGACAACGGAACACCGACAAGGCTCGGACATCCGGATGGAAAATTGTACACACACCGTGCAGGCGATTTGTACGACCTGCTTGCAGCAAAGGAAGTGGCAAAGCCGCAGGGCGAATGGAACGCCGCGGAAATTGTAGCCAAAAACGGCAAGCTTGATTTTTATTTGAACGGCCAGCATACGTTGTCTACAACCATGTGGGACGAAAACTGGCGCCAGATGATTGCCATCAGCAAGTTCAAGCAATGGCTCGGTTTCGGCACGTTTAAAAAAGGCCGCATCGGTTTGCAGGACCACGGCAACGAGGTTTGGTACCGGAACATCAAAATAAAGAAATTGTAAACGGGATTAAGTGTGTAAAAAAGCCTTCGCATTTGCGAAGGCTTTTGGTTTTGTAGCTAACAGAGAAGGTGATTCTGAAGCAGCGGCATTTTGTGTTCCTACAGTTTCATCATTGTTCCATTGATGAATAAAGTTATGTCGTTTAGCCCTTACAGTCAAGCCGCTGTTTTAGAATCACCCTGTTAGCGGCATGGCAAAGTTCACTCTAACCAATTCACTAATTCAAGTCCGCTCACTCGTTTGAAGTGGTCTGTGTTGTTTGTCACCAATTGTAAGCCGTTTGTCAATGCAATACCTGCAATCAAGCAGTCGGTGTGTCCGATAGGCTGACCTGTCTTTTTTAGTTCAGCATAAATTCCAGCCGCTTGTTTGGTCGCACTAACTGTCAGTGGGAGCACCTTGTTGAGCTCTGAAAAGTCAGTAAATTTTTGGAGTTGTTTTCTGGCGTCTTTGTACAGCAATCCGTTTAGAATTTCGTAGTAAGTAATAATGCTGAAATTGATGGCATCATACTCCTGCAAATACTTTTCTGCGTTCTCTACAACTTTGGCAGTGCCACGAAGAAACTCGGAAAGGATGTCTGTGTCAACAAGAGCAGGCTTCATATGTTGATGTCACGGTCAAAAAGGTTGTTTCTTGTGTCTCTTATCTGGGTACAGAAGTCATTGTATTCGGTATCAGTCATGTCACCGAACGAACCTGCAAAAGAGAGAATTCTCTTGCTCTTCTTGTCAGACTTTTTTGTATTTGCCCGCAAAGAGTGAATAATGGAATACAAATCTTCCAGCCGGTCAACCGGAACATTTTTGAGTTCTTTCAGTATCGTGTTCAGTGTCGGCATGTTAATTTCAAAGATAAGTTTTTCGTTTGACTGAACCTGATGACTGGCCGTAATTGCTTGCCGCTAAGAGTTGTATTTACGCTAATAGACGCGTCCTTTCTACCCGCGGCAATATTTTGTAATCATTGGTTATAAACCCATTGCCAAAAATTGCGCGGATGTTTCAGCGTAGCACAAATACAACTTTCAAAACTTCATCTGCTTACGAAGAAAAAATCTTCGCAGAAGAACCTCAACCATCATTCGCCAATCACCTTCTCCACGTGAATCATCTTGCCGTCGGTATTCATTCCTTCCATGATCAACCGAAAGCGCTTGGTGATGTCGTTGTTGTAAAACTTCAGTTGAAGGCGCTTCTGCGATTTGTTGAGGAAGATGGCTGGATTCCAGTACAAGGTGCTGCGCACATCATCGTAAGCATCGCGTTCGGAGAACGTAGCGTAATTGGGCGAGTAGAATTGTTTAACCGGCGAGTAGCCCGCAATGGAAATGTAGGACAGCCCTTTCGAATTGGGGTCGGGCTGCGCATCACCGCCCTTGCGTGTATAAATGGAAATAACGCCGCCACCGCCGCCCGAAACAATGCTGGAGCCGGGACGGAACACTTTGATGTAAGCAATGTCGCTTACCGGCGTGGCTTGTATCATGTCCACATCGGCCCGCATTTCATTCAGGTAAACAACGGGCGTGGCCCCGCGCCAGGAAAGTGTAGGCTCGCCGCCACCGTAGTTTATCTGCAAACCGGCCACGCGACCCTGTAAAAACTGAAACACGTCCATGTAGCTTCCTGCAAGCGGGTCGTTCACCAAATCAAAGTTTACGGCATCGCCGGTGAACAAACCGCTCACGTATTTTTCTTCCATTCTGTCCTTCGCCGTTTTGGCTTTTGCCGTAATGGTTACGGTTGACATGACTTTTGAATTGGCCAGCAACCGGCTTGCCTGAAGCGACATTCTATTTGCCTTGTTGTTGGCGGCTACGATGGCGGGCGGTAATTCCGGCAAGCCTGTTTTTACCGAGGAGTCAGGAATTGCTCTCACGTAGCCTTTGCGCAAGCCGTTGTCCAAAAGCAACATGCTTTTGTCGAAGGTTAAATTCTTTTTGTTGAAGTTGAAAAACAGCTTGGCCTGGTCATAAAAAATAAGACCGTCGGTAAAGACTTTCCCCGTGCGGTCAACGGGCAGCACAACAAAGTTCTTTGCCGAATCAGCGGTTTGCAAAATGCCCGTTAGCTGAAGGCCGGGACTGTAACCGCCGGGCGGCAAACCTGCTACTGTTCCGCTCAGGCTCAGGTAACTGCTTTCCTTCCATTTAGCCGGCGTTACTTTTCCGGCAAAAACGTTTTCCCAGTTGTAATGCCGCCAGCCGTGCGTCATCATCACCAAATCAAGTTTAACCGCCGCGCTGTCGTCGTTGCTAAAAAAATAGTAATACGGGTTAACGATTTTTCCACGCAGGTCGCCGGTGAGCAACATGTGACTGATGATGTTGTCGTCCATCGGGTTTCGCTCGTTCAAATCGGCGTCCACAACAGACAGCGAGAGGTTTGTCGGCAGTGTATCCGATGTAGAAATTTCAACGACGTTCAGGCCGCGGTGAGCAAAATTTTTTTCTGCAAGAAAAGCATCGCCGTCAAACTCGTAGTCGTGGTTGTTGACAAAGGTGATGCGTTCAGCAACGGGCTTATAATTCCCATCAAAAACGGTAATCTGCAAAATGCCTGAAGGCAAATCCTTTGTGGGAAAATTGCCGCTGGCGGCTGTTTTGGCCGTAAGGTTGGCATTGGCCTGAAACAGCAAACGTTGGTTCATGTATGCGATGATGTGCAAATTTTTTAGCGCATCATCCACTTCTCCCGATCGAAAGATCATAAAGCGCTTGGTGCCTTCGCCTTCAACGATTTTCAATCCGAGGCCTTGCGCTTTTACGGCGGGCAACGAAGTTGTGTATTGTTTCCCTTCGGCGGTTTTCCAGGTGGCGGTGTAGGTTTTTCCTGCTTCGGGTGTAAGTATGAAACGACCCATGCCGTCGTGAAGTGTTTTTATTTCGGCAAGCTTTGCGCCGGTATTGTCGGCAACGCTGCCGCTAACGGCTACGGGCAAGCCTTGTTCGTTGGTAGCAAGAAAGGCAAGTTCCGATGGCAAACTCGCAATCAAATCGCCGCCTTCGGGCATAAAGCTGAGCGCAGGCGGCGTTTGGGTAGCCACCGTTTTTGCCAACGAAGATTTTGTGGAAAGAATGCGAATGGCTTTTGAATAAAAAAAACTGGTGTCGCTGTTCAGCATTGAAACGGTGTACGCCCTGAAATAAACAAAGGGCTTTGCAAAATTGGAGTCAATCGCAAAGTTGCCCGTAGCGCTGGCAAGAAAAACCGGGGCCGTTCGCTGGCTGATAACGGCCCCCTTTTCGTCGAGCAATTCGGCGTAAAAATTTTTGCTGACCTCCGAAATTTCACTGCCGGTAAAAAGGTAGGCTTTGAACCAAATTGTTTCGCCGGGGTTGTAATAACCTTTGTCAAACTGTACGTAAATTTTTTCCTGTGGATCGGCCTTACGCTGAATCTCCAGGAGCGAATCAAGTTTTTGCGAAAAAGCAAAGCGGCAAACGGCGGCGCAAAGAAGCGATAGAATAAAACGTTTCGACATAGAAAAATAAATCCTTGCTAAGTAAAGTTGATTGAGCGAAATAACAAGGAGATTAACGTTGCGCTACGTTAAAAAATTTATTGGCCTTTCCTTAAACACGGCACTGCATTCTTCGTTTACCGGGGCATTCCGCCTTTTCGTCCACGAACGAAATATTTAAATAAACTTTTGCAATGAAAAGTCTTCTGATGCGTTTTATGCCAATGCCAATTTCTATGCGTTCATTATCCAAATTCCTGCTTGGCTTTCTCTTGCCCTTTTCGTTGCCTTCTTTGGCGCAGAAGGCCAGCCGCGTTTCGGTAGAGCAATGCGCTACGATGCAGCGGCTCGAAGAAAGGCTGCAACGCAATCCTGCTTTGCGGTTGCGGTTTGAAGCTGAACAGGCGGCCTTCAACAAAAGAGCTTCGGAAAAAACCGCACAAGGCAAAAGCTTCGCTGAAAATCGCACGGCCGTTTACATTCCGGTTGTCTTTCACGTTGTGCTATCGAATCCGGCCGTCGTAACCGATGCACAATTGCAAGCGCAACTTGACACGCTGAACAAGAATTTTTTTGGCAACAACGGCGATTCGGTTCGCATTCCTTCATATTTCAAATCTTTTTTTGGAAAATCCTCTATTCAGTTTTGCCTGGCGCAACGCACCCCTGACGGCGAGCCAACAACGGGCATCGTTCGGGTGACAACGGCGCAAGCTTCATTTGGTACCGACGACGGTGCGAAGCACACAACGAGTGGTGGAGACGACAGTTGGAACACTGATAAATATTTCAACGTGTGGGTTTGCCCGCTCTCCGGCGGCTTGTTGGGTTACGCCACTTTTCCCAACGATGGTTCGCCTGCGGAACAAGGCGTCGTAATGGATTATCGCTCTTTGCCCGGCGGAAGTTACAGCGCTTACAACGGCGGTAAAACACTCACTCACGAAACGGGGCATTACTTCAATCTTTACCACATTTGGGGAGATGACAACGGCGCCTGCACCGGAACCGATTATGTGGACGATACACCCAACCAGGCCGACGCATCCTCGGGAGCGTACACCGGCGTTAGAACGGATGCGTGCACAAGTGTTGGAAACGGCATCATGTACCAGAACTACATGGACTATACAAACGATGTTTGCCTCGTGATGTTTACAACGCAACAGGCGTCACGAATGGAAACGGCCTTGTCGCTTTATCGTTCTTCATTGCTTTCTTCAGATGGTTGCCAGGTTGTAGTGCCAAAGAATTACGATGCAAAATTGAAAACCATCACCACGCCAAACCAGCGTTTGTGCGGCAGTAATTTTACTCCCGTCATAACCCTTCAAAACAAGGGAACGCAGACATTGACTTCCTTGCTCATTACCGCAAAGATTGATAACGGAAATGCCAGTACAACGCCGTGGTCGGGGAGTTTGGCTTATGGACAAACAAGTCTTGTTACTCTGAGCCAAATGACGGCAACCGTCGGAAATCACGTATTGACTGTATATGTATCGAAACCCAACGCAGTGAATGATGAGAACAACGCAAACGACACCTTAACGCTGAATTTTCAATACTACGAACCCGTTTCGCAGGTAAGCGAAAGCTTTGAAAACACCGCCTTTCCGCCAACGGCCTGGGACGTTGTCAATCCCGACAACGGCATCACCTGGCAGCGTACCACTGCTGCTGCAAAAACCGGGTTGGCAAGTGCCATGATTGATAATTTCGACAACAGCCAAGTAGGGCAGAAAGATGATTTGCGAATGCCCACTGTGCGCATCGCGTCAACGGTGGATTCGGCATTTTTGTCGTTCCAGGTTGCGGCTGCGGCGTACACCGCTACAACAACCACCGGCAATACCTGGGACACGCTGGAAGTTTTGGTGAGCACCGATTGCGGCCAGACGTACGCAAGCCTTTACAAGAAATGGGGCGCTTCACTTGTGACGGAAACGGCTCCGAAGACGAGTTTCTTTGTTCCTTCTTCAACGCAATGGCGGAAAGATTCGATTAACCTTGCGGGCTATATTGGTAAAGACAATCTTTTGTTCGCCTTTCGCAATACTACGGGTTACGAAAACAACGTTTATTTAGATGACGTTAACCTCCGGACAATAACCATTAATCCGAATTTAAAAGCACGAAAATTTTTGGTTACGCCCAATCCAACAACCGGACAAATTGCCGTGCAGTTTTACCAGCCATCAGGTTTACAACTGCTGCAGGTATTTACAAGCACGGGGCAAAAGGTGAAAGAAGTAATCGTGGGCAACGGTGCCGCCAGCAACACATACAGGTTTGATCTTAGCCAGTATGCTTCGGGAATTTATGTTGTGAGAGCTGTATTTGCCGACTGTGTGTTTACCGAGAGAGTAATAAAATATTGAGTTGCTTTTCAGAAGACAATTCAGTGAGTGAACTCAAAACCTTTGGAAAACAAAAGGATGTGCGTCGTTTGTTAAAATACAAAAGACTCAAATAAAATTCGTCAATCAATTAAATAGCTCTCTATGAAATTGCTGGCCAACACCGCTCTGTTTTACAACGAGGACGTCGTTAGTTACGAAATACTAATGACCCAAGACATGCTTCTCTTTAAGCCTTATTTCTATCACCTGGACCAGCGCTTTCCCTGCATTGTATTGAGTCGCGGCGCAGAGGGTTGGCAATTTCAGGAAGCGGTGGAAAAAGGAGTAGAAGGACAAATTCTGGATGACATCGCAGGCTTGAATATTCTTTGCGCTGCTTAAGCGAGACAATTCATCGTGTGGTTTTGCTCTTCCGTGCCGTGGTGGAATGAAGGGTATAATGATGAATGGCCATAAATGAAAAAGCCTTCGTGCTTCACGAAGGCTTTGGTGGGAGTTGACGGGTTCGAACCGCCGACCCTCTGCTTGTAAGGCAGATGCTCTGAACCAGCTGAGCTAAACTCCCTTTTGAAGAACTGTCCCGTTTTTGTTGGGAGTGCAAAAATAGGGTTCTGAACTTCACAGAAAAAAATATTTTTTCGAAGAATTTTCAAAACTTTTTCAGTTCAACTGTAGGGCTGGCAAACGATAGTTTTGGCCGTCCCAGACCATGAGTTCGTACACCTGCACTTTCCAGTGTTTGTACAAAGGCGAAGGCGACAAATAACTTTTTGCTTCCCGCTTTGTTTTGGCGTTCATCGTTATCCAAACCGTTTGTGTTTCCATGCTCACCACGTAGTGATCAATCACCTGCTCGTCAATTAGGGAATTGACAATTTCGCGGTGCTCCGGAACCAACTGCATCATCTCCTCGGTCCATTCAAATTTTGCGGTAAGTAAATATTTCTTCATTTTAAATTATACGTTCCAGTCAACAATCCGGTTTTCCCACTCTTCGCGGAACGGCGTTGAAATGCGAATATAGTTATCGGTATAGCCTTCCATCATGCCGCCTTTTTCGTGGCCTTCAAACAATACTTTCCGGCTTTGTCCGCGGTGCTGTTCGGTAAAGTATTGCATCTTCATATAGCTCAGGTTGCGCAAGGCTTTGTTGCGCTCGTGCCGAACATTCACCGGCACCACAGGTTTAATTTCCAGCGCTTTTGTGTTGTCTCTTTCCGAGTACGTGAAAACGTGCAGGTAAGAAACATTCAATGCGTGCAGGAAGTCAAAGGTTTCCTTGAAATGCGCATCGCTTTCCGATGGAAAACCAACGATCACATCTACACCAATGGCGCAGTGCGGCATCAACGATTTGATCATCGCCACTTTCTCGGCATACAATTCACGCTTGTACCGCCGGCGCATAAGGGCCAGTATTTCGTTGCTGCCGCTTTGCAGCGGAATGTGAAAATGCGGCATGAACTTTTTGCTTTGCGAAACAAACCGGATGATGTCGTCTGAAAGCAGATTGGGCTCGATGGAAGAGATGCGATAGCGTTCAATACCTCCTACGTTTTCCAACTTTTGTACCAGTTTGTAAAAGCTTTCTTCGCTTTTTTTTGCACCATCAGGGCCTTTGCCAAAATCACCAAGATTCACACCCGTTAAAACAATTTCTTTCACACCACTTTGTCCAAGCTGCTCCGCTTGCCGAACTACGTTCTCAATACCGTCGCTGCGGCTTTTTCCGCGGGCCATCGGGATGGTGCAAAACGAGCAAGTGTAATCGCAGCCGTCCTGTACTTTCAAAAAGGTCCGCGTCCGGTCGTTCACGGAAAAGGAAGCATGAAAGCCTGAAACATCTTCAATGTCGCAACTGCTGATCTTGCCCGAATCGTTCTTCGTAAGTTCTTTTAAATGCGAAGCAATGTTGAATTTTTCCGCGGCGCCCAAAACAAGATTTACACCAGGTATTGCTGAAATTTCTTTTGGTTTTAATTGCGCATAACAACCAGTAATCACCACCAAGCTCTCCGGTGCCTTGCGCTGAATGCGGCGCACCAATTGCCGGCATTCTTTGTCGGCATTGTCGGTAACGGAGCAGGTATTGATAACGTACACGTCTGCCAGGTCGTCAAAGTCTTTTTTCAAAAAACCTTCGGCTTCCAGCGTGCGGGAAAGCGTAGAGGTTTCCGAAAAATTGAGCTTGCAACCAAGCGTGTGAAAAGCGACCGACCGTTGTTTTTCCATGAACCGGCAAAGATAAACGGTTTCGTGGCGGCTCGTTTAAACCTCCTTTTTTCTATAACGTTCTTTTGACAATCGCTTTTGCCAAACATTAACCTTGTTTAAGATTGAACAACTCTGGCCGCAATAGCTTTGCCTTTCAAATATTGGGTATGAAGTCTTCGTGTTTCATTTATGGAATTGCCGCTGTTTTAAGCGCTTGCGGCAGCAATCACAAAGCCGCAACAGAAAATGCAGAAGCAAAAGCGCAGCCTGCAAGCGTTGCGTCCATAACCGTTGACGGTCAAATGCAGGACTGGCAGGGTGTTCCGCTGCTGGCAACAGCCAACGGAATTGACTACGCTCTTGCCAACAGCCGCGACAATCTTTACGTGTTGTTCAAAATTGCCGATCCTGCCGAGCAAATGAAACTAATTCGCGGCGGCATGGAAGTTTGGTTTGACCCTACCGGCAAACACGCAAAAACAACCGAGATCATTTACCCCGTAAAAGGCGAACTGCCCGACGAAACCTTCCGCCCGAATTTTGCGCAAGGCGAAAAACCCGATACAAAAGATTTGCATCGTCGCATTGAAAGTGGTTTAATCAGCTTTAACCGCATTGGCTTTAAGCCGGCTTATTCGGGTGTGCAAAGCATCCGCGAAAACACCGGCTTTAAAGGCGCCATTAATTGGAACGAAAGCGGCGAGTTGATATACGAAGTGACCGTTCCCTTTGCGGCTTTCCCGACCGATGTGAAAAATCAAAACATGGAAGTTGGATTTTTTATTGGCGCGGTGGACAAACCAAAAGCAGCAACCAACGAAGGCGCAGCACCATCCGAAGAAGGCGGCAGACCAATGGGCGGCGGAATGCGTGGCGGTGGCGGGCGACGCGGCGGTGGAGCGTACGGCGGCGGCAGCCGTCAACGCGGAGAGAACGGCCAGCAACGTTCTTCAACAAGTAATTCATTAGCCCTGAAAAAAATGTATGAGCCCGAAGCTTTCTGGGTGCAGTACACATCGAAATAACCTGCATCAACGAGACTATGTTTGGAAGAAAAATTAATAGGCGGCTTTTGACTATACTTGCACTTCGTCAAAAACATGAAGCCGGCAAAAGTTGTTTTTTCCCTCCTGATCGTGATTGGATTTTTCTTCGTTTTTATTTTAAAGCGATGGAAAGAACCGCTGCAACACGAGGCCTTTGATCGCCATCCGGCAACCGTATATTACACCAAACATGCGCTTTGCCGCATGGACTGCCGCCACATCAGCAAAGACGAAATTGCGGAGATCATGGAGAAGGGGAGCATTAATTTCAACAAATCAAACCGGGCCGACAGGCCTTGTCCAACCTTTGCGCTGCAAGGCCGCACCACCAGCGGTGAAAACATCCGTGTAATCTTTGCGCAGTGCACTGACGAAACCAAAGTAATCACTTGCTACAATTTGGAAGAGGATTTTGAATGCCATTGTCCCGGCGATGAAAAGAAAAATAACAATTGATGCGCATTTTGCTGAAGTCTCTGCAGTGCCTCTACGTTCTTTATGCTTTTGCGCTGTTTCTTGTTTTGATGCTGCCTGTTTTTTTGTGGTCGCTCTTTGCCACATTTTTTGGCAAAATCAAAGGTGGCAACCTTGTTTATCAGGCCTGCGTTATTTGGGCCGACATTTGGTTTCCGCTCGTGTTTATCTTTCACAAAAACGTTTACCTTCAAAAACCAAAAGAACATTGCTCGTACATTTTTGTGGCCAACCATATTTCTTATTTGGATGCGGCGGTGATTCCCAAAACCTTTCGTCATCCGGTGCGGCCGTTGGGCAAAGTGGAGATGGCAAAGATTCCCGTCTTCGGCACCATTTACAAAAACGCCATCGTTACCGTTGACCGAAGCAGTGCGGGCAACCGGGCCAGAAGCGTGCAGATCTTAAAATCTGTTTTGCGCAAAGAAATCTCGGTGCTTGTTTTTCCCGAAGGCACGTTTAACATGAGCCATGAACCCCTCAAAGATTTTTACGACGGCGCCTTTCGCATTGCCATTGAAACCGGCACGCCCATCATGCCGGTGCTTTTTTTAAACACCTATGACCGGATGGATCACCGGTCTGTTTTTTCCTTGAATCCCGGCAAAAGCCGCTCGGTTTTTTTGCCTGAGGTAAGCGTTGAGGGACTGACACCGAAAGACGTGGGTGAATTAAAAGCAAAGGTATTCAGGCAGATGAGCGAAGCATTGATTGAGCGAAACGCAAGCTGGATAAAGGCATAAAGTTTTTGCCTGCTCAGCCTTTCTGCTTTCACCGCCGTTTTTATTTTCTACCGGGTATCGTCAATGCACAGCCAATACCTTTGCAGTCTTTAGACGATATGAATACCAACGGCACTAACAAGAATTTCTACCTCATTCTCATATTGGGTTTGCTAACCGCTATCGGGCCTTTTTCCATTGACATGTACCTGCCGGCTTTTCCCGACATCGCGAAGAACCTGCACACATCCATAGCGCAGGTTATGTTGTCGTTGTCCAGTTTTTTCATCGGCATTTCTGTGGGGCAGTTGATCTATGGGCCATTGCTGGAACGATTGGGCAGGAAAAAGCCTTTGTATGCGGGCCTTTGTATTTACCTGCTCGCTTCCGTTGGTTGTGCGTTGGCTACGTCGGTAAATTCATTGATCCTGTTTCGCTTGTTGCAGGCTTTAGGCGGCTGTGCGGGCATGGTGGCGGCGCGGGCCATTGTGCGGGATTTGTTTGATGTAAAACAGAACGCCAAAATATTTTCAACCTTGATGCTGGTAGTAGCAGTGTCGCCAATTATTGCGCCGACGGCCGGTGGTTATGTAACCGCTGTTTTTGGCTGGCGTTACGTTTTTGTCATTCTTATCGGGATAAACATTGCCATTCTCACCGGCGTATATTTTTTATTGCCCGAAAGCAAAAATCCCGATCCGAATTTTTCATTGAAAGCAGGAGCTATTGTGAAAAATTTTGCAGGCATTGTTAAGCATCCGCAGTTTTATACATATGCTTTTACTGGAGCCGTTGCTTATGGCGGTTTGTGTGCTTACATCAGCGGTTCGCCCAATGTGTTTATGGAGATATTCAAGGTGAGTGAAAAGCAATACGGTTGGATCTTTGCGCTCATTGCTTTAGGGATTATCAGTGCCAGTCAAATCAACAATCTTGCACTGAAGAAATACTCAAGTGAACAAATCATTCAAATCTCGCTGCTTTGTCAAAGTGCGGTTGGATTAACCTTTGCCTGTCTTGCTCTTTTTAGTTTGAACGGCTTATACATTACCATTCTTCTCATCTTTCTTTTTTTGTGTTGCCAGGGTTTTGTTTTTCCCAATGCGTCGGCGCTTTCGCTGGCTTCGTTTGGTCACAATGCGGGCAGTGCTTCGGCGTTGATGGGCGCCATACAAATGGGCGTAGGCGCCGGCGCATCGGCAGTGGTGAGTCTTTTGCAAAACCACACGTCATTGCCGATGGCCGGCGTGATGGCCGGTTGCTCCGTTAGTGCGTTGTTGCTTTACACGCTGGGAAGAAAATTGATCGTTCAGCAAGCAAGTAAAGAGGCCGTGGCGGAAGAAGACGTGGAGATGATGACTACATTATAAGGTTTGTATCGTGCGGACGTTAAACCATTGCGGTAGCACAACAAAAGAAGGATTCATTGTTTATTTCAGATATTTAGCTTTTACAAAGTCAAACCAGTCCTTGCAAAACCGTTCATCCGTAACGGCAAAAGTCTTTTTCAAATTGCCGTAATTCTTAACAAGGCTGATCAAATTGTCATGTCCGTATTTGGATAAGATGTACTCGATAATCGTATAGCCGCAATCGTAAATCTTTCCGCCTTTTAAGCGGTTGTCGAGTTCTGAAAGCGTTGGATATTGTCCGTTGTTTAAGTAAGGCAAGTTTTTGGGATCAACAAATTGATTGGCTTCGTATACGCTGATGGCCTCCCAAAGCCAAACGGGAAAGGTTGAAAACTTTTTGTCAAAGTCCTTTGAATTGACCGGTTGTTGCTCGTTGTCCAAAAGCAATTTCAACGTGACGGTATGAGCGAATTCGTGAACCGCAACTTTTGCGTTGTCGCTTTCTCCCCAGGCCTTTTCCACGAAATGAAGTTTTGAAATGCCTTCAATGTTTCCCGAAGCGCTCCAGTTTCCCGTAGCTTTTATGTACCGCCACCGTTGAGCGTAAACGTTTGTTTGAATGTTGTTCGAAGGCGTTGTTTGAAGATCACTTCCAATTCTGAAATAATTGCTTTCCAAAGCAATTGCCAACTCCATGATGGCCGCCGTGTCAATGCTGCTGCTAAAGAGAAGGGTGAAGTGTTGTGTTTTGATTTCCTTTTTCCTTTCAGGGATAAAATAGATGAGGGAAAGTGCGAGAAGAAGAACGATAAACAGGATAAGGACTTTCTTGACTTTTTTCATTCGTTATAATGTGAAAGAGCTATTGAAAATTACGCCTAACGTTCAGGGCTGGCTGCAATACCGGCAATCTGGGATTCGTTAGCTTCGTAAGTTATTCAAAAGCTAATTAAAGAGCAAATGATGATTGATTATTCGTCTGCCGGTATAGCGGCAAACTATTGTTAGCAGCAGTGCTATTTAAGAAGTTCTTGAATCTCTTGTTTAAGGATTGGCAGATGCTGTATAATTATGTTCCATAAAATTTCGTCAGAAACAGTATCGTAACCATGGATGATGCGGTTTCTAGTGTCGACAATCTTTCTTGTATTGGCAACATCAATCGAATCGTCTTTGGCTAGTATTCTGCTCATTGCTTCACCAATAATTTCGATGTCTCTTTCAACCGCTCTTTTGGTTTTGAGATCAGAATGGAACGAAGCAAAGTCTTGAAAGTTGGTGAAAGATTCAATTTCCTCGATAGCATTTAGGATGTCGAAAAGCCAGGTTTTGATTTCAAGCTCCATAAAGAAGTCGACGTTGATTTTCTATCGCTTGTTTAAAGTATGGGTTCTTGATGGTCTTTTCTTCTAAAAGATCAATACGCCTTTTGAAAACCTCCTCAAGTGCAAACTTTAGATTAAAATAATTGTCCGCATAACAATCAATATCCTGAGATTCAAAATCAACTATGAAGTCAATATCGCTGTCACTGTTGAACTTGGGTGTCAAAGCAGAACCGAATGCATACAGCTTTTTTACCTTATGCTGTGCGCATAACTTTTGAATGTCTCTTCTATGCTTCTCGATTACAGTCATAGATCCACCAAATTTAAGCAATAAGCGCAAGGTATTCAAGGCATCTTTAATTCGAGATATTCTTCATTGCTTCCAACAGTTGTATTTGCGCTAATATACTTGACAAATTTACCAGCGCAATTTTTGTCATCACCTTTTCAACCACTTATAAATATTGCCGCGCCTTTAAACTTATAGCGCAAATACGACTCACTATCTTAATTTACTAACCAGAAAATTGCCCCACCGTTTGTTCGTGATGCAAATCTGCCGCAGAGCGAACAAAGCGTACAAGTGTGCGACACAACGAAAGCAAAATAGATAAGCGAACCCCTGGTTCATAAATGATCAACGCAAAAAGGCCAGAGTATTTAAGCCCGGTTATTTTGCCGCCAACGTCTTTCTGTTTTCTCCAGGCGTGTTGTGGTGTTCATTCAAAGCTTGCAGGAAAGCATCGTTCATTGTTGCCGGTGTAGCGGGCACGTAAACCGAAGGGCCGTTTGCGTTCTGCCTTTTCTCCAGCCATTTCATGTAATTGCCAACGGCCTTTGTGATGCAGTCGGCCAGTTCAAATTGGCCGTTTTCGCTGTTCAAGTATTTTTCTTCATCAGGATTGGTGATGAAACCGGTTTCCACAAGAATGCTCGGCATGGCCGTGGCTTGCAAAACCCAAATGCCTACTTGCCTTTGCATGGGGCCACCGCTGATGCGGCCCACTTTTGAAAATTGTTCTTCCACCATGTTCGACAGCATGGCGCTGCGGGTGCTGTACTGCTTTGTTTTTACAAGCGAGAGCGCCACAAACTCCGGCGAGTTGGGGTCAATGTCGCCATAGGTTTGCTTGTAGTTGTCTTCTTCAAGCATCTGTGCGTTTTCGCGAACAGCCAGTTCTTTATCCTCGGCTTTGTGCGCTCCCCAAATGTAGGTTTGCGTGCCTTTTTCGTGCGTATTGGGCGTAGTATAATAGCGGTATTGCGGCACCTTGCGGGTGTGCTTTTTTTTCTTCTTGCCTTTGCCGGTGTAGTACACTTCTTTTTCGTAGCCCACCAACTCCTTGTGATGAATGGGCGGCATGGCGTTCACGTGAATGGAAACAAAAAGATCGCCGTGGTTGCGGTTGGCAATGTTGGCTCTTTCTTTCAGCGCCACGATGTTTTCGGTGGGCCGCGTTTCTACAATTTTAATGTCGGGGTATTGGTCCCTGATTTTCGCCACCAGCTTTTTCGCCACTGCCAGGCAAATGTCATCTTCATAAGAATAGCTGCCTCTTGCGCCGTTGTGGTTGCCGTTGTCCATGATGCCGTGGCCCGCGTCAATGATGATGGTTTTGATCACTTGCTGATCCTTCTTCGGCGGCGCAAAAGAAGTCAGCAAGGCCGAAACGGAAAACAGGGTTACGATTAAAAAAGTTTTTTTCAGCATACCCGATACGTTTTAGAAAAAGCGAATTTCTTATAAAGAATTAAAACTCGTTTTTGTTTTCGGTGAAAATTGCTGCAAAGCCAGCCAACGCTTTTGCTTATGCTCCTTTTGCCGGTGCGTCAAGCGACGAAAGATAGGCTTTGATAGCTTGCAGGATGTTGTTGGCGATTTCGGTTTGACCGCTCTCGCTGTTCATGTATTCTTCTTCTTCTTTGTTAGAGATAAAGCCGGCTTCAATCAAAATGCTCGGCATACCCGTGGCGTGCAAAACCCAAATGCCTTTTTCGTTTCGTTGTTTTACGCCGCGGTTAATGCGGCCAGCCTTTTCAAATTCCTGTTGCACAAACTCGCCCAGCTTAACGCTTTTTAAAAAATATTTCTTGCTGTAAACGGATTTCAGTGCGTTAATCACGGGATCGTTGGCCTGCTCCACAATGGTGCTGTCGTTGCCTTCGCCGCTATCAAACTCGCCGTTCCCGGTAACAAACTGTCCTTTGTGCGAATTCTCAGCGGCCGTCCACACAAAGGTTTCGGTGCCTTTGGTGACGTTGGTTACGTAAAAGCTTTCGTAGATAGGCACTTTCACTACGTGCTTCTTCTTTTTCTTTTTGCCGGTGTACGTTACTTTCTCATCATAGCCTACAATGCGCCTTTCGTTCCAGCCGCCCGGCGCACGTCCTGCGGAATTGCAATGAATGCTGATGAATAAATCGGCCTTTGACTGGTTGGCAAAAGAAGCGCGGTAATGCAAGGCGTCGTTCTTTGTTCGGGTATTGCCGGGAAAGACATCAGTAGTGCGGGTAAACAAAAGATTCACGTCGGGCAATTCTTTTTCCATGAGTTCACCCAGTCGTTTGCTGATGGCAAGCGTTAACTGTGCTTCGGTAGAATGGAGTCCGTCGGCGCCTTGGTCGGGCCCACCGTGGCCGGGGTCAATAATGATGGTTCGACCCGCTTTTTTTGGTGGCTGCGCGAAAGAAAAAAAGCAAAGGGAAAAGAGGAAAAAAAAGAGAAACAGAAATGGTTTTTTCAACATATCAGATTTTGTTTGACGGTTTGGAATCTTCACAAATCCTTTAAGGACGGAACGACTACATTTGTTTACTTCTTATGTCCGGACTGCACAAATTTAAACGAAATTGGCTCGGTGTTCTGATGGCCACAGCCACATTTTGCATTGTGCTAACGTCGGCAAAGACACAAGCCGCAGGCGGACAAAATACAATTTCTTCAGAGCAGATCAAAGACACGATTCCGAAGAAGCAATCGGCAATCGGTCATCAGCAATCAGCATTCAGAAACCGGCAATTGGCAAAAGACACAATTCCCCGAACGAGTCGCGATTCGCTGCTGGTTCTTTCCGATACGCTTCCGCCACGCAAGAACGATTCAAGTTTCACCGCGCAACGCACCGATACCTTTTCCCTAAAGCTTGCGAAGGACACATTAGACGCGCCGGTAGAGTACCAGGCCGAAGACAGCGCCGTGCTGTTGGTGAAAGAACAACGGTTTATCCTGTACGGCAAAACGGAAACGAAATACAAAGACGTTTTAATCAATGCACCCCGAACCGTTCTTGACCAACAGACCAATATATTAACGGCAATCGGTGAGAAGGACAGCCTCGGACGAACGCTTACACGTGCAACGTTCAAGAGCAAGGAACAAATGTTTGAAAGCGATTCCTTTCAATACAATTTTAAGAGCCAGAAAGGTCTTACAACGAATACTTACACCAAAGAAGGGGAGTTTTACATTAAAGCCAATGTGTCGAAGAAAATAGACGAACGGACCGTGTACGTGAAAGAAGGCTATTTCACCACCTGCAATTTGGACGATCCGCATTTTGCCTTCAAGACAAACAAGATGAAGGTTATCTCCAACAGCCTTGCGGTTTCGGGGCCAACGCACCCGGAATTTGAAGGCGTGCCCATTCCCATTTATTTGCCTTTTGGCATTTACCCGCTTTCGCAGGGAAGGCATTCCGGTTTTTTGCCGCCGCAGTTTACCTCAAACGTACAATTTGGTTTGGGCCTTGAAGGCATGGGCTGGTACCAGGTGCTGAACGATTACGTGGACGTTACCGTTCGCACCAACGTTTATTCTTATGGTGGTTGGAACCTGAACCTCATTCCGCAATACCGCAAGCGCTATCGCTACAACGGTTCGTTCAACATCGGCATCACCCATACAAAGTTTGCCTTCAAGGGCGACCCCGATTATCAACTCATTAAAGCTTTTCAGATCAACTGGAACCACAGCATGGACTCGCGGGCTAAACCGGGAGTCAATTTCATGGCTTCGGTTACCGCCGGCTCTACGCGGTACAACCAATACATTGCCAACAACCCGTACAAGAATTTTCAAAACAATCTTTATTCCTCTATTTCGTACACGCGGCAATGGCAGGGCAAACCTTACTCGTTGCAGCTTAGTGCAAACCACAACCAGAACAGCCTTAGCCGTCTTATCAATGTTACCTTGCCCGATGCCGGTTTTACGGTAACCACGCAATACCCGTTTCAGCGCAAAGAGTTTGTAGGTACGCCGCGCTGGTACGAAAAGATTGGCGTTGGATACAGCGCTGTAGCCCGCAACCAGATTTCGTTTTACGATACCGGCCACGTAAGCCTGCGCACTATTTTGGATACGATGCAATGGGGCGCACAACACCGTTTCCCCATCAGTCTGCAATTGCCGCCTTTGGGAAAATTCTTTGTCAGCCCTTTTGTGAATTACGAAGAGACATGGTACACCAAACGCTTTAGCCGCGTGTGGGACAGCGCAAATAAAAAAGTAGATACGCTCAGTCTTCGCAAAGGTTTTTATACAGACCGGCAATTAAACTTTGGCATCAGCTTTAACACCAACATTTACGGTATGTACGAGTTTGGAAAAAACTCGAACATCGTAGCCATTCGCCACGTGATGCGGCCCACCGTTAGTTTCAACTACAAGCCCAATGTTTCCAAACGTAACTACGACTACATACAAACCGACACACTTGGGCACAAGCAAGCCCTGGCACAATTTGAAGGAAATTTGTTTTCACCTTATTCGTACGGGCGGTTTGGCGGATTGAGCTTTGGCCTGGACAACAATCTGGAGATGAAAGTGCGCAACAAAAAAGATACGGCCGAAGGAGGAACGAAAAAGGTCAAGTTGATTGACGGTTTTGGTTTTACAAGCGCCTATAATTTTTTGGATACTGCTTTCAAGCTTCAGCCCTTCAATCTTTATTTCCGCACAACCTTGTTTGAAAAACTCAGCATCTCGGCGCAAGGCCAGCTTGATCCTTACCAGGCCACGGATTCGGGCTTGCGTGTAAATCGTTTTGTATGGGAAGGCGGCCGGTTCACGCCGGGCCGTTTTACCGGCGGGAGTATCTCGGCTTCTACTTCGTTTCAAAGCAAGTCAAAAGACGGCGACAAGTCAAAGAAGCAAACAACAATTACAGACCCCAATCTTTTGAGCGACCAGCAAGCCTTGCAGGATTACATGCAGCGCAACCCTGCCGAGTTTGTGGATTTCAATATTCCATGGTCCGTGAACCTTTCGTATTCCTTGTCTTTTAACCGAACCCTGAAGCCGGACTACAGCGGCTATACAACGAGCATTAATTCGAGCATCTCCTTCAACAACAGTTTTAATTTAACGCCCAAGTGGAACTTCAGCACCAACGGCTTTTTTGATTTCAACACGGGCAAGGTGACGAGCTTCTCCATGAGCATTGCCCGCGAAATGCACTGCTGGCAAATGTCCATTGCCGTGACGCCCATTGGCAATTACCAGTACTTCAACATTACGCTAAGTCCCAAGTCATCGGTACTGCGAGACTTGCGGGTAAACAGGACAAGAACGTTTTACAATTATTAAGAAGCTGCTTGATGGAATTGACGCAAGACCCAGAGGCAACGACGCATACAAAAAACATCCTGGCAATTATTGGAAGCGCAAGCGATAGTTCATCAAACCAAAAACTCGTTGAACATCTATCCCGCTTGCTGCCAAACAATTTTGTGTTGACGGCGTTTGGCGATTTAAAAACGCTTCCGCATTTTGATCCAAAACTGTCTGTAGAAAATCCGCCGGAAACAGTGGTAAGATTTAGAGAAGCCGTTGCAAAAGCCGACGGCTTGATTATCTGCACGCCGGAATATGTTTTTAGCATTCCCAGCGGATTGAAAAACGCCATTGAATGGTGCGTTGCTACAACTGTATTCAGCAACAAACCAACGGGTTTGATTACGGCTTCGGCACAAGGTGAAAGAGGCCACGAAGAATTGCAGTTGATTATGCGAACAGTAATGGCGAGGTTCACCGACGAAACTTGCCTGCTGATTCAGGGTATAAAGGGAAAAATATCTGAAGACGGAAACATTAAGGATAGCAAAACGCAACGGAATTTAACGGAATTCGCGGAAGCTTTTGTCTTGTTGGTAAACGATACTACTGCCGTAGAACAACAATGAATTAAGCGTTTGCGACGTAATAAGCTTTCATCTTTTCAAACGCTTCTTCTTTTAGTTGCTGCACCGATTTTCCTTCTACATCTATTTGCGGTAAAAAATGCATCTCCACTTTGGTGGGCCAAAAAAAGAAAGGCTTTCGCGGCAACACTCTCTCTGTGTTAAAGATCAGCGAAGGAATAATGGGCTTTTTGGCATCAATTGCCAGGCGAAAAGCGCCGTCTTGAAACCGTGTCAACGGTTCCTTTGTTTTGTTGCGTGTGCCTTCGGGATAAATGCACATGTGCAAACCCCGGCCGAGTACTTCTTTCATCTTAATATAAGCCTGCCTTCTGCCTTCATCGCTTTTGCGGTCAACCAACACTGCGCCGCTCCGGTAAATAACCCCGAACACGGGGATTTTCGCCATTTCAACTTTTGCAATTGTTTTGTTTGGCCCGGGAATGGCCGGAGTGGAGAGCGGTGGGTCCATCATTGAACGGTGATTGCAAATAACCACGTAGTTCTGTCCCTCCTTAAAATTTTCTCTGCCTTTAAAAACACGCCGCACACCCGACAGTACAAAAAAGGTTGTCATCCAGCCGCAATAAAAAATATGCGAAACCCTTGAGCGTTTCGGTTCGGAAAGACGGTCAGCCAGCCAAACGGGAATAACGAAAACCAACAGGGAAAGCACGAATACGAGCAGCGCCCAAAAAGCCATAATCCGGCCTAAAATGTTTTTAAGAAGATTCATGCATGCAAAGATGTGGACGGAAGTTTGATAACTAACAGATGACTTCTGACCTTCGTTTTCATATTGCCCAGTCAACCGGATCAATGCCGTGCTTTACCAAATACGCATTGGTTTTTGAAAAATGGCGGCAGCCAAAAAAGCCTTTGTCGGCAGCAAAAGGAGAAGGGTGCGCTGCTTTTAATACGTGATGCTTTTTTGTATTGATCAATTCTGTTTTGTCCTGCGCAAATTTTCCCCACAACAAAAACACCACGTTCTCTTTTAATTCGGATATTTTTTGGATGACGGTATCGGTAAACTGGTGCCAGCCAATTTTTGCATGGCTGTTTGGTTCGCCGGCACGTACCGTAAGCGCAGCGTTCAACAACATTACACCTCCTTGCGCCCATTTGGTCAGATTGCCTGTATTGGGAATGGGCACGCCGGTATCGTCGTGCAGTTCTTTAAAAATATTGACGAGCGAAGGCGGCTTGGGCACGCCATCAGGCACCGAAAAGCTTAAGCCCATCGCTTGCCCTTTTCCGTGATAAGGATCTTGTCCGAGCAAGACAACCTTCACATTATCGAAAGGCGTTTGTTCAAACGCATTGAAGATTAAAGGCCCTGGCGGATAAATGGTTTTGCCCTGTTCTTTTTCGGTTTTAATGTGCGCTGTAATTTGTTTGAAGTATGGCTTCTTAAATTCTTCCTGCAAGACTTCTTTCCACGATTCTTCAATCCTGACGTTCATTGGCTAAGGTTTATACAAAACAAATGTAAGGTGGAATTGTGCGCTGAACACAGCGGTTTCCGGTTGTGAAACCGCGGTTGAATGTGCAAAATAATTGCACGGTTAAAACCGATTTTCCATTTTCTTTGCTTTGAATCAAAAGAGGTTTTGGAGAGCACAACCTCCGCAACTTCTGCTATTTCTTACATCTTCAACAAATTGATATGCTCACCAACATTGAGAAAAAAGACGGCAAACTGGGTGTGCTCATTCCCGGTTTAGGGGCCGTGGCTACCACGCTAATTGCAGGTGTGGAAGCCGTGAAAAAAGGTCTGGCCCAACCGGTAGGCTCACTTACGCAAATGGGCAACATTCGCCTGGGAAAAAGAACGGAAAACCGCTACCCAAAGATCAAAGAATTTGTGCCGCTGGCCGATTTGCAGGATATTGTTTTTGGCGGCTGGGATGTTTACAGTGACAACGTATTTGAAGCGGCAAGCAAAGCAAAAGTGCTGGAGCCGCTGTTGCTTCATGCAGTGAAAGCCGAACTGGAAGCGATTAAGCCCATGAAAGCGGTCTTTGATAAAAGCTACATTTCAAACCTCGACGGCGATCACGTGAAAGCCGCAGCCAGCAAAGCTGATCTGGCAAAAGCCTTAATGGACGACATTGAAAATTTTCGCGATGCCAATGACTGCGCAAGGGTGGTAATTGTGTGGTGCGGCTCTACTGAAAAATACATCGAGCCTTCGGCGGTGCATCAATCGCTGGAAAGTTTTGAAGAAGGTTTGCGCAACAACGATGCGGCCATTTCACCGTCTATGATTTATGCCTACGCGGCATTGAAACTGGGCGTGCCTTTTGCCAACGGCGCTCCCAATCTAACGGTTGACATTCCGGCCCTGGTTGAGTTATCGAAACAAACGGCCACGCCCATTGGCGGTAAAGACTTTAAAACCGGCCAGACTTTGATGAAGACCATTTTGGCTCCCGGTTTAGCGGCTCGTGCCCTTGGTGTGAAAGGTTGGTTCTCCAGCAATATTCTTGGTAACCGCGACGGTTACGTGTTGGATCATCCCGATAATTTCAAAACAAAAGAAGTATCGAAGCTGAGTGTGTTGGAAGACATTTTGCAACCCGAACACAACCAGGAACTCTACGGTGAACTTTATCACAAAGTGCGCATCAATTATTATCCGCCGCACGGCGATAACAAAGAGAGCTGGGACAACATTGACATCTTTGGCTGGCTTGGTTATCCCATGCAGATTAAGATTAATTTTCTTTGCCGCGATTCCATTTTGGCTGCGCCGATTGTTCTCGATCTTGCACTCTTCATGGACCTGGCCAAACGTGCCGGCATGTCGGGCATACAGGAGTGGTTGTCGTTTTACTTTAAATCGCCGCAAACCGCTCCGGGCCTGCGCCCCGAGCACGACATCTTCAAGCAATTGATCAAGCTGCAAAATACGCTGCGCCACCTCATGGGCGAAGACCTGATCACGCATCTCGGTTTGGATTATTACCAGGATCTTGTAGAAGCAATGTCATGATCGTAAACAAACTGATTGCCACTTGCCTCGGCATTGGCTATCTGCAAAAAGGTGCAGGCACAGTGGCTGCACTTTTTTGTTGCCTTTTGTGGTGGGCTTTGCGCATTGACCAAACGAGTTGGGTTGAACAAACAACACACATTCTTGTTTTGTTTTTTGCCGGTGTTTGGGTGTCGGCAAGGGTAGAAAAAATTTGGGGACACGACAGCAATCGAATTGTCATTGACGAGTGGCTGGGCATGAGCGTGGCGTTGTTCCTGCTGCCGTTCAGTTGGATGAATTATCTTTTAGCTTTTATTCTGTTTCGTTTTTTCGACATTGCCAAGCCTTTGTTCATTCGCAACGCAGAAGCAGCGCCAGCGGGTTGGGGCGTGATGCTTGACGATCTTTTAGCGGGCATTTATTCTGCTGTAATTTTGCATCTGCTCATCAAATATTTTTCTTTTTAATGTTCACGTTTGCCAAAGCTCAACTGGCCTCGTTTGCCGCTTCACTGATTGATTACGTAATAATGATTCTTTCCGTGGAGTTCTTCGGTTTTTGGTACGTTGCGGGCAGCAGTGCAGGAACCATCATTGGCGGCGTTACCAATTTTTCAATAGGAAGGCAATGGGTTTTTCGAGGCGGCTATACGGCCCCTCACATTCAGCTTGGCCGCTACTTTTTGGTGTGGCTGGGCTATTTGCTGCTGGCTACTTCGGGGATTTACCTGCTTACACACATCGGGGGTCTTAATTACATTGTTTCTAAAATTACCGTTACTTTGTTTTTAGCGATTGCTTACAATTACCCTTTGCAAAAAAGGTTTGTTTTCAGGTAAACAGCCCAACGCAAAAAACCGCCTGGCGCAAAACTTTGAATATGGAAACCAGACCTCTTCGTGTACGACTTCAATTCGGTATTTATAAAATCATTGACCCGTTTGTAAAGCTGCTGGTGAAGATTGGCTTTACACCAAACGTGGTGACGGTTATCGGTTTCCTGCTCAACGTTGGCGTGGCAGTTATCTTTATAATGGGTGCCGAAGAAGGCAACCGCGGCGACTTTCGGTACGTTGGCTGGGCCGGTGGTCTTGTACTTTTTGCAGGGTTGTTTGACATGCTTGACGGACAAGTAGCAAGGCTGGGAAAAATGAGTTCGTCCTTCGGTGCTTTGCTCGATTCTGTTTTAGACCGGTATAGCGAGCTATTTACCTTTCTCGGCATTTGCTACTATTTAATTGCGCATCACTATTTCATGTCTTCTCTCATTGCGTTTATCGGGTTGATTGGCTCAATGATGGTAAGCTACACCCGCGCAAGGGCCGAAGGTTTAGGGATTGAATGTAAGGGCGGTCTAATGCAACGCCCCGAACGAGTTGTATTGGTGGGCACTTCGGCGCTTGCTTGTGGCATTGTTTCGGGATACATTGGCGGCAATTACAAGTTGTTTGTAAAAGGCATCCCGTTTCATGTGTTTGAAACAATGTCGGTGTTTACGCTGCCGCTTGCCGTATTGGCCGTGCTTACAAACCTTACGGCTTATCAACGCCTGATGGATGCCAAACGTGCACTCGAAGCAAAGGACCGGCAGAAAGCATCAAGTCAACAACGTCTTGTGAAACTATAAGCTTTGCTTCGTTCATCATTGGCGTCCTTCCCGAACTCATCTTCCGCTTACATTTGCCCGGTAAACAACCGCTGCTTTTCATGACTTCTTGCGATACGGAAAAGGAAACCGAAGTGCTTAAGAAAGCGAAAGCCCGTCAACACGGTGATTCTCTCTTTGATGCGCATTCCGTTAAAACGGCTTTTGTATTAACCGCCTCTTATCTTATTGTTTCGGCTATTTTAATTGGCTTCAAGACAGAACAGGTCATTCTTGTTGCTCTTTTTAATGCTTGCTATTTTGCCGGCCGCCCCACACGACGGTTTATTCTTGGTTTCTCTGTTTTTATCGTGTATTGGATTGTGTTCGACTACATGAAAGCCTTTCCCAATTACAAGTTCAATACCGTTCATATTCAGGACTTGTACCAAGCGGAAAAAAGCCTTTTCAGCTTTTCTTCGCAAGGCAAGATGATTACGCCAAATGAATTTTTCGCACAAAACACATCGTCCTTTTTTGATTTGCTTTCCGGTATTTTTTATTTGTGTTGGATTCCTCTGCCTTTGGCTTTTGCCGGCGTTCTGTTTTTCAAAAACAGGTCTTTGTTTTTCCAATTTGCGCTGACGTTTTTTTTGGTAAACATCATCGGTTTTATAGGCTATTATCTTTATCCCGCGGCACCGCCCTGGTACGTTGCACAACACGGTTTTGATTTTATTTCCTCTACGCCGGGCAATACGGCAGGCCTTGGACGTTTTGATGCTCTTGTTGGCGCCGGCGTTTTTAAAAGCATTTATGCGAAAAGCTCCAACGTGTTTGCGGCCATGCCTTCGCTGCATGCTTCGTATATACTGATCGTACTGTTTTATGGCCTGAAAGGAAAGTTTGGGACCTGGAATATTTTATTTGCTCTTGTTATGATTGGAATTTGGTTTGCCGCTGTTTATTCAAGCCATCATTATGTGCTGGATGTTTTGGCTGGCGTGGGCTGTGCCATTGTGGGCATTGCGCTTTTTCAATGGTGGATAAAAACAAAAACCGGCCGGGCCGTTTTGCAAAAACTGGTTCGAATGGTCACCATCTAATTTGGTTTGTAAACTTTCCTCTCAACAAGCAAATAAAAAGTGCCCCAGGAATGAGGCACTCGGTTGAAACGAAAACCAACGATACACAAAGTTTACTCTTCGCCAGCCACACGCCTCTCGTATTGTTTCAATTGCACGGCAAACAACAAAACGCAAATCAGCAAACCCACCAGGGCAAAATAGGAGAGAAAGAAACCGTAGTTAGCAGAAGAAAGAGGCGCATAATTTGGACGCGCCGAATATGGTTTGGCAAACGGCGCTTTTTCACCGCCTGCTTTTGCTTCGGTCTTGATGTATTCCACAACGTTTTTGATCTGCCCTTCGCTGAGGTCTGGATGGTTGGGCATTTGAACGTGGTTGAATTTGTTGAATAAAGCCACAGCAGCCGTGTCGCCACTTTTAATCACAGTTTGCGAGGAATGAACAAAGTTTACAATCCACTCGATGGAGTGTCGTGTATCCACACCGGCAAGTGCTGGACCCACTAACACTTTATTGACGTTGTGACAAGCGGCGCAGCGGGCGGCAAAAATAGATTTGCCTTCTTCTGCCGGCGGCGCAGCCGTGACGGAAAGCGTGAAAGAAAAAGCAGCAATGAGTGAAAATATTTTTGTTTTCATGCTTTGATGTTTCTGCGGGCAAAGGTGTTTTTTCCTTTCCCCAAAAAGACTTACTTCTAACAGAAGGAAAACTGATTTTGGTCAGTTGCTCAGTTTTCTTTTTGCAGACGGTTAATGTCGCGAATGAGATTTGCCACCTCTGTATCGTTCGTGCCGTTGTAATAACCGCGAATGCGGCCCTGCTTGTCAACAAGCACCAATGATTCGCTGTGAATAAAATCCTGTGGCCCGCCGTCACCATCGGTTGCCGTTACCCGAAAGCTTTTGCGGGCCATCGCATAAATTTCTTTTTTGCTACCGGTGAGTAAATGCCAGGCGCCTTCAACGTTCATTCGCGATGCAAAGTTTTGCAGTTGTGCAACCGTGTCCCTTTCGGGATCAACGCTGAATGAAGTGATGAGAAAATTTTTGTCGTTGCGATAAACGTTCTGCACTTTCACCAGGTTTCGCATCATTTTCGGACACACAACGGGACAGTGCGTAAAGAAGAAATTGGCCACGACAATTTTATCGTTCCAATCCTTTAACGATATCGTTTTGCCGTACTGGTTTGTCAGATTAAAATCTCCAACACGGTGTTCTTGGCTTACCAACACCGGCAGCCTTGTAAATTGATTCTCGTACCATTTCACCACAGCAAAAACCGTAAGTGGTAGAATGACCACTGCGGCAATGAATATCCAATGACCGTGTTTTTTCATCTTAATTTTTATTGAATGATAGTGGTTTTGTTAAGCCGGTAGTAGTCGTTGCAGAAGGTTGTTCCGTTTGCACGGGCACGGGATTGTCCGGCGTAAAGCGTGGCGCACCTGGACCGGGGTTTTTTGTTGCATCAACGAAAGCCGGGACGTACGCAATCACCAAAATCACTGCCATCGCCGCAAGCCAGGGTTTGAATTTATCAAATAGCGGAATTCTTTTTTCGTCGTGCAAAGCTTCGCTCACGGGGAAGGTAAGCATGCCTTCTGCTGAACGTTTCTTCAACATCGTTCCAAAAAACACAACCAGGAACATTATGCCTGCAATGAACATGATGATGCCGCCGAGCAAACCAAGCATGGTAGTGGGTACCCACTCCGGCGTAAACAATTCGCTTTTAGGATTCAGGTACGTGAGGCCAAGATTGGTGCGGCGCGGTTCGCCAATCAATCCGCCCCAGGAAAGCCCCGTAGAAAAGATCAGGATGCCGATGACCCAGAGATAAGGAATAATGACGGCGACTTTGGACATGAACAATTTTTTTCCCGATGTGGTTTGGTACAAATAAAGGCTCATGCCGATGATGCCGAGGAACACAGGGCCCGCAACCGTCATGTGAAAATGCCCGGGTATCCAGGCCGAGTTGTGAATGGTGTTATTCAACTCACTGGAGGCATTTACGATGCCGGTTAAGCCGCCGAAGATGAAGAGAAACAACCCGCAAATAAGATAAGCAAACAAGTAGCGGTCAGTATCCAAATATGGAAGTTTGGTAAAGAAGCCGAGCAGGCCTTTTGCGCCGCGTTTGCGTCCCGCATATTCCAGCGAAGCCGCAATGGTAAAAGCCGTGATGAAACTGGGAATGGTAACGCCAAACGTAAGGATGCTTTGAAAAAGCTTGATGCCTTTTGTAATGGAAGGATCGGAGAATTGATGATGAACGCCAACGGGAACAGAGTAGATTAAAAACAGGAAGGCTGCAATGCGGCCGGCCATGTCGGAGTAAAGTTTGCCGCCGGCCAGTTTGGGTAAAAAATTATAGTACATCACGTAAGCCGGCAGCAGCCAAAAATAAACCAGCGCATGACCAAAGAACCAAAACAAGGTGCGGGCAAGCGTTACGTTCACCGTTGGTTTATAACCCAAGGCCCAAGGTAAAATAACCACGAGCACTTCATAGGCAACCGCCAGCGTACACACAAACCAAATGATGAAATTGACGAGGGTGCCGAGTACAGCCAACGGCGTTTTTGTTTCGGGATTTTCGCGTTTCCATTGGCGGTACAGTCGTGACCAATCGAACAAGGGAAACCAGGAGCCAACGATTAACAAAGCCGTGCCGAGATAAAAAAGCGGGTGACCTTTCAACGGAGGATAAAACGTGTACAGCACAGAAGCCTTGCCCGAAAGCATCGCCCAAGCGGCCATCAGCGTACCGATGACCATGAACCAAAAGCTGAGAAGCGTAAGCGTTTTGGTGGGCTCTCGTTTTAAATAAAACGTGATGGTGGCGTGCCCGAATGCCACTGCAAAAAAAGTAGTTAATACAATCGCGTTGATGACACCGTGAAGCGTGAGGCCCTGGTAATAATCAAGGCCGGCAAAAGCTGACTGGTGTAAAACACCGGCACGGTAAATTACCTGCATTAAGCCGTGATAAATACCAATCGACAGAAGCGCCAACGGGATGCCCAATTCCCAGTAAATAATTCTTTTCAGCCAGGGCGAAAGTTGCCAATCGCCAAGGCTCAATGCGTTTTGATTTGCGTTCGTGTTTTCGGTCATCATTCAATATTGAAAGCGTTTCAAAAATTGTTCAGTAGCATTACAAGCCCTTGAAGAGTGCGACGCAACGAATGTTTAATAGTAGCAGCGCTGCCTGGTTCATACAAATTTTTACGTTAAAAGGATAACAGGAAAGTTTCTTCAACCCCAGTCCTCGTTTTAGGAAAACAGGGGTTTTTATCTCGCCGCCGGATCGTTTACAATCACTTCGGCCTGCATGTTTTGATGACCGGTGCCGCAGTATTCGTGGCAGGTGATTTTATACACGCCGGGCTTGTCAAACTTCACCGTTTGCTTGTTGATATTCCCGTACACGGCCATCATGTTCACGTTTTTTTCTGAAATGAAAAAGCCGTGCACTACGTCTTTCGAAGTGAGATAAAAATCTACGTCACTGCCTACGGGAATGTAAATCTGTGCCGGTTGAAACTGCCACATCTGCGCTACCGCAAACACCTGGTAAGTTTTATCATCAAGCTTTGTCACCTTCGGTTCGGTGTAGGTTTTGTTAAACGGAATGCACGCAGGCAAATCGTTGTATTTGCTTCGTGCATACAACATGGAAAAAATAAAAACAGCCACAAGCGCACCGCTGATCATCAACACCCGTTTTTCAAATCTGTCAATTTGCATAGGATTGATTTAGACGCGTTGAAGCATGATGTAATAGATACCGTACCAAATGACAATTCCAAGAACAACGAGAATGAGAAAAAACGCAATAGCGCCTTTGGGCTTAAAAGTTTTATCAAATTCGAGATCCGCTTTGTCGGTCGGCGGCAGGTCCTGTCTTTCCATTGCTGACTTCTTTAGACAGTCAAAATTATTTTTGACAGCGTACAGAACGGGTGATGCGGCGAAAGAACAAACCTGATTTTTGTCAGGTTTGCGTTTAAATGAAAGACTGTGCGGACGGCGTGAGAAGGGAATAGATTGCGCTGTCTAAAAACCGCCCGTCGTAGAAACAGTTTTCTTTGAAGTAAGCTTCTTTTACAAAACCGTTGCGTTCCAAAAGATTGATGGAAGCTACATTTGAAGGATTCACATTGGCCTCGATAGAGTGAAGGCGCATCTCGTTAAAACCGTAATTCAAAACAACCTTCATCGCTTCGTACATGAGGCCCTTGCCTTGCAGCGAAGGATGTAAAAGGTAGCCGATTTCGGCGCGGTAATTTTCTTTTTGAATGCGCCAGAAACCAATGGTGCCGCGCAACACATTTGATTCTGTTTTTGGATAAATGCCCCAGGTAATGCCTTCGTTTTTGTTTACGGCATCAGTGATGAGTTTTATCAGCGCAACCACTTCATTCATGTTTTGCGCGGGTGGACGGTCGAGGTATTTCATAACCTCTTTGTCGGAGCGAATTGAAAACAAGTCAGGCGCATCCCCTTCGTTTATTTGTTTGAGCAACAAACGTTCGGTTTCGCGTTGAGGGAAAGGAGAGAAGTGGAGTGAAAGCATGGAGTGAAGGTAAGGGCGCAAAGGTTTGATTTATTCTGCCCGGCAATAAGATGCATTGCTTCAAATCTGACAAAAATCAGTTTTTGTTTTGACTGCGGTTGCGTATTCCCCTTGCTTACCTTCGGATTTTTGAACGATGATTATTACAGCGGTGCTCAGTGAGAAGGCAAAAGAAAAGGTGGCAAAAATTCTTTTGCAAGCGGCTTTTTTCAACCTGTTTCTGGTGGCGGTTTTGGGGCTTACGCTTCGTTCGACTCCTTTGCTGGATCGTTTTCCTTTTGTTTACAAAAACCTTCTGCACGGCCACTCGCATTTTGCCTTTGGCGGCTGGATATTGCCGGTGTTGATTGCGCTGGTAATGAAAGCTTTTCCCGAATTAACCGGCCGCATTGCGGCAAAACACTGGCGGACTATTTCTGTGCTCACGCTGCTTTCTGCTTACGGCATGTTGGTTTTTTTCCCGTTGTACGGTTACAAGGGCATCAGCATTTTTTTCTCCACACTTTCGATTGCTGCTACTGTTTATTTTGCCGTTGTTGTTTGGCGTGCGGTTAAAGGCCAAAGCCTGACCGTCGCACACCGTTTTTTAATTTGGGGATTGATTTATGCCGTTGTTTCTTCCCTTGGTCCGTTTGCAACCGTTCCGTTGATCGTTACCGGAAAGCAAGGCACGCCGCTTTATTTCGACCTGATCTACTTCTACCTGCATTTTCAATACAACGGCTTTTTTACGTTCATCGTGCTGGCGCTTTTGTATCGCAACCTGCAGACTAAAAGCACGAAAGTTTTTCGATTAATGAATCTTGCCTGCGTTCCCGCTTATGCACTTTCGGTGCTGTGGCATCAACCCTCTTTTGTTTTCAACATCATTGGCGGCGTTGCAGCAGTTCTGCAACTTGCAGCCTTGTATTTTTTATGGCTTGATGTTAAGAAAACCGGTTTATCAATCTTGCTTTCTTTTTCTCTTTGCGCTTTTGCGCTAAAAATTTTTTTGCAGGCTGCCGGTGCTTTTCCTGCGGTTGCGGTAATGGCTTATGACGTGCGGAATTTTGTGATTGCTTATTTGCACCTTGTTTTGCTGGGCTTTATCAGCATGAGTGTGTTTGCGGCCATCGCGAAAAGCATTGAGCAGAAGAAACTTTTTCGATTTGGTATTGGCTTGTTTCTTTTTTCTTTCTTCACGACCGAAACCCTTCTTTTGTTTCAAGCCTTATTTGCTGCGAAGCTTTTGCAGGTTGTCATTCCATCTACGTCGCAACTGCTGTTTGTGTTTAGCCTTCCTTTTGCGGCAGGGGCTTTACTCATGGCCATCGCGGTAAGCAAAAGCAGCCACAGTATCGCTTCTTACAAATCCTTTTTGTTGAACGAACGAAGCGCAAACAACAGCGGCAGCACGATCCAGGCGAGCATTACGGCAAGTGTGTAAAGCAGACCCATACCGCTGCCGAAGAATTCTTTAAAGGTTGCGCCGGTGTAACCCATCAGGGCACTTACGTCCATTTGCAACATGAGGTAAATGCGGCCCAGGTCAATGGGATTGAATGACGAAAAGGCCACCATAAATTTTTCGAGCGGATAATCGCTGAACGCAAAGAGAACGAGCAAGAGCAAGCCGTCGAAGATGAGCGCAAAATAAAACCAGAGCAGCAGCGCCACGCCAATGCCGCGGGCTTTGTCGCGTGATTTAACGGAGGCAAAGAAAGCAATGGCCGTAAACGCAAGCGTCAGCAGACTTCCCACCAGCAACAAAGCCGCACCGGTGCTGTCGAAATGATAAATGATAACCGGAATGCCAACGCCGATCAAATAAGCCGTTACCAGCGAAGAGCCGATGCCGGCAAACTCGCTCAGCAAAACTTTTTTGCGGCTCACGGGTTGGGTAAGCATCAGTTCAATGAACTCGTAGGAATTGTACCAGTGAATGGTTGAGAAGACCATGCTCACCAGCGGAATGACGATAAGCACAATATTCAACAAACTCAACACAGCTTTGCTGCTGTTTTCTTCCATTTGAAAGAGCGAAAAAGAAACAACGAGCAGGAAGGCGGTGTACGCAATCACTACTCGGTTCCGCAGAATATCGTAAAGAACGTATTTGGATAGTTTGAGCATGGTTTAATAATTGAGTGGTTGATTTGTGGATGGGGTGCTTCGTTTGCCTGCTGCCAATTGTTTATTGCTTATTGATGCCCACTACTTCGCAATTCGCAGATAGGCCACGTCTTTTTCTTTTATTTCGTTTCTCATTACTGCGGCAATGGCGCGGCTTAATTTGTCTTCGCCGGTCATTTCGTACAATTCAAGCATGGATTTGTTGAAAACGACTTTGCCGTCCTGCAGGTAAAGCACGTGGGTTGTCAGTTCTTCCAAATCGCTTAAGATGTGCGAGGTGATTAAAATGAGTTTGCCCTTTGCTTTTTCAGCGATGATTTTTTCTTTTAAAATCTCCGAAGCCACCGGGTCAAGGCCGGCGGTTGGCTCGTCCAAAATCAGCACATCGGCATCAAACAAAAAAGCCAGGGCGGCGCTTACTTTTTGGCGCGTGCCGCCGGATAAAGACTTCATGCTTTTATCCAGCATCGTATCGAGCTTGAAGCGGTAAAAGAGTTCTTCGTCCACTTTTGTGTCTTTGCCGCGCAGGTTGCGAATCATGTCAAAGATTTGCCCGATTTTCATGTTGTCGGGGTAACGGCCAATTTGCGGCATGTAGCCGATGTGCTTGCGGTAATTAATGTCTTTATCCACCGAAATTCCGTTGAAAAGCACTTGGCCGTTGTCGGGTTTTACCAAGCCCAAAATGGACTTGATGAGCGTTGTTTTACCCGAACCGTTCGGGCCAATAAGTGAAACAACCTGGCCTTTGCTGAACTCAACGTTTACGTTGTTCAGCGCTTGCAATTTTTTAAACCGTTTGTGCAGGTTTTCTATCTTAATCATTACTTGCTCCTTTTCATTAAGGGTTGTTCGTCAACCATGTTTTCGGGTGTCAGGCTGGGAATGGCTTTCTCCGCCTTGTCCAAAAGCGTAACCATAAAACTGCGCATTAATATAGCTGCGTTAGGGTTTTGCTCAATCACCATCGAGTACATGCTCACCGGGTGATAAGCCACGTCGCCAATGCCGTCGCGGTTTAAATCGTAGCCGTCGTATTTATCCCAATAATTGTTGTAAAAACGATTCAGCATAAGTGTGCCGTTCGTGCCCACGTCAAAAGTGTTGCCCACAAAATTGTTATGGTGTACCGTGTTCTCGTTGCAGCTTGCCGAAATGCGCAAGGCATAGCCACTACCGGTGAATGAATTGCTGGACACTTCGATTCGGTTGGTGCTTTCCATTAAAATGCCCACTGTGTTTTGAGTAAAGCCGTTCTCAATAATTTGTCCGTCGGAAATTTCTTTGAGCAAAAGACCGTACGCATTGCCGCCCCAGTTGTGAACAAACTGATTTTTTACCATCACCACACGGCGCGAATACATCACGGCCACACCCGCACCGTTGTCGCGAAAGATATTTTGAATGTAACTGTCGTCGTTGGAGAACATGAAATGCAAACCGTAGCGAATGTTGTTGTGGCTGTTATTCTGTTGAATCACCGAGTTGGTAACAAACTCAAAATAAATTCCGTCGCGGTGACCGTGAATTTCGTTTCCTTTCACCAGCATGTTGTCGCATTTCCAAAGGTGAATGCCGTTGCCGGAAGTTTGCTCGGTTTTGGTGAGGCCGGAAATGCTGTTGTCTATTACCGCACAATAAGAAGAGGCGGAAATATGCACGGAAAAAAAAGCGTTGAAAAACGTGTTGTTTTGAATGAGTACACGCGAAGAATTGATCACTTTAACTGAGGCGTAATCGTTCAGCGTGGAAAAGCCGGAATACTGAAAGCGAAGATTTTTGACGACGATGCCGCTGCCGCTAACGGTGAGGATTTCGTATTTGCCTTCGCCGTCAAGCACAGCGCCTTCTTCGCCCAGCAGGGTGATGGATTTGGTAAGAACAATATTGCCTTCTTTGTAAAGCCCCTTTTTGATTAAAACCGTATCGCCGTTCGCTGCGGAGGCAATCGCAGCTTTAATTGCCGTGTAGGTTTGTTCCTTACCCACGGGCAGCGTTCGTGCAAAGGCACACTGCACGCAAAGCAGGGAAAGTATCGTGAGGATTCGTTTCATTTTCGTTGTGTCGTCGTCTTAGAGTTCTTTCTGCAGCGCTTTCCAGTCCGTAGTTTGGCCTGCAAGTTCTGCGCCTTTTTTATCGGCCACGTCTTTGGTGGCAAAAGCCGCTGCGTTACCGTTCATGGGGCTTTTCAATTGCGGACTCACAACCAGGTGAGCCGTTGCTGCGTCAATAAAATTATTTGGATTGTTGTAGTCAATGAAAAGCGTTTGCTTCACATCGCTTTCTTTCACCTTGCCGTCTTTTAGAAAGGCCGCAAGGCAATGCACATCATCAAACTTGAAGACCTTTCCTTTCGTGGTTACGATCTCCGCGCCAAAATGCGGATCCATGATCGTCATGCGGCAATCGTCGCAAAGGTCTTTGCCGTAAACAAAAGGTTCAGGCTTTGAAGAACAGGAAGTAAAAATTAAGCTTAGTGCGGAAGCAACGACAACGGATGATTTTGCGAAGGATACATTTTGTTTTGCAAACTTTCGTCCGCGTACCCATTCCAGGAAATAAACAAGAAAGAATATTGCACCTGCGCCAAGAACGATCCAGCCGCCAACATCAGGATAAGAATACGCATCAAAATTCAGCAGGGTTTTATGGCCTACAACTGGCGGCTGATAGGTGAGGCCGGGAACTTTAATAGCGGCTTTTGGATCAAGGTTATGGCCGTAATCGTAGCCCCATTTGTAAAAATCATACAGGGCTGCACCGGCCATAACCAGGGTTAAAAAAAGAAGGGAAAGAAGCAGTTTGCGGCTGCCGGTGAGTGCTACCATCAAACCGTAAACAATGAAAGCGCCGAGGATATAAACCATATAACCAAATTCGGGAAACATGTTCTCGTTTATGTGCTTCATGCCGATGTAGTGATTCAGGCCATTAATGATGTCCACTTGGCCCGAAAGCTTGGTCAGCCAGATTTGCATCGTCAGACCTTCGGGGTATTGCGGCGCAATCAAAAAGATAAACCAAACGGGCAAAAAGAAAACAGCCGTCATGGCCAGCGAGGCAAAAGCGATTAACAAACGGGAAGAAATGCGCATCTTTTTCATACAATGGTTTTACAGTTTTCCGGGCTTTCGAAGCCTTTCCTTTTTGCTAAGCATTCAAAATTTCACTGGACTTTTATTTGGCCGGTGGCAGCAGCACTTCATCTACTACGTGAATGATGCCGTTAGAAGCGGGAATGGACGCAACGATGTGTGCCTTGTTGTTGATGGTTATTTTTCCATCGGCCGATTTGCTGATGGTGATGTTGCCACCGTTTACTTCGTTTAAGGTTTGTCCGTCCTGCATCAAATCGGTTTTAAGACTTCCCACATAAACGTGGTATTGCAAAATGTCCTGCAGCTTTGCTTTGTTCTCGGGTTTCATCAAATCTTCCACGGTGCCTTTTGGTAATTTTTCAAAAGCTGCGTTGGTAGGAGCGAATACCGTAAACGGTCCGGCGTTGGACAAAGCATCTACCAATTCGGCTTGTTTTACTGCCGCAACAAGCGTGGTGTGGTCGGGCGAACCGGCGGCTACTTTTACCACGTCTTTTGCAGATTCATCATCCTTAACGGCTGATTGGCCGGCGCGGGTTTGTTCTTCAGGAGTATTGGTTTTTGTTGTCTCTGTTGTTGTGTTTCCCGAATTGCAGGACCACAACAGAAGCGAGGCTAATCCAAGAACAAAAATTTTTCTCATAAAATTTTTTAATCAGGTGGAAGAAATGTCCGTCAACCGTCCGGAGCATTTCGCTCCGGACGGATCGGACTATTGTTTAAGGTTTGGTTGTTTTTGCTTTTGAGCTGTCAGCAGGGTTTGCGGTAGCGCCGTTGTTTTTACCTGTGCTGAACAAAAGTGCCACGTTGCTTCCGGCAGGCGATACTCTCAAATATCCTTGCATCTCCTGGTGCAGCGCCGAGCAAAAATCCGTGCAATAGAAAGGAAAGATGCCAACTCTGTCGGGCTTGAACGCGAGTGTCTGCGTTTCGCCGGGCATGATTAAAATCTCCGCATTGTTGGCGCCTTTTACAGCGAAGCCGTGAGGTACGTCCCAGTCTTGTTCCAGGTTGGTTACGTGGAAAAAGACTTCGTCGCCAATTTTCACGCCTTCAATGTTGTCGGGTGTTAAGTGCGACCGGATGGCCGTCATGTACACATCAACCCTGTTGCCGTTGCGTACTACTTTTGTTTGACCCTCGCCTTTGGCTACAAAGGGGTGCATATTTTCTTCTATCTTATAAATCTTGCGCTGCTTGCTCATAAGCATCGAAGCTGGAATGGCTTCGGCATAGTGAGGCTCGCCGTTTGTGGGAAAGTCAAGAATCAACTTCATCTTGTCGCCGCTGATGTCGTAAAGCTGTGCGCTTTGCGTCAATTCGGGGCCAGTGGGCAGGTAACGGTCTTTGGTGATTTTGTTGTACGCAATCACGTATTTGCCGTAAGGCTTCGCCGTAGGGCCGCCGGGTATTGACAAGTGACCGATTGAATAATACGTCGGCACGCGGTCAAGCACTTTCAAATCTTTGATGTTCCATTTCACAATCTCAGATGAAACGAACATGGAGGTATACGCATTACCCTTGCCGTCAAACTCGGTGTGCAAAGGGCCGAGGCCGGGCTTTTGTACTTCGCCGTACAGGGCCGCGTCGTATTTGATTACAGGGATGCCGTCATAATCACCGTCGTAGGTTTTGTTGGCAATGGCCTGCTGAATTTTTGTGAAAGAAAATACAGGAATCAACGCGGCAAGTTTACCCGAGCCAACGATGTATTCGCCGGTAGGATCGGTGTCGCAACCGTGCGGTGATTTAGGACAAGGAATGAAGTACAGCATGTCCGGGCACTCTTTCGGATCAAGCGTCGTTACTTCGTTCATCATGGTTGAAGTGGCAGTGTGCGTACTTTCGTTGTACACGTTGTGCGCATACTTCACGGCTTCTTTTTTGCCTTTGCCGGCCTTTAAATATTCTTCTGCTTTCTTCCAGTTCACCGCCATGATGAAGTCTTTGTCTTTAGCCGATGCGTTCACCTCCAAAAGCGTGTTTGCTTTTTCGGTGTTGTAGCAGCTAAAAAACATCCAGCCATGCGACTTGCCTTTGCCCGCACGGGCAAGGTCGAAGTTGACGCCAGGTGTTTTAATTTGGAAGGCAATGCTCATGTTGCCTGTGGTGGGGTCAGGATGAATAAAGCTCACCGTGCCGCGAAAGTTTTGCTTGTACGTGTTGATGGGTACGTCGCCGTTCTGGTCGTCCAGCGGAACGGAGAAGCGTGTGCCGGCAACAACGTACTCGGAGTTTTCGGTGATGAAAGGAGAGGAGTGATTGCCGGCGCTGTTCGGAATCTCAATGATTTCCGCCGTACGGAATGTTGAGAGGTCAATGCGGGCAATGCGGGGCGTGTTGTTGCCATTAACAAAAACCCATCGTCCATCGTGTTCGCCGTTCGTTTCCGAAATAGCAAGGTGGTGAAGATCGTCCCAGGGCACAAAGCCATGAGAGGTATTCAGCATGGGCTTTGTTTCTTCGCTAAAGCCGTAGCCGCTTTCGGTTGATTGCGAAAACACGGGCACAACGCGAAACAAGCGTCCCGAAGGGATGCCATAGATTCCAAGCTGTCCGTTGAAGCCGCCAGAGACGATGTTGTAAAACTCGTCGTACTTGCCGGGAGCAACGTATGCTTTTTCCGCCGCGTCGCCGCTTACGGCTGCCTGTGCGCCTTTGGGCTTGCAACTGTACAAGGCGCCCGCAGCAACAGCGGTCAATGCAAGCGAGGCCATTAGTTTTCGATGAGACATATACATATAATTGGGTTTAAAATTTTGCGTTGTTATTTTTTGGGACCAGAGGTTCGCCTATCTATTTAACATCCGTTGCAAGTTTATCCTGAGCATGCCGAAGGGCACTCGTGTGCGTTCGGTGCGCTATTCGCCATCGTTCTTCCGTTGAAACTCCAACACCTTTCTTGCTTCGTCACGGTTTAAGTTTTGATTGGGCATCCTCACTAAGCAATCTTCCAGCAGGCGTTGCGCTACGGGGTCTTTTTCCAGCATCATGTCCACGTTGGTTACCATGTTGATGATCCATTCGGGGCTTCTTCTTTTGGTTACGCCTTTCCAGCCCGGACCAACGAGCTTTTCGTCTGTTAGCTTATGACAGGAAGAACATTTTACATCGTAAATACTTTTGCCTTCGGTCACCCATTGGTCGTTTAGTGGATACGTGAGTTGAATATCGCCTGGCTTTACTTCCGCGCCGTGTTCTTCTGGCTGGTTTTTAGTCAGTTCCTGCAGGTCTAACTTTTCTTTGTGCGTGGGTGTTTTGCTCACGCAGCTTTCAATCATAAAAGCAGAAAAGAAAAAGAGAAGCAAAGACAGTTTTGTTTTCATAATGCTCTTTAAATGTTTAAAAGACATCCGTGTCTTTAAAGCACAAATGTATTTGTGCCAATACCCATGAGCTGTGATGTCCATCATCGCAAAAGATGATATTTCTCACGTTGGAAAAGTCTTTTGCCGCCAGTAAAAATTGCACTTTTTATAAGTAAGCCCTAAAGCAGTTGTCGCCTCCATAAATCATTTATCGTTGTGGCACAAGGCCCGCCAAAGGGTAGAATACAGAATTTAGGTTAAATGCATAAGGTATTATTCTCGCTTACTGTTGAGCATTTTGTAGATTTAGCTACTCAATTTTTAAACAGAGAGTGGTTATTTATTTCTGGTTATAAAGACTTGGTGTCGCATATAAAGTGATCAGCCCTAAACGGCCAAGTCCGCTGTTTTGCTGCTGAAAAGGGTTGAACAACAACAACAAGAACTACCCAATGTCACGGCAAAAAACTTATGTCCGGATTGAAAGCACGGAATGACAACTCTATTGATTTCGTCAGCCAAAAACTATAACAGCAGGTTCATCAAAAGACATGCGTATCTTAAATCATTGCAACAACTGATTTTGCTCAGGTTTTTTTATGACCTTCGTGGCACAATTTTATCTGCTCTAAAACAGCAATTCCAGAATCACTAAATCAACTATTATGAATCAAAAGCGTTCGGTTTCTTTCCTTTTCATTGCCGCAGTAAGCGGTCTGATTGCCTGTAATTCTGCCGGCAATAATAAATCTGCTTCGGCCGATAGTTCATCCTCTGCACAAAGCACTACAACAACGGGTAACACAGCCGCTTCGGGTGATGCTACCAAGGGAATTGGCTCTCACCAAAGCGTTCAACTCACGCATCCACTGGACGATAAAATGATAGCAGCCGGCAAAAGCACTTACGATGTAAAATGCCAGAGCTGCCACAAGCTGACAGATGAAAAACTTGTTGGTCCGGGCTGGAAAGGCGTAACCGATCGCCGCACGCCGGAATGGATTATGAACTTTGTAACCAACACCGATGAAATGATTGAAAAAGATCCGGCAGCCCAAAAATTGCTGGAAGAATGCTTGGTGCGCATGCCCAACCAAAGCCTCAGCGAAACCGATGCCCGCTCTGTGCTTGAATTCATGCGCAACAACGACGGCAAGAAATAAGTTCTTGTCAGGCGCTCCGAAACAAAAGACACTTATTTTCGGACTATACAAAAGAAAAAGAAAACCCGGTCACCAGATTGTGACCGGGTTTTCTTTTGCAGTAAAATCTTAGCTGGTTTGATGCCTCGCTTGCGTTAACGTTCCAAACGATAAGGTACAGAAAATGCTAGCTCAAAAGAGAGCATCAATCGTGCAACGGTTGGTTTGATAAAGTGAAATTAGATTGCTCAAACGGACGTTGCAAACCTTGTTTCCGTCTTCTTGCTTGTTTTAATAAAATGAAATGTAGCAGCTAAACTCAGGGCGCCGATAAAAAGCAGAATTGCCGCGCCCCACAACAACCAATTGTAAACATTGCTGTTGGTTTTAAACAAAATTTCCAGGCCTTGTATCATAAGGAGGCTTTCATTTGCAAGCACGCCTGTTCCAAACAAATAAAATGGAAACGCAACGATTTTTTTGTGGCGGTGAAAATACCCTTCTTCTAAAAAAACACTAAAAATAAAAAAGCTTACAAAGGCCAAAAATACAAGGTGTAAAAAACCAATGATAACCGGTCTTGCGCCGTAAACAGCATGGCCCAGCGGCGGGTAAATGGTTCCAATGGTGAGCAGCATTTTAAGCGCAAACGAAACAAACGAAGCCGTCCAGAAAACCTTCGCAAGCGGTTGGTCAATAATATTGCTGGCAGCAGACTTCTTAAACTCGGGAAGAAAATAAATGACGCTGGCTAAAATGCACAAACAGCCAATAGCCGCCAGCACGTAAAAAATAAGCTGGTTGTGCCAAAGCAACGCCAAAAACAAAGCTGGAAAAACCGAAGCAAGCAGCAAAAGACTGAACCGTTTTGCAGCAGGTGGGAGCGAAAAGCCTTTCCTAATCCACCGGGAAAAGAAAACGGCAAAAACAGATAAGGTAAAAAAGCCGTTGTACTGGAAATGCAAAAAGGTGTAAACCGAGTCGCGGTAGAGCAGGGAGTTGCCCGATTTTGTAAAAAGAATGTAAGACAAGCCAAGCGGGCCAATGGCAGACAGAAGCAGCGACACAACTGCGCCAATGCTTAGCCACCGAACAACGGGATGAAGTGGCGGCTGTTGCCGCAAATCTTTAAAAAAAAGCCAGCCAAAAACATAGGTCACCAAAATATAAGCGCTGGAAAAAAAGATAGAAACGGCGTTATAGCCCGTGAACGGGAAGGTGAATGCCATGCCCAGCGAACTGATTTCAAGACCCCACAAAACGCCTTGATACCGTTTCTTCTCCGCCAGTTTGGGAGACATTACATCGTAAATCAAAACCACAATCAACACGAGGCCAACCCAACCGCTAAAGGCAAAATGCGAATGCGCACTCAGCAGGTTTCGGTAATCAAGAAAAGGAATAGAGAAAAGAATCTTGCTGCGCATGAGCAAGCCAAACATAGCCACCAATCCTAAATTCAATAAACCAAGTCCGATCCAAAAGCGCTTATCTTTTTGCATAATCCGAAGCTTTTTCAGCAAGAAACATTCCACGCGGCCACGCCGGTTCTTTTACAAAAACAAATGCCGCAAATTCGGCCGCTGTATTTTGACACAAGCTAAGTTGTATCAAACTTCTGGCTGACAAAAATCATCTTTCCCCCTGCAAACAGAAAATAGATTTGTCGCTAACTGTGGCGTATGCTGTTTTCAAAATCCTTTGGTTATGCGGTGCGAGGTGTGTTGTATATCACATTGATGCAGGACAGCAAACAATTTGTGCAGGCCGAAGAAATTGCGGTACAACTGTCCGCGCCGCGATACTTCATGAGCAAGATTTTGAAAAACCTCGTGAAGGCCGGCGTACTTGCTTCTTCGAAAGGGAAAACCGGTGGCTTTACTGTGAACGAAAAGACGCGAAGCCTGTCTCTATCGTTTTTGGCGGAGATAACCGACGGCACCGACATGTTTAACAAATGCGTTTTGCGTCTGCAGGATTGCGATGTGAACAATCCTTGTCCCGTTCATGAGCAGATGCACGGCCTTCGCCAACGCTTGCAGGCATTATTGTCCTCCGCCAGCATTAACGATTTACTGCATGGCGACAAAGAACATTTTATAAAAAGCATTGCTACAGCTTACAAACCAACAGACTTTAACGACCGATATGCAAATAGAAAAAGCCACCGCGCTACCAACCGTATCACAAATGGTAAGAGATGATTATCGTCTTGCCGATGTTTTCAAAAAATGGGGCATCAATTATTGTTGTGGCGGCAACTTGCCGCTGCAAGAAGCCTGCGCCGCAAAAAACATAAACCTTGAATTGTTGGAGACTGAACTAAACGAAGCCACCAAAACAATAAGCCTTCCAAACGCTTTACAGTTTAACGAATGGCCCGTTCTGTTTCTGCTCGACTACATCATTTACGTTCACCACAGCTATTTAAAAAAGGCCATACCCTTGCTTACCCAAACCCTGAATTCTTTTGTTGCGGGACATTTAAAAAAATATCCTTACCTGGCGGCTGTGGAAGAAACCTTTCAAAACCTTGCCGCCGTTTTGCTGGAGCATACCGAGGCCGAAGAAGAAAGCATATTCCCGTATTTAAAGCAGGTCAGCAACACGTATGAACGCAAGGAAGCTTACGGTCACTTGTTTGTGCGCACCATGCGCAAACCTTTGGTGGAAACAATCAGCAAAGAACACAACCGCGTAAGCTCTTTGTTGCTCTCACTGCGCCAGCAAACAAACAATTACCGCTTTACCGACGATGCCTGTACCAATCACAGGGTCATTTATCACAAGCTGAAAGCCTTTGATGCCGACCTGACGCAACACACGCACCTGGAGAACAACGTTCTTTACCCCAAAGTATTGGCGATGGAAAAAACCTTGCTTCAGGTTTGAGGCCTCTGTTTTAAGTTTGCGAATCAAGCAGATTAATACGATGCCCCAACTCTCAAGCCGGCAAGCCAGCATTTACGCAATGTTTGTTTTCGTCATTACATTGGTGCTCGCGTCCTTTCTCCCCGGCTACAGCATTACCCTAAGCGGTTTGTTGGTGGTTATCTTTCTTTCGGTCTTTGTGCAATCACGCGATGCTACCGTTATTGCCGGTGTGGGAAGCAGCCTTGTGGTTCTCGGCTTTCTGTTTTGGCGGGTATCGGTAAAGGGCGAATCGGGTCTGTGGGCCGAATATTTTTTTGTGCTCATTCTCGTTTTGTTCACCACGCTAATTGTTCTTTACATCAAAGGCTTGTTGCGGCACATGCAAATGGATAAATCGCACATGACCTCTTTGTTCGAAAACGCAACCGAAGGCATTGTGCTGGCCGATCAACAGGCGAACATCGTGTTGGTAAATCCTGCCGCCTGCCGCATGTTTGCTTACGCATCCGAAGAATTAATCGGGCAGAAAGTGGAAGTGCTTCTGCCCAGCCGCTACCGTGTGGGCCACGTGCCGTTGCGCGATGGCTTTTATCATCATCCACAAAACCGCGAGATGGGTTCGGGACGTGATCTGCACGGTCAACGGAAAGATGCCAGCACGTTTCCGGTAGAAGTCAGCCTCAGCTCTTACCGGCAGGAAAACAGGCAGTTTGTGATTGCCTTTGTGGTGGACATTACGCACCGGAAAGAAATTGAACAAAGCATGGTGCAACAGCAAAAGCAATTGGAAAAAGTAACCAACGACATCCGAAAGCTCAATACCGAACTGGAAGCAAAAGTGGAAGAACGCACGGTGATTTTAAAAGAAGCTTTGCAACGCCTGGAGCAATCGCAAGCCGAGTTAAGCGAAGCGCTGGACAAAGAACGCCAACTGAATGAAATCAAGAGCCGCTTTGTTTCAATGGCCTCGCACGAGTTTCGCACGCCGCTGAGTTCCGTGCTTTCTTCCGCATCACTCATTGGAAAATACACCACTGCGGAGCAACAGCCAAATCGCGACAAACACGTAAACCGCATCAAAGAATCGGTAAAGCACCTGAACGATTTGCTGGAAGATTTCTTAAGCCTCGGCAAGCTGGACGAAGGAAAAATTGGCGCCGTCTTTTACGAATTCGATTTGCCCGAAGCCGTTTACGACACTATTGAAGAAGTGCGGGGCATGATAAAAAAAGGCCAGGAGATTAAATACGGACACAACGGTGGACACTTTGCCTGCAGCGATAAGAAATTGCTGAAGAACATCCTGATAAATCTTTTGAGCAACGCCCTGAAATTTTCAGACGAAGCCGCAACGATTGACGTGCGCAGCGAAAGCCACGATGGAAAAGCAACCATCAGCGTTAAGGACAAAGGCATCGGTATTTCAAAAGAAGACCAGGAACACTTGTTCTCGTCTTTCTTCCGTGGAAAAAACGCCTTGAATATACAAGGCACGGGCCTGGGTTTGCACATTGTAAAACGTTACACCGATTTACTTGGAGGTTCAATAAATTTACAGAGCGCTTTGGGCGAAGGCACAACGATAACGGTAACCATTCCCATAAACGATAACCAACATGGCGAAAACAATTCTGGTCATTGACGACAACAACGATTTGCGCGAAAACACAGCAGAGATTTTGGACCTGGCAGGCTACAAAACATTAACCGCGGAAAACGGCAAACGCGGTGTGGAAGTAGCCACCAAAGAAAAGCCCGACGTAATTGTGTGCGACATCATGATGCCCGAGCTTGACGGCTACGGCGTGTTGCACCTTCTGCGCAAGAATGCGGACACGCAAAATATTCCGTTCATTTTTTTAACGGCCAAAACGGAACGCAGCGATTTTAGAAAAGGCATGGAGATGGGCGCCGACGATTACGTGACCAAACCTTTTGAAGACATCGAACTGCTGAACGCCATTGAAGTGCGGTTGAAAAAGTCGGAAGTCTTGCAGCAGAATTATGCATCAACGCCGCAAGGCCTGGCGCAGTTTGTAAAAGACGTGAAGGACAGCGGCTTGCTGAAGCAACTCTCGGGGCAATACGCCTTAGAAAATTTTCACAAGAAGCAAACGCTTTACAGCGAAGGAAAGCGGCCCCGCTTTTTATATTACCTGGTAAGCGGAAAAGTCAAAGCTTTTAAGGGCCACGAAGACGGAAAAGAATACATTACCGATTTGTTCAGCGCCAGCGATTTTATTGGCTACACGGCTTTGATTGAAGACAAAAACTACGACGATAGTGCTTCCATTTTAGAAGACGCCGAGATCATGCAAATTCCGCGTGACGAGTTTCTCGGCATGATCTACAACGACATCAACATTGCCGCCAAATTCATTCGCATCGTGACGCAAAACGTCAAAGAAAAAGAAGAACGGCTGCTCAGCCTTGCTTACAGTTCGCTGCGCAAGCGGGTGGCAAAAGCGCTGGTGGACATTCACGAAAAATTCAACAAAGACGGGCAGAAAAATCTTATTGAGTTTTCCCGCGAGGATATTGCGCAATACGTGGGCACGGCCACGGAATCGCTCATTCGAACGCTCAGCGATTTTAAAAGTGAAGGGCTTATTGAAATCAAAGGCGGAAAGATTTCGATTGTGGCGTTGTACAAGCTGAAGAATTTGTTGTATTGAGTTTGGGCCGGACTGCAGTGCTACTATTGAGCGATGGTTGCGTCGCACACTTGTACGTTCCGTAATTCTATTCGGCCAAGCACCGTAGCAGCTATCAATCTTTTTTCCTTTATTCGATTAACCATGTTTCGTCACCGCGGGAAAAGCCGGACGCTGACTCACAATTTAAAGCTCGCTTCCTTGTTATCTTTTGTTGCGGGCATTGTTAACGTTAGCGGACTTTTTGCCGTAAAAAGGCTGACGACAAACGTGACCGGTCACTTTGCTTTTTTTGCTGATGAAATGGCAAAGAAAAATGTCGGCCTGGGTTTGGTTTATTTGCTTTTCATTCTTGCTTTTCTCTTCGGCGCTTTTTGCTCCAACCTGTTGGTGGAGGTCATCTCAAAAATTAACGAGCGGTTCATTAATTCCATTCCGGTTGGCATCGAAATAAGCATTCTGCTCTTCATCGCCTTTCTTCATCCGTCAACCGTGGAGACGCACGCAAACGCACTTGCCTGCTGGCTGCTGTTTTCAATGGGAATGCAAAACGCTTTGGTTACGTCGCTTTCTAATTCAGTGGTAAGAACCACGCATCTAACGGGTCTCTTTACCGATTTAGGCATCGAACTTTCGCAATTGTTCTTTTACAAAAAAGAAGAACAGCAGAAAAAACTGCGGTCTTCCGTAAAACTCCGGTTAACCATTATTTTCTTTTTCTTTTTTGGCGGCGTTGCTGGCGGTTACGGTTATTTGGTGGCAGGCTTTAAAGTTCTTTTGCTGGCAGTTGCAACCCTGATCGGAGCGCTGATTTACGACAGCGTAAAATTTAAAATCGTCACCATGAAAAGGAAATACCTGCGTTGAGAAAATCATGATTTTCATTGCTTGTGTTTACAATTCTTATTTCAATACAACTTGGGCCGGTCCACATTGAACCGGCAAACACAAACTGACGAACCTCTTTTTTTCTTCTAACCGCCATCATGTTTTACCGGTAACCGTAAAACTATTTTTGGTGCATGATGAAGACAGAAGCGGTCAACCCTTTGTTGGTGCGGAAGTACAACCAGCCCTTGCCTCGCTACACCAGTTATCCCACCGTTCCGGTTTGGAACGAGGGCCTGCAAGTTGAGCAATGGAAAGGAATCTTCTCCCAAAAATTTGCCGAGCAAAACCACGTGAACGGCATCAGCCTTTACATTCACCTGCCTTTCTGCGAATCGCTTTGTACCTATTGCGGCTGCAACAAAAAAATTACTACCAACCACTCGGTGGAAGAAGACTACTTGTCGGTCATTGAAAAAGAATGGATGCTTTACCGCGGCCTGATGAAGCAAACACCCGTCATTCGCGAACTGCATCTGGGCGGTGGCACACCGACTTTCTTTTCACCCAAAAACCTTAAACGCTTAATCGGCTTCATTTTAAAAAACAGCATCGTTCATCCGCGCCACGAGTTCAGCATTGAGGGGCATCCAAATAACACAACGTCCGATCACCTGAAAGTTTTGTACAGTCTTGGCTTCCGTCGAATCAGCTATGGCGTGCAGGACAATGACCCCGTGGTGCAACGGGCGATCAACCGCATTCAACCGCTCGAAAACGTTCGCATGGCCACGGAAGAAGCGAGACGCATCGGCTTTACGTCGGTAAACTATGATTTGATTTACGGCCTGCCTTTTCAAACCCTGGAGAGTATTGAACGCACCATCAACGAGGTGATTGAATTGAAGCCCGACCGGATTGCTTTTTATTCTTATGCACACGTGCCCTGGACAAGCAAGGCGCAGCGCTTGTTTAACGAGAACGACTTGCCGGACGCAGAAACCAAGATTCGCCTGTACTTAAAAGGCAAAGAACTTTTCACGCAAGCGGGATATTCCGACATTGGCATGGACCATTTTGCGCTGCCGCACGATGAGTTGTTTAAGGCCCGGGAAGCGGGCAGACTGCACCGGAACTTTATGGGTTATACCACGCAAAACGCAGGCATGTTGCTGGGCCTTGGTGTTTCCAGTATTTCCGACACCGGCAATGCCTTTGCGCAAAACGAAAAAACATTGCACGATTATTACGCACGGGTTTCAAACGGTTTGCTGGCCGTAAAAAAGGGTTATGTCCTCAATGATGAAGACATGGCTTTCCGGCAATACATTCTTGATATTGCGTGCAAAGGCTTTACGGCCTTTAAAGAAGAACACTTGCCGCTTTTAAAAACATATACGCTTCCAAAACTGAAAGTCCTCGAAGCTGACGGTCTGGTTGAATGGAACGAAGCCGGTGTGAAGCTAACCGCGCAAGGGCACTATTTTATCCGCGTTGTTTGCAGTGCGTTTGACCTTTATCTGCAACGGCAGACAAGTAAGGAAAAACCGCTGTTCAGCAAAGCAATCTGAGACGGTTTCATTCCTGAGCCCGTTAATGCATCTTATGAAAATGTTTATTAACGTTAAAACATACAAGGTTCAGGATAGTGCTGTCATGGCGTGATTGTACTTTTAGCCGCATGAGAAAGTTGTGGCTCTCCTTCGCGCTACTGTTCATCACTGCAACCATTGCTTTCGGCCAACAAGCTTTTAGCGTAAAAGGCATCGTCATTGATACGTCTGGCTTGCCGCTGACCGGCGTAAACGTCAGGCTAAATCACGGCAGCGACAGTGCCTTTGCCACAACGAACAAAGCCGGCGTTTTTTCTTTCAACGAGGTTCAGCCGGGCAATTTTTCCATCACCGCTTCTTACATCGGTTTAAATAAATTTTCGCAATCGTATATCTTAAAGACCGACACCTCTGTTTTTCAACTTGAACCCATCGTTTTATTGCCGGCCAACAGTACGATGGACAGCGTTGTTATTCGCTCCATACGGCCGGTAATTGTAAAAGAAGACACGGTTCAATACGATGTGTCAGCCTACAAAGTGCGTGAAGGCGCTCCCATTGAAGACGTCATCAAAAAGCTTCCCGGTGTTGTTGTGGACAAGGACGGCAACGTAGAGGCGCAAGGGAAAAAAGTGGCCAGGGTAAGAGTAAACGGCAAAGATTTTTTTGGCGGCGATGTGCAAACGGCTACGCAAAATATTCCGGCTGAACTGATTCAAAACGTTCAGATCATTGACGACTACGGCGATCAGGCCAACGTATCCGGCATAAAAACCGGCGACCCTGAAAAAGTCCTGAACATCAACTTTCAACCCAATAAAAACCGCGGAACCTTTGGCAACGGCACGGTGGCTGGCGGCAACGAGGGCCGCTTCGCCGGAAACGTTTTCGTGAACCATTTCAACGGCGAACAACAACTGTCGGTACTGGGTGCTGTAAACAATACCAACGCCAATCTTTTCAACTTTAACGGCGGCGGAAGAGGCGGTGGTGCAAGAGGGGCAAACTTTGGCGGTGATAGCCGCGCCGGCGCCGGCGGCTCGGGCATTACGGTTTCCAAATCAATCGGCGTTAACCTTCGCGACAGGTGGGGCAAAAAGCTTTCGGTTTACGGCAGCTACAGTTTTTCAACAAGGCAAACAGACATTAACGCACTGACGTTTACGCAAGACATCAATCCGCTGAACGTGCGCAACACGCAACGCCAAAGCGTAAGCAGCAACAGCAGCGCCAACCACCGTTTTACCTGGAACATGGAGTACCAGGCCGACTCGTTGAATTACCTGAAATTTTCGCCCTATTTTTCATACAGTCAAAGCAATAACTGGAGCAACAGTCATTCGGAGATCAGTGCGTTAAGCAAACACTCGTTTACGGTAAGCGATAATCAATCGCGTAGCGACAATCAGGCGCCAAACGGCGGCGGCAATCTTTTGTACAATCACCGCTTTAAAAAACGCGGCCGCAACTTCAGCACCTATTTGAGCCTGGATTATTCGGACAGCCGGTCTGACCGTTTTTCGAACAGCAATTATCACAACGTTGATTCGACTTTTTCGCCGATTTATATAAAAGACACCTTGCAGGTTCAGTCCATTGCAACGGATAGCCGCAACACGAGAACAAACGTGCATCTTTCCTACAATGAACCTTTGACCGCAAGCGGCGCCACGTCGCTTGAGGTGAATTATGATTGGAACAAATCAGAAACGGAAAGTATAAGAGACGTAACCGATTTTGCAAACGTCGCGGCGAAGGATGGGCGTTACAACGACAAGCAAAGCAATCATTATCGTTACAATTTCATCACCAACCGTGCGGGTCTCAGCCTTCGGGGACGTTATGAGAAATACAATTACAGCGTTGGCTTTTTATCGCAGCCCACAAGTTTGAAAGGCTATTCGCTGGGGAAAAATTTCAGTACCGATTACAACAACATTAACTGGATTCCTTCTGCCCGTTTCGTGTACAATTTTTCTCGCAGCAACACGCTGACGGCAACCGTTGACGGAAGCGCAAGAGAGCCGGGTTTTTCGCAATTGCAACCCGTTGCCGACAGTTCGAATTTGAAAAATATCGTGCTTGGTAATCCGGCTCTTGGCAATGAGTTTACCAATACGTTTGCCTTGCGTTACAACAAGTTTGATCCAAAGGCCGGCTCAAGTTTGTTTGTAAACTTTTCGTACGACCAGACAAACAACAAAATTGTGAACAGTGTGTTCAACGATTCAGTGGGAACGGGCCGTACAACAACCTATCGAAACACCGACGGCTTTTACGGATACAACGGCAACGCTTCATTCACGCAGCCTTTTCACAACCGGCGTTATACTGTTGGTGCAAGCTTTTATGCAAACTACGACAACAACATTTCTTATACCGACGGCTATCGCAACAAAGGCAGCAACTGGAACCTTCGTCCCGGCGTTAATTTCCGCTACGATTTAGAAGACAAGGCCGACGTTACACTGCGCTCCGATTTCACGATTTATCAAACTACTACGCGTTACGCTACCTACACTACCAACAACAAAGCACAAACCCTGAACCTTGGTTTAAGCGGCAAAAATTATTTTGGTGACGTAACCATCGGTTACGATTTTTCGAAGCTGATAAACTATGGCTTTAGCGGCGGCATTGCCAGCAACCCTTCCATTCTGAACGTTTATACCGAATACCGTTTTCTAAAAAACAGAATGATGACCTTGCGTTTGCAAGGCTTTGATTTACTTAACGAGAACACGGGCATCATGAGAACCGTAAACGGCACCACCATCACCGACAGCCGCACCAATCGCTTAGCCCGTTACTTTTTACTTTCGGTAAACATGCGTCTTTCGAAGTTTGCAGGCCAGCGCCCCGGCGGCGGTATGCGTCAAAGAGGCGAAAAGGGGAGTGTTGGCGGGCAGCGGAGAAACGGTGGTGCAAGGTTTTAAATTCCTTTCGACAAGCTTTACGCAAAAATGATTTTTTCACCGCAACGGCTGACCGGAATGACTTTATAGCAAGCTGCGGGATTTGGTTTGTATCCTCGTGCCTTCTGTTTTACTTTCGCCGCTTCAACATCTGTCCAGGCACCAACATGAAAATCAAAAAAGCCGTTATTACCGCGGCCGCTCGCGGCGAAAGACTCTATCCCGTTGCTGATACCATTCAAAAGGCCATGTTGCCCGTTATTGACATTGATGGTTTGCACAAGCCCGTACTGCAAATCATCTGCGAAGAAGCCTTTGCCAGCGGCATCGAAGAAATTTGCGTGGTGTGCGCACCCGGCGACGGCGAACGTTACGTTCACGCCTTTGCCTCGCTTCGCGAGAACCTTTCAAAATCATTTGGTAGTGTAGATTGGGCAAAAGAAGAGGCCGAAAAAATTGACGACCTTATAAGTCATCTTCAGTTTGTTGAGCAAAAAGAACCAAGGGGTTATGGCCATGCGGTTCATTGTGCGAAAGACTTTGCCGGTAATGATCCTTTCCTGCTCATGCTCGGCGATTATCTCTATGTTTCACATTTGAAAAATAAACGTTGCGCCGCACAATTGATTGAACTTGCAACAAAAGAAGCTTGCTCTGTGTCGGCCGTTGCGTCTATTATCGAGCACCAGATAAGCCGCTATGGGACAATCACCGGCAAGCACCTGCCGAACCAGGCTGACGTTTATCAAATTGAAAAATTAATTGAGAAGCCTTCGCTCAGCGTGGCCGAACTGGAATTGCAAACACCCGGCTTGCGTGCCGGTTATTACCTCTGTTTTTTTGGAATGCACGTACTTACGTCGTCGCTTTTTCATTTGCTTGATGAAGCAGTAAAGACCGATTCAACCAACATCATGCTAACGCCCGTGTTGCAGCAGCTTGCCAACAGTGAAAAATATCTAGCACTTGAAGTAAAAGGTGCTCGTTACGATTTAAGCCGCAAACACGGCCTGCTGCGTGCGCAGATTGCGTTGGGTTTGGCCGGTGAAGCACACGATGAAACATTGAGTACGATAGTGGAACTTTTGGCTGAAGCAAATGCGGTTCGCTCGAAATAAAGAAGGAGAAGAGAAGGCATGAACATTTTTATTGAAACAATTACATCAACCGATCCCGCAAAGCGCAACCGTTCTTTTTTTGAGATGAGCCGTGGTTTAAGCGCTGCGGAACTGCTGAGCGCTTTTCGGGAGTTGGATAATTTTCGAAAGAGCACTACAAGTCTTTACGATAAAGTGAGGGCTATTCTTTTTTTATACGCAGGCTTCCGATTCTTTTTAGTGAACAATGAATCTGTGCCATCCACCGGAAAAATTCCGTACAACGGGTTTGATGATTTGCTTTCGCGACGTTTTGAAGGAGCGATTGATACGTTTTTAAACGAATTAGATAGCCACGGTCCAAACGCAAATTTGTTTAGTGCGCTGGCAGAAGCTTATCACAACCTGTCGTTTCAAATATTGGCAGGGCAGGTGCGCAAAAGTGTTCGGTCTACCAAGGGTAATCAATGGATGTTTCGCGTGGGTCGTGCCGAAGAGCATCCGGTTCGCATTCATCCCAAACTTTTGGAGCGAAGCAGCGACTCACTCTTTTATCCGGTGCTGCACGAGCAAACTGCCGTTCGCATGGACCTTACGCACAGCGCCTGGTCGGATATTTTTTTTCTCGGCATGGATTACCCCGAAGGTGCGAGAGTTATTAACCTCTCGATTGACTTAGGCGTTTTCGGCCGCGACAAAGACATCACACCGCCGCTCAATTGTTACGTTCGTGTGATTCCCGAACCCGTGTTGCGACTCACGAGCATTGATTTAAAAACATCGAAAGACGTTGACTCGCTTGCTGATCTTTTCAACTTCGGCAATGATTATTTAAGCCTTGTGAAAGCCGGTGTCATTGCATCGGGTTTAGTACCGCCGTCGTTTGAAGGCGTGAATCAATCGCTCTCAAATATTCTTGCGCACATCGTTGCGCCGGGAATGGGCATTGAACTTGTCACCAAAGTGAACGACATTCCCAAGGGTTCACGTTTTGCCGTTTCAACAAATCTTCTCGGTTGTATTATCAGTGTGCTCATGCGGGCAACCGGCCAAACAAAAAATTTGGAAGGCGGTTTGGAAGAAAGCGAACGAAGGCTGGTTGCTTCAAGAGCGATTCTTGGCGAATGGATTGGCGGGTCGGGCGGCGGCTGGCAGGATTCGGGCGGCGTGTGGCCGGGCATTAAAACCATTTGCGGCACGCTGGCCAAAGAAGGCGACGCGGAGTACGGCATCAGTCGCGGTAATTTATTGCCGCGTCACCACGTGTTGAGCGGCGATGAAGTGCATCCCGATCTTGAGCAAAAGCTAACGCAGTCCTTGGTGCTTATGCACGGCGGCATGGCCTCAAACGTTGGTCCCATTTTGGAAATGGTGTCTGAAAAATATTTGTTGCGCGGCGAAAAGGAGTGGAGCGCAAGGCAAGAAACCAATCAAATTTTTGAAAACATTTTAGAAGCTATTAAAAAAGGGGATGTAAAAAGTTTGGGCAGCAACACCACAGCCAATTTTGAAAGGCCAATCAAAACGATTATTCCCTGGGCTACAACCCATTTTACCGAACAATTAATCAGCAAAGCAAAAAAGGAATTTGGTGAAGACTACTATGGCTTTCTTATGCTTGGTGGAATGTCGGGAGGCGGCATGGGCATGTTTGTAAATCCAGACAATTCTGAAACAGCAAAAGCGAAAATTCTTGCATTGCTACGGCATACAAAAACTGATTTGTCGGCCTCCTTGCCTTTTGCAATGGAGCCTGTTGTTTACAACTGGCGCATCAATCACAAAGGCAGTTGGGCAAGCTTAAAGCAAGGGGCTGAAGCCCTCATGCCCGAACAGTATTACGGCATTCACGTTTCGGAACTCGTTCGCAAAGAACCGTCCACCATCAATTACATTCGAAGAGCCGAGATAGATTACTTCACCACGAATTGCGAACAAAATAATTTGGCTTACCCGTTACTGCGGACGATTGTTTCAAACCTTTTCAACGTTTCTGATCCTTCGACGCAAGCCAACCGCAGCGCAGAAAATGAAAAGACTGATCGCATCAAAAAAGAAAACGGATTTGATTTTATTCAGCACGAAGAGATACGCGAAGATTTGCAGAAAGGACGCATCGGACTTTCTCGAAACCGCTTGCCTGTGGAAACCATCATTGAAGACGTAACGAAAAATGATCTTGTGCAGTTGCATGAAGTAAACAATGCGGTTGTCGGTGAAGAAGCGATTTGTAAAGGCTCCGTCGCTGTTATGAGTTTGGCCGCTGGTGTCGGCAGCCGGTGGACAAAAGGCGCAGGCGTGATTAAGGCACTCAATCCATTCGTTGAAATGGAAGGAAGGCACCGCAGCTTTTTGGAAATTCATCTCTCCAAAACAAAAAAGGTTGCTGCAATATACAACGCTGTTATTCCGCACATCGTTGCCACCAGTTATTTAACGCACAGTCCTATTCAGGAAACACTTGCATGCACAAAGAATTTCGGCTACAACGGCCCGGTGTATTTGTCAGAAGGCCGTTCCATTGGTCAGCGCTTTGTACCTATGGAACGCGACCTGCGTTTTTTGTGGGAAGGACTACCGCAGGAAATGCTCGATGAAAACAAGCAAAAGGTTCGCGAAGCCGGAAGGCAAAGTTTGATTGCCTGGGCCAAAAGCAAGGGCGAAGGAAGTGATTACGTGGACAACGTGGCGGCACAACGCTTTTCGCCGCTCGGGCATTGGTACGAAGTGTCAAACCTTTTGCGCAACGGATCGCTTGCCCGTCTGTTGCGCGAACAGCCGCAGTTGCAAACCATCATGCTGCACAACATTGATACGCTTGGTGCCGATGTTAACGCGGCTGCTTTGGGTCATCATTTATCGTCCGGTAACGTGCTGACCTTTGAAGTAGTACCACGCCGCATTGAAGACCGTGGCGGCGGCCTTGCTTTCGTGAACAAACAATTGCGTTTATTGGAAGGCCTGGCACAACCGCGTGAAGAAGACGAGTTGAACCTCAGTTATTACAACACCATGACAACCTGGATCCAGGTTGACGGTTTGTTACAATTGTTTGGGTTGAACCGCGAAGCATTATTGGTGGACGATGAAATGCAACTCGCCAAAGCAGTGCGTAGCGTGGCGCACCGCATTCCTACGTATGTTACCGTCAAAGAAGTGAAGTACCGTTGGGGTCATGGCCAGGAAGACATTTATCCTGTTGCACAAATTGAAAAATTGTGGAGCGATATGTCGGCTTTGCCCGATGTGAAATGCGGCTACATTGCCGTACCGCGTTTACGCGGACAACAAATGAAAGAACCGGCGCAATTGGATGCCTGGGTGACGGACGGGAGCAAGGATTATGTGAAGGCCTTGTGTGATTTTGCGTGAGATGCCAACGTTAATCGGCTTGGTGTTCGGTGGGGAATTTGGAAAATTTCAGGTCCACTTATGCACTAATGCTGGTTATTGTTTTACTGTAGAAAATTCGTATTTCAGCCCCACTTTTACAAAGCGCCTGTTGGCTGAAGTGTTTTTTACCCTTCATATCTATAGCTCTCTAAATATTCTAAAAACCGCAAAAAGTCATTTCCTAACAATTCAATGTTATCCGTTTCAAAGTTTGACATCAGACCGAAAGAATGGAAAGTACCGTACGTTTTATGGAAAGCATAACCTGTATCTGCCGCATCCTTGCCAAAGAGGAAGTAATCGGGAATTTGTTCCATCAAAAGCTTATAGTCGCCATTAATCTGCGTGAGTTCCTCAATCGGGAAGAGACACAGCCAGCTGTCTGTTCCGACTTCGCCCTCACCGCCGTTAAATGCCTTCATAACTTCCTTATACATACCAGGTAGTTTGAAGTCGAAACTTTCAGTAACTCCATCGAACCTACTTTCTGGTAAAGGCTCTTCCTTCTCTAAACCTGATAGTAAATAATAAACCTTGTCCTTTATTTCCTTTTGCACTTTTTTGAGGTTTGCTTCATTTCAGCCAACAGTTGTATTGAGGTATATTCTAGTTTAGCTTTGATTTGATTATCAATTAAAAACTGAACAAAAAAGCTCTCAAATGTAAACTGAGCAACTTGAAAAATGTCGTGCCATTCTTTCGTGGTAGAAAGAAGATTTCTTAAACCATATCCACAAAAAGAAAAACCCTTATCAAAACGAAGCCTGATAAGGGTCCTAATAATTAACTGTGATCCGGACAGGACTCAAACCTGTGACCTACTGCTTAGAAGGCAGTTGCTCTATTCAGCTGAGCTACCGGACCGAAAGAACGGCAGCAAAGATAGAGGAATCAGGAATTTGAACTTTTACTTTACAGAACAAAATCTAAAGCCGTTTAAAAACGCGTCGTGTTCTTTCACCGGCGCAGCAGAAATATTTTTCACGTACAGCACCGCAACGATTTTGCCGTTGGTGTGAGCTTTTATTTTCCAGTCAACGCCTTCCTCGTCCTGCCAGTAATCGGTAAGCGTAATGCGGTCGGCGCTGCGCTCCATTTCCATCGAAACGTTGTACGAAATGCCGAAAGGTTTGCGAATACGGTTCACGTATTGCACCAGGATGTTTTCGCTTTGATCAAACGTATAGAGTTCCTTCATGTTCACCGTAATGACGCCGTAGGTCACGCCGGCCACTTCGTGTTCATAAAAATAAATTCGTTCGTCGTCTTTGGTAGATTGAACGTGCAGCGTGGTCTCGGTAGAAAGCAGGAGCGAAGTACAACCCGTTCTTCCAATAATGTAACGTTTAAACTTTGGTGCGGATATGCGCCACGCAAGGCTGGTGGCAAAAAGGAGTAAAAGGTTTTCCATAGTGTTTGTAATTGGTGGCTTGTCCGTGTAAAATAAAAAATTATTTTGGCCGCCCAATATGCAGACAAAATTTTTCTACGGACGGGATAAGCTAACGGTTGAAACGGCGGTTCAATTGGTTCAAAAAACGGTTCGTGGCGAACTCCATCCCGAGACCATTGAGCGTATAAACCGCAGCCAGCAATACGTGCAGCACATGGCCGATGCGGGTAAAACCGTTTACGGCATCACCACCGGCTTCGGTATATTGGCCAACACAAAAATCAGCGAAGAAGAAACCACCACGCTTCAATACAAAATCCTGCAAAGCCACAGCGTGGGCGTGGGCGAGCCGGTTCCGGAAGAAATTGTGCGGCTGATGATGATCACAAAAATTCACGCACTGGCGCAAGGTTATTCGGGTGTGCAGTTGTCAACCATCGAACGCATTCTTTGGCAGTTGGAGAACGACGTTCTTCCCGTTGTACCGGAAAAAGGCAGCGTTGGCGCTTCCGGTGATCTTGCACCGCTGGCTCATTTGTTTTTGCCGCTGATTGGCTTGGGCGAAGTATTTTACAAAGGAAAGCGGCAAACTACGGCAGATGTTCTTTCTGCCTTAAACATGCAGCCCATACGGCTTGGCCCGAAAGAAGGCCTGGCTTTGATTAACGGTACACAGTTCATTCTTGCTTATGCAATCAAAGCGGTACAGCGCATGAGCAATTGCCTCGATGCAGCAGACATCATCGGCGCAATGAGTCTCGAAGCCTTAACGGGAACAAAAGCGCCTTTTGATGAAAGGTTGCATCAATTGCGTCCGTTTGAAGGCTCGCAAATTGTTGCCGAACGATTGCGTTTGTTGCTTGCCGATTCGGAGATTATGCAAAGCCATGTGGATTGCGGACGTGTGCAAGATCCGTACTCGTTGCGTTGTATGCCACAAGTGCACGGTGCTTCGCGAAATGCCTGGCTTCATTTAAAAATGTTGACCGAAACAGAAGCGAATTCTGTTACCGACAATCCCGTTGTTTTTGGTGAAGACGACACCATCAGCGGCGGCAATTTTCACGGCCAGCCGCTTGCGCTGCCGCTTGATTATTGCTGCTTTGCCGCAGCCGAAATCGGCAACATTTCGGACAGGCGCTGTTATCTTTTGCTCGAAGGCAAATGGGGCTTGCCAGTGTTGCTGATGAAGAACGTGGGCCTGAACAGCGGCTTCATGATTCCGCAATACACCACAGCGGCATTGGTTACGGAAAACAAAACACTTTGCTTTCCGGCGAGTGCCGACAGTATTCCCACTTCACTTGGACAGGAAGACCACGTAAGCATGGGCAGCATCAGCGGACGAAAGCTGAACCGTGTGTTGGATAATCTTGAGTACATTCTTTCCATTGAATTGCTTTCGGCGTGCCAGGCCATTGAGTTTCGAAGGCCGTTGAAGAGCAGCGCCGTATTAGAAGCTGCACACGATTACGTTCGGCAGTTTGTAGGCTTTGCCGAAGAAGACCGCATCTTTGCCAATGACATCAACAAAGTGAAAAATATAATTGCTGATTTTTCGTTTGTGAACAAAGTAAATTCCTTGCTTTCGTTGTAGTCTTGAAAAGACAATAGGCGAATGGCAGAAGAGCATTTAAAGCGACGAACGCAGCGTAAGCGAAAACGGTACGTGCACATGGCGCAATTGATTCTCCAAAATAATTCTTGCCGTTTCTACACCCATTGCTTCAAAATCAGTTGAAATGGTGGTGATGCCGTTGAGTATGATTTTTTTCAGCGGCGTTTCGTTGTAGGATATCACGCCAACGTCTTTACCCACTTCAAAATGTGACTCCACCAGGCGTTCGATCAACACTACCAGATCGTTGTCCATTAAATTGATAAAAACTTCGCCGGCGTTGATGGGTTCATCGGTAATGTCGTGCACAACTTTATAATTGAAAGTGTATTCCTGGCAAAAAGATATAAAGCCGTGAACGATCTCGTCGGGATAATAACTGTTCTCGGGAAAGATGAGTTTTATCGTGTGATATTTTGCCAGATGCGGCAGGGCTTGCTCAAGCGAGTCGAAGATGTCTTTTTCAAAATTTTCGTACACTGCTCCAAAGTTTCCGGTTACGCCGGGAATGATTTTATCGAGCAGGATAAGCCTTTCTTTTGGCAGCGTGTTGATGATCTTGTGTGCCGTATCGCCGCCTTCAATAAAATGCGGTAACACGACGTAATAATGATAATCGGTCTTGCTGTTTTCAAGCAGTTTGCGAAAGAGAGCCAGGTCGTTATTGTAGATATAAAAGTCAACGGCGGCCTTGTCGCCCAAGGTTTCTACCAGCGAATCGTAAATGATTTTTTTGTGTGGACTTAGCTTGTTGACAATAAGAAAAATCTTGATGGTACGGTTTACGTCCACGTTCTTGATGAAATAACCTTTGCCCGGCACCGAGCCGATAATGCCCTGGTTCTTTAAATATTTATAACCCTTCTCTGCCGTATCGCGACAAATTTCAAACTGAAAACTTAACTCGTTTATGGAAGGCAACATATCATCCACCTGTAACTTGCCGTCTTCAATGGCTTTGATGATTGAATTGGCCAATTGCTGGTATTTGGGCGTGGCCGAAAACTCGTCAAAGTAAATCAGTTTATAAAACGGCGAAGCAATCATGTGGCGGACGTTTTTATAATGGCGGTCATAAATTTTGCTAAAAATAAGAAGAAAAAGAAGTCGGAAATTGGGGGTTGAACGTTCAGAGTTTGAAGTTTGGGATTGACATGCAGAGTGCAAAAACGTTTTGTTTTCTTTCTTCGTTACAGCAGGACAACGAAAAGAAACACCGCATTGACAAGAAATTCCGAATCTGAACCTTCAAACCTTGCGTCATTTTCGCATGATAGTCCATGACGGCGGAGGCATTTTGGGCTTCTATTTTTAAGTACTCATTTGTTTGCTATATCCATCATTTATGCAAGTTATTTTAGGTGTCATTTTCCATTTTATCGGCGGCTTTGCATCGGGCAGTTTTTACATGCCCTATAAGAAGGTGAAGGGTTGGGCGTGGGAAAGCTACTGGATTATCGGCGGCTTGTTTTCCTGGCTTATCGTTCCGCCGCTGGCCGCTGCGCTTACCATTCCGAATTTCTGGAACATCATTTCGCAAACCGACGTTTCCACCATCATTTACACGTATCTCTTTGGCCTTCTTTGGGGCATCGGCGGATTGACTTACGGCCTTGGCGTTCGCTATCTTGGCGTCTCGCTCGGCAGCAGCATTATCCTCGGTTTGTGCATGGTCTTTGGTTCGCTTATTCCCACCCTCTATTATCAATTTCATCCTGTTGCCGGAAAGGATTCCTTTAGCACCTACACGGGCAGCACCTGGGGCCTTACGGTTTTGGCAGGCCTCCTTGTTTGCGTCATCGGCATCATCATTTGCGGCAGGGCCGGAACCATGAAGGAAAAAGAGTTGAAGGAACAAGACTCCTTCGGAGCAAACGGAAGCGGTAACGGCAAAGCTGTGAAATACCGCAAGCCAGTGTTGGAAACTGCCGGCGGTGCACAAGTTGAACGAGTAACAACAGAAGACGTGAACATTGTACAAGACGGGGCCACTTCCGCACACGGCGGTCCGGTTGCCGGCATTGAATACAAATTTGCGCTCGGCTTAACTGTCGCCATCGTTTCGGGTGTACTCAGTGCCTGTTTTAATTTCGGCATTGAAGCCGGCAAGCCGATGGCCGAAGTAGCCAACAGGCTTTGGGAAGCAGCGCATCCCGGCCAGGGCAAATTTCTGTTTGGCAACAACGTAATTTTTGTCGTGATACTCTGGGGCGGCTTAACCACCAACCTAATTTGGTGCGCCATTTTAAATGCCCGCAACAAAACATTTGGCGATTACACAAATAAAAATTCGCCACTTCTGAAAAACTATCTTTTGTGTGCCTTGGCAGGAACTGCGTGGTTTCTCCAGTTCTTCTTTTACGGCATGGGCGAAAGCAAGTTGGGTAACGGCGCATCGTCGTGGATTTTGCACATGTCATTCATCATTCTTGTGGCCAACATGTGGGGTCTTGTTTCAAACGAATGGAAAGGGGTAAGCAAAAAAACGATGCGTACCATCGTGCTTGGTGTACTTACGGTTATTGTTGCGGTATTGATCGTGGGCAAAGGCAACTCTTTAAAACCGGCAACCGACACAAAAACGGCGAGTGTAAATACATCCGTCATTGAAAAGAAAAGTTCTTTCGATAAAAATTAATTTTTGTTGACCGGCAGCCTTGCTACTGTCAGCACCTGTTGTGTCACTCACTTGTACGTTCGGACCGATACTGAACAAATAATCACGGCTAACTATCTGGATGCAGTTCGCCAATGCAATAACTTATTAACGTATTAACCTGTCAACTTATTAATTGAACAACCATGTCTCTTACAGCAACTTTCAAACACGTAAGCTATTTGTGGGATGATGCCAAAGCCGCGGCACTGGCCGGCGACGAAGTGGCCCTCCTGATATACCGTTCCAACCTGCTTGGTGCGGATCTGCGCCTCACCAATTACGGAGGCGGCAACACCTCGTGTAAAACCATTGAGAAAGACCCTTTAACCGGTGAAGAAACCGAAGTAATGTGGGTAAAAGGCTCCGGCGGCGACATTGGAACCCTCACCAAAAGCGGTCTTGCCGGATTGTACGTGGAGCGACTGCGCAACCTGAAAAACGTTTACCGCGGCATTAGCCACGAAGACGAGATGGTAGAACTGTTCAACCATTGCATCTACGATTTAAATTCAAAAGCACCGTCCATTGATACGCCGCTGCACGGCTTTCTTCCTTTCAAGCACATTGATCACCTTCATCCTGATGCAGCCATTGCCATTGCCGCTTCCAAAGACGGCAAGCGCATCACCGAAGAACTCTTCAACGGCACAATTGGCTGGGTAGAATGGCGGCGTCCGGGCTTCGATCTTGGCTTAAAACTGAAAGCCTGTCTCGATGCAAACCCCGGCATCCGCGGCATCATGCTCGGCTCGCACGGCTTGTTTACCTGGGGTGATACGGCTTATGAATGCTACGTGAACTCGCTTGAAGTGATTGAGCGCTGCGCACAATACATTGAAGATTCTCTATACAAGCAGCCCGCAGTATTTGGCGGAGTCAAGGTCCAATCTTTGTCGAAAGAAGGCCGCGCAAAGCAGGCAGTTGCCTTGGCTCCTGTGCTGCGTGGTTTGTGCAGTTCACACACCCGCATGATCGGTCACTTCACCGACGACGAAAGAGTGCTTCAGTTTGTGAATTCAAACGATTTAGACAGGCTTGCGCCGATGGGTACTTCTTGTCCCGACCACTTTTTGCGCACCAAAATTTCTCCACTCGTTTTAACGCTTGAACCGGGCGAAGATTTATCCGATGCAAAAGCGTTGAAGCAAAAATTAACGCCGCAGTTTGAAGCCTACCGGCAGATGTACGCAGACTACTACAGTAACTGCAAGCACGCCAACAGCCCGGCCATGCGTGACGCGAACCCGGTGGTCATTCTTTATCCCGGCGTGGGCATGTTTACCTTTGCCAAAGACAAGGCTACGGCTCGTGTTGCCGGTGAGTTTTACATCAACGCCATTAACGTCATGCGCGGCGCAGAAGCTATTTCTGAATACACGTCATTGCCACGGCAAGAAGCTTTCGATATTGAATACTGGTTGCTGGAAGAAGCAAAGCTTCAACGCATGCCAAAGCCAAAACCGTTGAGTGGGAGAGTGGCCTTAATTACCGGTAGCGGCGGGGGCATCGGCAAAGCCATCGCCAAAAAATTTGCACAGGAAGGCGCTTGCGTAATACTCAACGATAACAATGCCGAACGACTGGAGGAAGCCAAAGCTGAGTTTCTGAAACAGTTTGGAAAAGACGTTGTGGCCGCAAACGTTTTGGACGTTACCAAAGCCGATACAATTCAGGATACCGTCAATGCCGTTATCCTTGCTTTTGGCGGTGTGGACCTTGTTGTAAACAACGCCGGTCTTTCCATTTCAAAACCCATCGAAGAACACACCGAAGCAGACTGGGACCTTTTGTACGACGTATTGGTGAAAGGCCAATTCATCGTAACGCAACAAACGGTTGCCGTCATGCGCAAGCAAGGATTTGGTGGTGATGTGCTGAACATCGTGAGCAAGAATGCACTTGTAAGCGGACCAAACAATGCGGGTTACGGTTCTGCAAAAGCAGCGCAACTGCATCTTTCAAGATTGAACGCTGCTGAATTGGGCGCCGATAAAATTCGTGTGAACGTGGTAAACCCTGATGCCGTAATCGCCGGTAGCAATATCTGGAGTGGTGGCTGGGCTGCCGGTCGTGCAAAAGCGTATGGAGTTTCCGTTGACGAATTGCCGGCTTACTACGCCAAGCGTACGTTGCTTAACGAGATTATTTATCCCGAAGACATTGCCAACGCATGCTTTGCTTTTGCCGGCGGTTTGCTGGGCAAATCAACCGGCAACGTATTGAACGTTGACGGTGGTGTGGCAACGGCTTTTGTAAGATAAACTTCGTTTATGGTTTGTCGTTGGAAGTTTATGATGGTGTGAAAACACACCCATTCTTTCGTTGAGGAACGATTAAATTCTCGAACGTTCTTCCAATTACAAACCATAAATCAACCGTTCCTTTCATTAAGAGTGCACGAAATTGCACGACAACGACAAATCACAAACCTTCATGCAACGAGTTGCGTTTAAAATGAAACTGTTTCCCGGCAAGGAAGCAGAATACAAAAAGCGTCACGACGAAATCTGGCCGGAGTTAAGTACGCTGTTGAAGGAGAACGGCATCAGCCAGTATTCAATTTTTTTGGACGAAGAAACGAACGCTTTGTTCGGTGTTTTGAACGTGATCGATTCGAAAAATCTGGATGACTTGCCACAAAACGAAGTGATGCAACGCTGGTGGAAATACATGGCCGACATTATGGAAAGTAATGCAGACCATTCGCCGGTTTCAATTCCTTTGAGTGAGGTTTTTTATTTACCTTAAACTGCCATTGTTTAGGCAACAGGACTTATCAACTAATCAATCAACAAACACATGCTCATCGAAAAATACAAAGTGCAGGAAGCCAACGACGGCGCCACTGCCGAGCACAAAAGACGCTTCGAATTTGCCGCTTCGACCATCAACAACGTTGAAGGTGTTCTGCAAAAGCTTCAGGATTTCCAGATTGCCATTCCTTCCTGGGCCCTGGGCGCAGGCGGCACACGCTTCGGCCGCTTTTCCATCGGCGGCGAACCGAGCAATCTCGAAGAAAAAATCGAAGACGTTGGGCTGCTGCATGCGCTTAACCGTTCAAGCGGCGCTATTTCTTTGCACATTCCCTGGGACATTCCGGAAAACGCAACTTCGATTAAAGCCCTTGCGGCGCAACACGGTTTGCGTTTCGATGCGGTGAACTCAAATACTTTTCAAGACCAGAAAGGACAGGAGCAGAGCTACAAATTCGGCTCCTTGCAACACACCAATAAAGCCGTGCGCAAGCAAGCCATTGAACACAACATTGAAGTGATTAAGCAAGGCGTTGAATTGGGTTCTGATTCGCTTACGGTTTGGCTGGCAGACGGTTCTTCTTTCCCCGGACAATTAAATTTTCGCAAGGCTTTTCAAAACACGCTGGAAAGCTTAAAAGAAATCTACGCAGCCTTGCCCGACAACTGGAAAATGTTTGTTGAGTACAAGGCTTTTGAACCCAACTTTTATTCAATGACCGTGGGTGATTGGGGACAATCACTTCTCTATGCTTCCAAACTTGGTGAGAAGGCTTTTACGCTGGTTGATCTCGGCCATCATCTCCCCAATGCCAACATCGAACAAATTGTTTCCTTGTTGTTGATGGAAGGAAAGCTTGGCGGCTTTCACTTCAACGATTCAAAATACGGCGACGATGATTTGACGGTTGGCTCCATCAATCCTTATCAACTGTTTTTAATCTTCAACGAACTGGTGGAAGGCATGGACGCAAAAGGCATGAATCACGCCACCGATTTGGGCTGGATGATTGACGCTTCGCACAACATAAAAGATCCGCTGGAAGATTTGTTGCAATCAGTAGAAGCTATCAAAATCGCATACGCACAAGCCTTGTTGGTAGATACAAAAGCGCTGGCTGCTGCGAGAGAAGAAAACGACGTAGTAAAAGCACAGGAAATTTTGCAGGAAGCTTATCGTAACGATGTTCGCCCGCTGGTGGCGGAAGCAAGATTGCGTGCCGGTGGCGCTTTGCAACCGTTAGAATTCTATCGTCAAAATAGAGTGCGGGAAAGCCTGATTAAACAAAGAGGTTTGCAAACGGTAGCAACAGGACTGTAAGCATTATCAGCTTTCAGTAACCGGCTGCCAGAAACATAATTGATCAAAATGCTGCTTTTGCATCAACTCATCATTCATCATTCCTAATTCTGCATTCTTAAATGCGTGCACGGCCTGTTATCGCGGTAATTGACGTTGGCAAAACCAACAAAAAGCTGTTCCTCTTCGATCAGGATTACAACATCGTGTACGAACAATCGGCACGTTTTCTTGAAACGGTTGACGAAGACGGCGACGTTTGCGAAAACATCGAGAGCCTTCGTCTTTCCGTTTTTGATTCGCTGCGTCGCGTTTTTGCAAAAAAGGAATTCTGCATAAAGGCCATTAATTTTTCGGCTTATGGTGCTTCCTTTGTTTACCTCGATGAAGAAGGCACGCCATTGGCGCCGCTTTACAATTATCTTAAAGTTTATCCCAAAAAATTAAGTGAAAAATTTTACGCCGCTTACGGTGGCGAAGAAGCCTTTTCGCTGCGCACCGCCTCGCCGGTATTGGGCAGCCTTAATTCGGGCTTGCAGCTTTACCGCCTGAAGCACGAGAAGCCCGATGTTTTTCAAAAAACAAAATATGCGCTGCACCTGCCGCAGTATTTGAGTTATCTCATATCCGGAAAAGCTTGCTCCGATATAACAAGTATTGGTTGTCACACGGCGCTTTGGGATTTTGTAGACAATGGTTATCACGAGTGGGTACGCAAAGAAGGCATTGATGCGAAGCTTGCGCCCCTGGCGGCTTACGACGAAGTAAGCAAGGCTGCTTTTCCCGGCAACAATTACCTTGTTGGCGTTGGTCTTCACGACAGTTCCGCTGCGCTCATTCCTTACCTCGTAAATTTTCACGAGCCTTTCATTTTGATTTCGACGGGCACCTGGTGCATTACCTTGAATCCGTTCAACAATTCGCCGTTAACGGCTGATGAATTAAAGCAGGATTGTCTTGCGTATTTGCAATACCAGGGTTCGCCGGTGAAAGCATCACGGCTTTTTGCGGGACGCGAACACGAAGAAGGCATCAAGCGCATCGCCGAACATTTCAATACCGATGCAATCAAATACCGCAGTGTTGATTTTGATCCGGAGATTGTTGCAGCGCTTCAAAAAAAGACGGCGAATGAAAAATTACCCGCGATTGGCGAAGCCGTTTTTGAAAGGAGAGATCTTTCTGCTTTTAGTTCTTATGAAAAGGCCTATCATCAGTTGATGCTGGATATCGTTGCGCAGCAAGTGGCGTCAACCAATCTTGTTCTGAAAGGTTCACCGGTTAAACGCTTGTTTGTTGACGGCGGTTTTGGCAAGAACAAAATTTACATGAACCTCTTGGCTTTGGCTTATCCAAATCTTGAGGTGTACGCCGCGTCAATGGCGCAGGCAACCGCTTTGGGCGCAGCGCTGGCCGTTCACAAATCCTGGAACAAAAAGCCCGTTCCCAACACGCTTATTACGCTGCAATATTTTTCGGCGCCACAAGACGCAATTGTGTAAGCGGCAGCAGTGCACCTATTGAAAAGAAAGGCGTTGCTACCAATCATGCATCCACGGTTATTTGCCATACTTGTTTTCCTGCAATCGTTTGCGTAAATTTTCCTGAAAAGGGTTAAAAAAAGTTTAATCTTTCAGGATGCTTCAGGATGGTTAACGCAAACGACAAGTCTATTTTTAAGCTGCGTTAGGAAGTATTTTTTGACTGCTTTTTCTGACCCATAAAGTGCTGCTATATGTATAACGACTGCCTGCCGAATCTTTTTTCAAATCATTCCCCGTTTTCTTTTATCCGTTGCCGCGTTAACCGGCAGTTTGCTTTGTTGAGCGCCCCTGTCTCGTTTCTCCATAACATTAAAACCATTCATTAATTCTGCCATGAATTATACGACAAAGTGCCTGGTAACTTTGGTTATAGCCTGTGTGTTTTTTACAAGCTGTAAAAAGAAGTTCGACGAGTATTACCAGCGTCCCGCAAGCCTGGAACCGCCCATCTACCAGCAATTGCAGGCAAAAGGAAATTTCAAGAATTTGCTTGCCGCGATTGACAAGGCGGGATACAAAGACATTTTGGATGCAGCGGGCTACTGGACGTTCTTTGCTCCGCACGATTCTGCCTTCCAGGTATATTTCAAGGAGAAAAACATCAGCAGCATCGATCAGTTGGACGACAATGCCTGTCGCAAAATTGTAACCTACTGCCTCGTGTACAACGCGTTTAAAAAAGAGCGCATTGACGACTATCAAAACAACACGGGATGGGTGCCGGATCAGGCCTTCAAAAGACGCACGGCGGCTTATACCGGCGTTTACGACGGCGCTGACACCGCCGGCCGGCCCATTAAAGTGATTTCATCCAATCGCAACAACAACGGAACAACGTACTACGTTGATGCCGACAACAACAACAAATACATTCCCATTTTTGCAAACGGCTACATGACCGGCAAGGCCCTCACCGCAGCCGATTACAATTACTTTTATCCCAACACTCCTTATACCGGCTTCAACGTTGTGGATGCCGTGGTAACCGAGAGTGACATCCCCGCAGAAAACGGTGTGATTCATGTTGTGAACCGGGTGATTACCAGCTTGCCCAGCCTTGACGAATACCTTGGCTCCAATCCGAATTACAGCGAGTTCAGAAAACTGTTCGACAAGTTTTTGGTGCAATATGTTTTGAATGCCACCTTAACACAGAAGTATGGCTCGCAAAACCCGGGCGCAGGCCAGGTATTTACCAAAGTGTTTGCTTCCGCTCTTGCGTTTTCGCCCAACAACGAAAATTTCATGAAGCTGACGGACAACGATGGGCAGGCAAATACTTACAGCATGTTTGCACCCACCAATGATGTGGTGAAGGCTTATATCAACAACGTGTTGCTGGAAAACTATCCTAGCAAGCGGATGGAAGACCTGCCCATCAGCATTGTTTACGACTTTGTGAACGCACACTTATGGCAAACCGCCGTTTGGCCGTCGAAGTTCAAAACCACGTTTAATTTTTTGGGTGAAGAAGCCCGCTTTGATCCGAACACAGATGTCGTGGAGAAAAAAATCCTGAGCAACGGTATTTTTTACGGTACCAACAAAGTGCAGGAAGCAAACGTATTCAGCAGTGTTTTTGGCAAAGCCTATCTCAACCCGAAGTACTCGATGATGACAAGCTTGTTGAGCCAAGAATTGAAATTTACCATCTCCAACGTTCGGCAGAAATACACTTTGTTTTTGGTGAGCAATAAAGCGCTTAATGACTCGGGCTATTACGCCGACGCCACGGTAAGCAATAACGCCAACGAACAATGGCGTTACTCACCACCGGGCGGTGGCACGGCCATTACCGGGAGTTCAGCCCTTGTGCGGTTATTGCGCATGTTAAACCTGCACGTTGTTGACAGAGACATAACAAGCCTTTCAGGTTCAGGCGTAGCGCAAACACACGGCGGTGAATTCATTACGTTTAACGGCAACAAGGTGCAAGGCGCCGGCAATGCTGATTTTAATAAGCCGGCTATTGTGGACAGTGTGAAAACCGCTAAAAACGGTACGGTTTACTACATAGACCGGCCGTTGAATTACAGCAACAACAACATCGGAACCTACTTGAAAATTTTAGGTGCGCCATCCGCGTCGGAATTCAATTATTTCTGGCGCTACGTTAGCAGTACCGATTTGTACAATACATCCACTGATGAATTTACCGCAGGTCCTTCCACGGGTTCTTTCTACACCTTCTTTGTACCAAACAAAGTTTCTATTGAAAATGCCATTCGTGCAGGATTGTTACCGGGTACCGTTTCCGGTTCTACCGTCACGCCCAAGTTCACAGGATATACAGCAACAGAAACGGAACTGGTGAAAAAATTCGTATTGTATCACATTCTTAAAAAAGCCATGGGAACTGATGGCCAGGAAAGCGGTTCTTTTGAGACCAATTTCCGAAACAAAGCGGGTGATCCCGGCAGTGTTTTCGTAAGCAACTCCACCGGCAATTCCATGACGTTAACGGACATGAACAACCGGCAGGCGTCGGTAGTTATGGGCACCACAACCAGCAACCAGTTGGGCAACCGTATCGTAATTCACTTGATCAACAACTACCTGAAATATACAGACTAAACCATCCTAATTCGAGCGTATGTTCAAATACATTCAAACAACAATTTGCTCCTTTGCATTCCTTTGCCTTTGCGTGCTGCAAGCGGCAGGACAGAATGCACCGGCCACTGACCACATCATCAAGGGAAAGATTGTTGACAGCAAAACCAAACAACCCATCAGCGGCGTTTCGGTAACGGAAATGGATGCCGACGACCGGGTGATAAAAGGTGCCAAAACCGACATCGAAGGAAACTTTGTACTGAAAGTGGCGAATCCAAAAAACAAGATTTCCGTTTCATTCATCGGTTACAAAACCGTGGTTGAACCACTTAACGGCCGCACGGCGGTTAACTTCTCGCTTGAAGACGCGAACAATTCAATGAACGAAGTAATTGTGACGGCTTCCCGCAACGTTGACAACGGCATGATGAGCGTAAAAGAAAAGAATTCTACCCTTGCAACGTCGCGTATTAACGCCAAAGAATTGGAAGAAATGCAGGCTGCCAGCATTGACCAAGCCTTGCAGGGCCGCTTAGCCGGTGTGGACATTACTGCAACCAGCGGTGATCCCGGTGCCGCTATGAACATTCGCATTCGCGGTATTTCTTCCATCAGTTCCACCGGTACACCGTTGATTGTGGTGGACGGTATGCCTTACGAAACAGAGATACCGAGTGATTTCAACTTTGGCGCGGCCGACGAACAAGGCTATGCGCAACTGTTGAACATTGCGCCTTCCGACATTCGCGAGATTACGGTATTAAAAGACGCGGCGGCAACGTCTGTATGGGGTTCCCGTGCGGCGAACGGTGTGCTCTTAATCACCACCAAACGTGGCACCGTTGGCAAACCTTCAATCAATTACACGTTCAAGGGGTCCATGTCTTTTCTGCCCAAAGCCATCCCGATGCTGAATGGTGACCAATACTCCACGTTGATTCCTGAAGCTTATATGAATCGTTTGGGGACTACGCTTAATTCGCAAACGGTACGTGAGTTCAACTACGATCCCAACGATCCTTATTGGTATTATAACTACAGCAACAACACAAACTGGGTAGATGCAATCTCCCAACAAGGTTATGTTCAGGATCACAACCTGAGCATGAGCGGTGGCGGTGAAAAGGCACGGTATTATGCTTCGGTTGGTTACTTTAATCAGAAAGGAACCACGCTGGGAACGGGTCTTGATCGGATCAACACCCGCATCAACCTGGATTACAACATCTCCGAGAAGATTAAAATTTTCACGTCTCTTGCTTACACGCACACCGATCAAAACCGCAACTACATGAGCACCACCGACGGCGCCATTCGCGGTGTGGCATACATAAAAATGCCCAACATGAGCGTATTTGAATACGACGAGAACGGCAATCTGACACCCAACTACTTTTCACCAGCGTCAAACGTGCAAGGGACGTATTCCCGCATTTACAACCCGGTTGCCATGGCTTCACAGGCAAAATACGGCATCATCGGTGAGCGCATTGTTCCGCGTTTTCAAATGAACTACGACATTGTGAAGCGTGTGTTGAAAGCAAGCTTCGACGTGCAGTTTGACATCAACAATACCAAAAACAATTCCTTTCTTCCGCAAATTGCCACTGGCCGTCCGAACACAGAGACTGTTGTAAACCGTGCGTACGACGGTGACATTGATGTGTACAACGTAACTACAAAAACAAGTTTGGCTTACACGCCCTACATCAAAAACGAAAACCACAACGTTAGCGCTTACTTTAATTTCTTCACCAGCGATTACACAACGGTGAACCAGGAAGTAATGACTTCCAATACGGCATCCTCGCTGCTGCAAACGCCGGTTGTTGGTTCCCGTACACAGAACGAAGAACTCAAGATTGTTTCCGGTACCTCACAAACCCGCAGCATTGGTGCGGTGATTGGCGCATCGTATAATTTCATGAAAGACCGGTACATCCTCAACGCCACGCTGCGCGGCGACGGGAACTCACGCTTTGGTCCCAACTACCGCTATGGATTATTCCCCTCGGTTTCCTTCCGCTGGCGCCTGTCGGATGAGAAATTCATGAGAGGTATTAAACATTTGGATGACCTGAGTTTCCGTGCATCGTATGGACAAAGTGGTGAAGCGCCCCGTTACGACTATTCGTTTTACAACCGTTATTCTACTTTCTCTTATAGTTATTTGGGACAAACAGGCGTGTATCCTTCTTCAATGGAACTGAAAAACCTGAAGTGGCAAACCATCACCGGCATCAACTTCGGTACGAACTTGTCGCTGTGGCAGGGACGTGTTCGTCTGGATGCGGACATTTACCGTAACCGCACGACCGATTTGTTCTTTAACGGTTTGCAGATTGCGGCTTATACCGGTTATAACAGCGTGAACATGAACGTAGGCACGCTTGACAACCAAGGTTGGGAACTGTCTTTTTTTACCACACCGCTTAAGAAAAAAGATTGGGTGGTTGACTTCAACTTTAACCTGTCGGCTAATGAGAACGTAATTCGCAAGATTTCAGAATTTTACCCCAGTGCGAAAGGTGATGTAACCAAACTTGGTGAATACCTGCGTCTGTTGCAGGTGAACAACCCGTTTGGTTCTTTCTACGGCTACCGTTACAAAGGCGTGTACACAGATAAAGATGCCACCATTGCAAGAGGCGCTGGCGGAAAGCCTATCGTCGGTCCCAACGGCCAGGTAGTTTACATGCGTTTTAATTATCCCAACGTGGATTACGTGTTTCAGCCGGGCGACGCCATTTACGAAGACGTCAACCACGACGGCAACATCAACTACATGGATGTTGTTTATCTCGGCAACTCCAACCCCAAGCTCGTTGGTGGTTTTGGACCGAGCATCACATTCAAAAACAAATTGAAGATTTCGACCTATTTCAATTTCCGATACAAATTTGACGTAGTGAACGGCACGAAGATGAACACCACAGCGATGTACAACTTCGACAACCAAAGCACCGCCGTATTGCGCCGCTGGCGAAAAGAAGGCGACGTAACCGATATACCGCGTGCCATCATTGCCGGTGGTTACAACTGGCTGGGTTCCGACCGTTATGTCGAGGATGCGTCTTTTGTGCGCTTCCGCACCATTACTGTTCGCTACACCTTTGATCAAAAAGTGCTCAAGAAGCTAAAGATGAAAAGCTTGAGCGCTTACGCAACGGCGGAGAATTTGTTTACCTGGACCAATTACACCGGTCAGGATCCCGAGGTGAGTGCATCCGGCTCCGATCCCTTCCGGATGGCATACGATTATTCGATGACACCGCCTTCCAAAACGCTGACCTTGGGTCTTGCCGTTGGATTTTAACAGAAGCCTGATTCATCAAACAGCGATTAATTCTAAAAAACGAACGTGCACGAATGAAAAAAATACTTTTCTATACCGTTTTGACAGGCCTTATTTTCAGTGCCGTGTCCTGTAAAAAATGGCTTGACCTAAAGCCGCAGGACGGCATTGTGCGGGAAGAATTCTGGCAAACCAAAGAACAAGTGGAGGCAGCCGTTACCGGCATTTATTCTTCCCTGCTCGCCAGCACCGATAATTCGAAAAACCCGCCTGATTTTGTAGCGCCGGCCGAATTGTTTTTCCTCTGGGGCGAGGCAAGAGCCGATATGGTGTCGCCTGGTTTTGCGGCCAACGCTCCGGAACTGGATATGGTGAACATGAACATTCAGCCCACCAATCCGTACGCCAACTGGCGGCCCATTTATCAAACCATCAATTACTGCAACACGGTGATTGAATTGGCTCCTGGCGTTTTGCAGAAAGACAACACCTTTTCGCAGGAGCAGTTGAACCGTGCAGTGGGTGAAGCAAAAGCCATCAGGGCATTGATGTATTTCTATCTTGCCCGGACCTTTCGTGACGTGCCGCTAAAGTTGGACGCAACAACAAGCGATGAAAACATCACACCCATTGCAAAATCAACTAGTGATGTGGTGCTGGCGCAAGTGGTGCAAGACTTGAAAGACGCTGAGCCCAACTTGCCTTTGACATACGGCAACATTAACTGGGACAAAGGCCGCGTAACTCGCTATACGGTAAACGCAATTCTGGCTGATGTTTACCTGTGGACCGAAAAATACGCAGAGTGCCAGGCTGAGTGCGACAAGATCATTAACTCGGGACGTTTCGGTTTAATTGGCGGTGGCCAGGATTTGTTCAACGAGCTGTATTACGACGGCAATTCTACCGAAAGCATTTTCGAATTGCAGTTTAATCTTTCCAAGCTCAATCCTTTTTACAACATGCACCAGGCTTCTACGCGCCGCTGGACAGCAGCTCCGCACCTGATGGACCAGGTTTTTGGACAAGACGATCCGACAACGGTTGTTGTCGAGCAGGATCGTCGCGGCGCTGGCACATCGCTGCGGGCTTCTGACTTTACCATTTGGAAATACATTGGTGCTACGGCTACGACGCTTCGCACCTCTGATCAATCGTTCGCACATTGGATTTTTTACCGTTACGCCGACGTGTTGTTGATGAAAGCCGAAGCCATCAACCAATTGGACAAGTCACTGGAGGCTTCGCGACTGGTAAAAACAATTCGCGACCGCGCCAACGCTTTTGATTTCAACGGCACTATGGACTCTACCACCAAACAAGGCATGGAAGAATACATTTTGCAAGAACGTCAGCGGGAATTTGCTTTTGAAGGCAAGCGCTGGTACGACGTGCTGCGCAACGCCAAACGAAACAATTACCAAAACCTGAAATACCTTCTTGACGTGGCAGCCATCAGCATTCCGGCAGACCGGCAACAGGCCGCGTTCAACAAAATCAGGGATCATAACAGCCATTACCTGCCCATTTATCTCTATGAATTGCAGACGAACAAATTGCTGGTACAAAACCCTTTTTATAAATAATTAACTGCAAGCAATGAACAGACGTTTTTTATTAACGATGATTGCTACGATGATTCTTTTGGTCAGTCTGCTGATAACGGCCTGCAAGAAAATCGAAATTAACCCGTACACCACAGAGGACGTAAACATCGTGGGTTACCTTGAAAAGTACCCGGATTCTTTTTCCTTGTTCAAGCAAATTTTAGATCGTACGGGCAATTCGGCTTTTCTGAATGCCTATGGTGCTTATACTGTTTTTGCGCCTACCAACAGCGGTGTCAGAACTTGGCTCACGAAAATTAATGCTGCTTCTGTTGATGCCGCCAACCTTGATGTTTTAAAAGACATGGTAAAATTCCATGTGCTGGTAGATACCATTACAACGGCTGTTTTCAAAGACGGCAAGTTGCCTGTACCGACCATGCTTGGACAATTTCTGGTAACCGGTGTGGGTGACCAAAACGGTACGTCCAGCTATTTGATCAACCGTCAGGCTTTTATTACCAAATCGAACGTAAAAGTGGGCAACGGAATCATTCACGAAATCAACAACGTGCTGGAGCCGTCTACGCTTACCCTTGCCAAACAACTGGAAGCAAAACCCGAATATTCCATTTTTGTTCAGGCCATGAAAGAAACCGGCTATTACGATGTGCTCAATACAGTTGATCCCGATACTACCAAGCGTTGGATGACGGTAATTGCCGAAAGCAACAGGGCGCTTGCCGACAGCGGCATAACGTCTTATGCAGCCCTGAAGACCCGTTATTCACAAACGGGTAACCCCGCCAACGCCAATGACAGCTTGCACATGTACATGGCCTATCACGTCATTACCGGCATCAAGTTCTTGGGTGACATTATTACCTCGCCGGCACACGCCACTTTGCAACCGCAAGAGGTGATAAGCGTGCAACTAAAAGATCAGGACGTGGTGCTGAACGAAGCCGAGTTTAACGGCGTATTTGAAAAAGGCATCACCCTTAATCGCACCACGAGCGACAACGCTGCAACCAACGGCGTGTGGCACGATGCAAAGGCACATTTTACCTTAAAATTCCGTAAACCCACTGCTGTTTACTGGGACGTGGCAACGCAACCGGAAATCCTAAAAATGGCAGCTTATTACAGAAAAGCAAGCTATACCTGGACACGCCAATCCGAGTCGGACCAACCGTTCAAAGAAATGACGTGGGGATGGGGATCGCTGGCCAGTACGAACATCTTTACCTATTATTACAACAGCTCCAGCAGCAACAGCATTACCGGTTACGGTGCGCAAAATAACGACGCCATCAACCTGCCTTTGGGGCTGCCAGCCCGTCCGACATATTGGGAACTGACTACGCCGCCCATTATTAAAGGCAAGTACAAAATTTGGATTTGTTACATCCAACGCAAGCAATCCTCAAGCTCTAACAACCTGAATAAAGTTTCTGTTAACGGTGATGATCTTCCGAACACCATGAACTTTACCGTGACACGTCCGTCGGGTACTGACGCCGAACTTGAAGCCATTAACTGGAAACGCTATACGGAGAGCACCAACGCTATTTACGCCGGAAGAATGGTGGGTGTGTACGATTTCAAAACCACACAACGTCAAACCATCCGCTTTACAAACCTGGCCGGTACGCAGAACGACAATTACCTGGACATGATTCATTTTATCCCGGTGGATCAGCCGCAGTGGAAGCGCCGCTTTAGAACAGACGGAACCTGGTACGATGAGCCGTAACAGAATTTATAACGAAGAGAAAGCAAAACAATAAAACCTGCAAATGCGAACGAACATAAACAGATTTCTTTTTTGCCTGGCCTTGTCGGGTGCATTTCTTCTGGGGTGTAAGAAATGGGACGATCATAACGCTATTACCGATCCCGCGCTGAACAAAAACCTTTCGGAACAAATTAAGGACGATACGAACCTTAGTAAGTTTTCCGAATTGTTGGTGAAATCAGGTTACGACAAAGTGCTTGCTTCGTCCAAAACTTTTACGGTGTATGCGCCGACCAATGCGGCCTTGGCCAGCCTTGACCCGGCCATTGTGTCGGATACTGCAAAACTCAATGCCTTTGTTGCCAATCACATTGCCACACAAACGTATTTTACTTCGGCGGTGACCACACCGCAACGCATTCAAATGTTAAGCGGCAAGTACGAGAACCTGCTCAACAAAACCGTTGACGAAGCCACGATTGTGCAGGCCGACAGGTATGCCTCAAATGGCGTGTTGCAGGTTGTTGACAAAATGCTGCCTGTGTTGAGCAACGCTTGGGATGCTTTGCAAAGCAACAGTGCCATTCCGGCTGCACAGAAAGCCTATATGCTCTCGTTGTTCCGCAAAGTGTTTGATACAAAGAATGCCGTGCAGGTTGGTGTTGATCCAACAACCGGTCTTCCTATTTACCAGCCAGGCACCGATTCTATTGTGACCAATTTGTTCTGGCGCAACGTTTATGATCTGCGCAACGAAGAAAAACAGTACACATTGTTTGTGTTGACAGACGCGGCCTGGAACAGCGAGTTGAATAAGTTCAAGCCTTACTGTGCCACCGTTACCAACAATCCCGATAGCACCACGGCCTTTGCCAGTTGGATAGTTGCAAAAGACCTGGCCATTGAAGGCGCTTACAAAGTATCGGCTGCCACCGACACGGTGCTTTCGAAATTCAACGTGAAAGTACCTGTTAACAAAGCCGCTGTTGTGCAAACAATCAAAACCAGCAACGGTTTTATTTACGTAATGGACAAAGTTGACGTGCAGCCGAAAGACAAAATTCAGCCCATCGTTATTGAAGCAGAAAATTACTCCGGCACTTACGTCGCATCAGGTTCCGCGAACGATGCGATAGACCGTCGCAGCAATACCTATTTCCGCGACCGGTACAATCCTGTTACGAATGCGTACTTCCGCGATGTGAATATTTACAACCACGGCAAGGCGCAATTGAACATTCTTTATCGTGTCAATAACGTATTCAGCAACGTAAAGTACAAAGCCTATTGGGTTGCGTTGAACGATTTCAACGGCGGTACAACCTTTTCGCAAAAGCTTGCCTTTGGTACACCGTTAGCCAACACGTTTACCCTGCAAAACACAAACGGTTATACAACTGTGCCGGCGAATGTTTACGACGAAGTGCTAGTTGGAGAAACAACGCTGCCGGCTTATCAATCTGTGTTGAACATGTATCTCACGTCTGCCAACAGCACCACCGCGGCAGCCAACCCGCTGGTTTGTGATTATATCCGGTTGGTCCCTCAATTCTAAACTCAATGCGCCTTTGGCAATTAAAAAACAATGCAAACACGTAATAAAAATCTTGCTTCACAAGCCTGCAGGGAACAAACCAGCGGGTTGACTGGAGTGCACACACATAATTTGCTTAAACCTTTTCGGATGAAACTGATTATTGCATCGGCTCTTGCTTTGGCAACCGGCACGTTAGCGGCCCAACAAGTATCAACAGCAGATTCAGCCGCTGTAAAAACGGTGTCCGGCAAAGAGGTTCTGGTTTCCGGAAAGATTACCGATGCGGCAACAAAAAAAGCGGTTGCGGGTGCAAGGGTAGAAGTTCTGGACTTTTCGGCGGCCATTACGGATGCAGACGGAAAATTCAGTGTGAAAGTTCCCTCGTACAACGCCTTGTTGGTTATCAGCGGAGAAGGCTTCAACACCGTGCACGTATCGTTACGGGGACGCCGTTCGGTTGAGGTGGCGCTGCTTGACGACTCGTACGACGAATCAATGTACGAGCCGGTAGTAACGCCAACTGGTGTTAAGACAAAAGACAATGTAGCGGCTTCTATCGGTCAGTACAACGTGACCGGTTGGAAGAACATCACCGAAACGCCGGATGCTTTGCTTCAGGGCCGGATTGCCGGGTTGAATGTGATTCGTCGCAACGGTACGCCAGGCGCCGGGGCCAATCTTTTTCTGCGCGGTTTCAATTCGCTTTACGCCACCAACCGTCCGTTAATCGTCATTGACAACATGATCTATGACGCCAATGATTATGGGCAGAGCATCATTGCCAACAACAGTACAAACCCGCTTTCTCTTCTTGATGTAAAAGACATTGACAACGTTACCGTTTTGCGCGACGCCTCTTCGGTGTACGGAACCAAAGGAGCTAACGGTGCCATCATCATTACCACGCTTCGTGCAAGAGAGCAAGCCACCAAAATTGATTTTGGCGCGTATGCTGGCTTCAACGCAGCGCCGGCACGCATCCCGGTAATGGACGCCGCGGGCTACCGTACTTACCTGAGCGACATTTTGCAGAGCAAAGGAATGAGCAGTGCCGATATTGCGTCGCAGCCATACATGAACGACGATCCTGCCAATCCTTTGTACGCATCTTATCATTTCAATACCGACTGGCAGAAAAAAGTGCTGGCAAACAGCAAAACAAACAACCTCTTTTTAAAAGTGACCGGCGGCGACAACATTGCCACCTACGGTTTAAGCGTTGGTTACATGAAGACGGATGGCGTGGTGAAATCAACCGATCTAACACGCTACAACATGCGTTTTAACGCCGATTTTAACTTCGCCCGAAAGTTTACCGGCGCGGTGAACATCTCAATGTCCTCGCTCCAACAAAATTTGAAGGATCAAGGCTTGGCGGAAAAAACTGCTCCGCTTTACCTAGCTCTTACAAAAGCGCCTTTTCTGCACGATCGTGAAGTGAACAGCAAAGGTGTGGAAAGCCCTAACCTCTCCGACGTGGACATCTTTGACGTTACCAACCCTTCGTCCATCATCGACAAAATGCAGGCCTACAACAAGTATTACAGCTTCTTTGGCTCGTTCGATTTTAAATACGACATCTCAAAATACTTAAGCGCCAAAACCATCTTCGGCATCACCTTCAACAAACTGCGGGAAAACGTTTTTGTGCCGGATGCAGGCGTGGCGAAAGATACACTGAGCAATGCCGTTGCCTACAACCGCATGGCTACGCAAACAAAACGTTTATTCACTGTGTACAACGATACGCGGCTTGAATACGCAAAGACCTTCAACCTGAAACATAGCCTTGCAGCACGCCTGGGTTTGCGTTACCAGACAAACAAGGCCCAACAGGTTTTTGGTCTTGGCTACAATTCGGCAACCGACGAACTGGTAAGTATTCAAAACGGTGTGGCTGCATTGCGCCAGGTAGGTGGCGGCATTGGCAATTGGAACTGGATTAACGGTTACTTCAATGCCGACTACGGCTATTTAAACAAATACTTCGTTTCGCTGAACGTGGCCATGGACGGCTCTTCGCGCTTTGGTAAAGAAGCCAAAAACGGTGTGTCGCTTAATGGCTACAAATTCCCCGTTCTGCCTTCTATCAGCGCAGCGTGGTTGATTTCTTCCGAAAACTTTATGGCCGGTTCCAGCATCAATCTTTTGAAGCTGCGTGCATCGTATGGCATTTCCGGCAACGACGATATCGGCAATTACGCGGCACGGCAAACCTATACGTCGCAGAACTTTTTGGGCATGCAAGGGTTGGTTCGCACCGGCATTGCCAATCCTGCTCTGCAATGGGAAACCGTTACGCGGCTTAACGGTGGAGTTGATTTGTCGTTCCTGCACGACCGAATCGGTATAACGCTTGACGTTTACAAAGACAAAACCAGCAACATGCTGGTGTATCAGGACTTGATTTCCGCTTCGGGTTTTAGCTCGGTGCTTACAAACGACGGCGCCATGGAAAACACCGGCGTTGAAGCCACCGTAAACGCAAGGGTTATCAACATGCCGAACGTAAAGTGGGACTTAGGCGTGAATGTGAGCGCCAATAAAAACAAGATTGTTCGTGTGCCGAACGGCTCTTTCACAACCCAGTATCTAGACGCAACCGTTCTCACAGCGGAAGGCAATCCTGCCAATTTGTTTTACGGTTATGTAGCCAATGGCGTTTTTGCCACCAGCGCAGAAGCCGCCGCCGCAGGCCTGATGAAAAAGAACGCCGACGGTTCATACAGTCAGTTTGGTGCGGGTGATGTTCGCTTTGCCGATTTGAACGGGGACAAGATCATTGACGAACGTGACCGGCAGGTGATTGGCGACCCCAATCCCAATTTTACCGGCGGCATTACCAACCGTGTGAGCTATAAAAGTTTTGAGTTGAGTGCATTGGTTACCTTCAGCCAGGGCAACGATATTTACAATCTTCTGCGTTATCGCCTTGAGGCGATGAGCGGCTTACAGAATGGTTTAGAAAGCGTAAAGAACCGTTGGCGCAGTGAAGGCCAAGTAACGAACATGCCAAAGGCAACCTGGAATGACCCGATGGGCAACAGCCGTTTCAGCAACCGCTGGATTGAAGACGGTTCTTATGCCCGTTTGCGTACCGTAACCTTGCAATATCACGTGCCCGTAAAGAGCAATATTGTGAACTATGTGACGGTTTACGCTACGGGCAACAACCTGGTAACTTTGACGAAATACAAGGGCTACGATCCAGAGTTTAGTGCAAGTCCCAGTCCGTTTGCGCAAGGCATTGACACAGGTCTTGACCCGATTTACAAAAGCGTAACACTCGGCATTCGCATCGGCCTCTAACGAACGGGAAGCAAAGAAATTTCTTGCTAAAACATAAACGATAATCAATAAACCGGGAAACGGTTATGAAAAAATTTGTTCTTGTGGCGGCAGCGGCCGCAGCTGGTTTAACCTCCTGCAAAAAAATACTCGACGTTCAGCCGGAGGATCAATTGGACGTATCGCAGATGTACCGCAACGTCTATGACGCCGACGCGGCCATCATTGGCTTGTACGGAAAATTCCAGGGTCTTGCGGAACGCTACATTTTGTTGAACGAACTGCGGGCCGACATGCTTGATTACACGGTTAATGCCGACGAATACCTGCGCCAGTTAAGCACACACTCCGTTACGCCTGACAATCCCTACGCTTCGCCGCGGCCTTTTTACGAATTGATCGTAAACTGTAACGACGTGTTGAAGCACTTCAACGGCATGCGAAAGGAAAACAAATTGAAAGAAGCCGAATACAATCAACGCTATTCGGATGTGGCCTGCCTGCGTTCTTTCTTGTACCTGCAACTGGGCATTCATTACGGCAAAGTGCCTTATGTAACCGATGCCTTGGAAACAGTGGACGACGTGAAGAACGAAGCGAAATTTCCCCGGCTGGAATTTAACACGCTGCTCGATAGCCTGATAAATTTTACTGAGTCCATTCCGTTTAAAGATCAATACCCAACCGGAACAACGTTAAACATTAGCGTTGACGGTTACCAGACGCAAAAGATTTTCATCAACAAAAAAGTTATTCTTGGTGATTTGTATTTGTGGAAAGGAAAATACCGCGAAGCCGCAACCTATTATAGGCAAGTGATGGAAACCGGAACCACCGGTGTACAGGGAAACCAGTATTTTGTGATGTACAAACTTGGTTGGAGCGGTTCCCGAACCAGTCCGGGTTCTACAGACCATTTTGTGCGCTACACAAGGCCGGGCGACGCAACGACACTGGCCTGGACCAATTCCTGGGTTACCATGTTTGAACGTGGACAGGATGAAGGCTTTAACAATGAATGGGTGTGGGTGATCCCTTTCGACAGCAAGTTTAAACCCGAAAATCCTTTCGTAAAATTATTCAGTCCCGTTGGTGGAAGCTATTTGGTGAAGCCATCCCAATCCGCAATGGATCTTTACAACAGTCAAACGCAACTGTCGGCACAAGGCCTTGGCCTGCCGTATGATGCCCGCGGCGCTTATACCTGGCGAAACATAAACGGCCAGCCGGTGGTAATGAAGTATTTGTACAACTACCTTGATAAGAATACCAGCCTACCCGTGAACGTTTTGCAGCAAAACAGCAAATGGTTTCTGTTCCGTTCAACGCACCTGTTGCTTCGCTTTGCAGAAGCGGCAAACAGGGAGAACCGTTTTCTGCTGGCAACGGCCTTCATCAACAACGGTATATCAGGTGCCTATCCCGCACCGGGCAGCGATGTAACGAATTATCACAACACGCTTTCAGAGCCTTATCCTTATAATTTCGACGCACGGAACAGCGGTAACTCGGGCATACCTTACTATCGCGCCGACTGGTACCGGCATCAGGGCGTACGGTTCCGCGCCAACGTGACGAACAATGTTTACGCTGCAGCCGATAGCTTGACGCAAATTGAAAACAGCATCGTTACCGAACTGGGACTAGAAAATGGTTTCGAAGGCACTCGCTGGCCCGACTTGCTACGCATTGCTCTAAGAAGAAATGACCCGGCTTTTATTGCCGACAAGATCTATGACAAGCTTCGCAAAGACGGCAGCGGAAACGCGGCGGCGGCGCGAGCAAAGCTGATGAACAGGGATTGGTACCTGCCCTTTGTCTGGTAACGTTGTTTGCAAGAGTAAAAGTTTAAAATTGAGACGGATTAAATTTTATCCGTCTTTTTTTATGATGCTTTCTCAAATTGCTGAATCGTTCTTTCCAAATACAAGTTGTTGGGCGGTACAGTTTGAACGAAAGCCAAACAGTTTTCGGTCTGGTTTTTAATATTCAAGCCAAAAAATCTGAACGTGAAGCAATAAGAACGTCGCTGAAAATTTTATGTACACCGCAAAGTATTGATGAACAGTAATTCAAAAAAAACGAGAAGCTATCCACGATAATAAATCCACCAAAAACATATTCCTGTCAAATGAAAAAACATTCCTGCCTTCTTTTCCTTTTAATCCTGTTGGCAAATTGCGCCTTACTCGGGCAAAAAATTTTTCCTCGCGCCAAATACAATTTCAACAGCGATTGGAAAGTATTTGTTGGTGACGCAAAAGAAGCTTCGGCAACAAACTTTGACGATGCTCAATGGAAAAAAGTAACCCTGCCCTATGCCTGGAACGAAGACGATGCTTTCAAAAAAGACATCGCTGATCTGTCAACCGGCATTGCTTGGTACCGCAAGCATTTCAAACTGCCTGCGGCGGCCAAAGGACAAAAGGTTTTTTTGGAATTTGAAGGCATTCGACAGGCCGGTGAATTTTATCTCAATGGAAAGCCCATTGGCATAAGCGAAAACGGTGCGATGGCTTTTGGTTTTGACGTGAGCGATGTTGCAAAATTCGGCGACGAAGAAAATGTGCTGGCGGCACGTATTGACAACGATTGGAACTACAAAGAAAAAGCGACGAACACCAAGTTTCAATGGGAGGATAAAAACTTCAACGCCAATTACGGCGGCATTACTAAAAACGTTTACCTGCACATTGCGCCGAAACTTTATCAAACGCTTCCGCTTTATTCAAATTTAAAAACAACCGGTGTTTACGTTTACGCAGATAATTTCAACATCAAAGGCAAGTCGGCAACGGTTCATGCAGAATCGGAAATAAAAAACGAAACGGCCCAGCCACAGCAAGTACGCTACGAAGTTTCAGTGCTGGATTTGACCGGGAAGCTCCTAAAAACATTTACCGGTGAAACAACAAACATTGCACCCGGCGAAACCAAAACACTCAAAGCATCATCCGCGGTAAACAACCTGAATTTTTGGAGTTGGGGTTATGGTTATTTGTACGATGTGCAAACGAGTTTGCTTCTAAACAATCAGCCCGTTGACATTGTTTCCACAAAAACCGGCTTTCGCAAAACAGAATTCAAGGCCGGCATGATTTACCTGAATGACCGCGTCATCATGGTGCACGGTTATGCGCAGCGTACCACCAACGAATGGCCGGCCATTGGCGCTTCCGTTCCGGCCTGGCTGAGCGATTACAGTAACGGCTTAATGGTAGAGGGAAATGCAAATCTCGTACGCTGGATGCACATCACACCCTGGAAGCAGGACATTGAATCACTCGACAGGGTAGGGCTCATGCAGTCAATGCAAGCAGGCGATGCCGAACACGATGTGGAAGGCACACGCTGGGAGCAACGCAAAGCCCTGATGCGCGACGCCATTGTTTACAACCGCAACAATCCAAGCATTGTTTTTTACGAAAGCGGCAATGAGTCCATTAGCGAAGCACACATGCAGGACATGAAGAACATTCGCGACCAATATGACCCACACGGCGGAAGAGCCATCGGCAGCCGCGAAATGCTTGACAGCAAGATTGCCGAATACGGCGGTGAAATGTTGTACACAAACAAGAGTGCACACATTCCGATGTGGGCGATGGAATATTCACGAGATGAAGGCTCAAGAAAATATTGGGACGATTACACGCCGCCTTATCACAAAGACGGTGACGGGCCGCAACACAAAGGCCAGCCGGCAAAAGAATACAACCGCAACATGGAGAGTCATGCGGTGGAAAACGTAAAGCGTTGGTTTGAGTTCTGGCGCGAAAGGCCAGGTACGGGAAAGCGGGTAAGCAGCGGCGGCGTGAACATTGTTTGGTCGGAAAGCAATACCCATCACCGTGGCGCAGAGAATTACCGCCGCAGCGGCGAAGTGGATGCGCTCCGCATCAAGAAGCAAAACTTTTTTGCAAACCAGGTTATGTGGGACGGCTGGGTGAATCCTGAAAAACAGCATCTGCACATCATTGGTCATTGGAATTACGAAGCCGGTGTGAAGAAGGATGTTTTTGTTGTTTCAACCGCGGACAAGGTGGAGTTGAAAGTAAACAATCAATCCTACGGTTACGGAACAAAAAGTGACGGTTTTCTTTTCACGTTTAAAAACATTGAATGGAAGCCTGGCGATATCAGTGCAATTGGCTACGATGCAGTGGGCAAGCCCGTTTGCGGCGATACGATAGCCACGGTTGGTGCGCCGGCGGCGCTTCGGTTAACGGCCATTAAAAGACCAACTGATTTTGTTGCCGACGGGCATGATCTGGCCTTGGTAGAAGTAGAAGTGGTTGATGCAAAAGGGCAACGTTGTCCGACGGCGTTGAACACGATTCATTACAGCGTTGACGGACCGGCAGAATGGCGCGGCGGTATGGCAATGGGAACGGACAATTACATTCTTGCAAAAAGCTTTCCGGTGGAAGGCGGCGTTAATCGTTTTTTTATTCGCTCAACAACGCAGCCCGGCACAGTGATCGTAAAAGCAAACGCAGACGGTTTGAAAGAAGCAACATTAAGCTTGACAACAAAACCGTACAGTGTTGAAAACGGGTTATCAAAAATTTTGCCATCGGCTGAATTGCCTTCGCGGTTGGAGAGAGGCTCGACGCCTTCAACGCCTTCTTATTTCGTTACACGAACGCCCATAAACATTGTAAGCGCCACAGCCGGTGCGCACGCCGACAGTGCTTTTGCAAGCTATGACGACAACGAATTATCGGACTGGGTAAACGACGGAAAATTATCAACGGCATGGATTGAATACACCTTGGATCGGGAAGCAACGGTTAAGGAGATTACACTCAAGCTAAACAATTTCCGTTCGCGCATTTATCCTTTACGAATAACGGTTGACGACAAAGAAGTGTTCAACGGCACCACGCAAACTACGTTAGGTTATTACACCATTCAATGCAAACCGCAAAAAGGAAAGAAAGTCAAAATTCAATTGACGGGTGCGGCTTCTACCAAAAGCAATAGCAGCGGCGTAGAAGTTAACGGCAAAAAATTGGACGACGGCGTGACAAGAGATGATGCAAAGGCAAAAGGAACCTTAAGCATTATTGAAGCAGAGATATACGAAGCGATAGAGAACGGCAAAAAAACTGTTTCGGTAAGCAAGTAATTGGCGCATTTATTTTCTGGTGATTTTCAAATTTCACTTATGTTGATGTCATCGCCTACGTGCCTTCAGATCCTCCTAACGGTTCGGCTTTGTTGGTTCAAACTTGCCACAGATTAAACGGTAGTTGAAAGCGTCTGCAAAGAGATCTCTGCACCTGGTTAAACTCATTCAAAAACCTGCGAGGCTTTAAATCCCGTCTTTGTTTAATTTGCCGCTTTGTTTCACCCCTGTACAATTCTTTCCAATGATGAAAAGAACCGTTTTTACGAAATCATTGCCAAGCTTCTGTTATACATCACTGCTCACTTTAATTCTTGCCGTGCCGCAATTTTCTTTTGCGCAAAGCGCATCGCCGGTAAATGGTGGATTGAAGTTGCAACCAGGTTTTTCGGCCGTTATTGTCGCGGAGAAATTGGGCAGAACAAGGCATCTGGTGGTAACGCCGCAGAACGACATTTACGTTCGTCTGGCAAGGCCTGTGAAAGGCAACGGAACCTTGCTGCTTCACGAGGCGAATGGCAAAGCAACCGTGGTTTATGGCTTTGGCAATTTTGGCGGTACGGGTGTTTATCTCCGCGACGGTTGGTTATACACTTCTTCTAACTCTGAAATTTTTCGCTACAAGCTCGATCAAAACAACCGCGTGATTGATTCGGCAAACCCCGAAAGAATCGTCACAGGTCTTGTCAACAAAAACCAGCACGAAACAAAATCCATCATGATGGACGGTGCCGGCAATCTTTACATTCCCGTTGGTTGTCCGTCCAATTCTTGTCAGGAACAAGACCGGCAAATGGGTTCAAAAGGAATGAAAGGCTGTCCACTGCTTGCAACTGCCGGTGGCGTGTGGATGTTTAAAGCAGATAAAAAAGATCAAACCTATGCCGATGGAATCCGCTACGCAACGGGTTTGCGAAACGTTGTTGGCCTTGATTGGAATTACGGAGCCAATAAACTATTTGTAATGCAACACGGCCGCGATCAGTTGAACACCATTGCGCCGGATTTATACACAGCAAAAGATAATGCAGAATTACCCGCTGAATGTATGTATGCCTTGAGCATGGGCGACGATGCAGGCTGGCCTTACACCTATTACGACCAGTTGCGCAAAAAGAAAATGATCGCACCGGAATACGGCGGCGATGCCAAACGCGACACGACGGCTTTTCTCGATCCGGCCGCTGCATACCCTGGTCATCTTGCGCCAAACGCATTGCTGTTTTATACGGGTAAGCAATTTCCCGAACGTTATCGCAACGGCGCTTTTATTGCTTTTCACGGTTCCTGGAACCGTTCGCCCGAACCACAAGCCGGTTACTTTGTGGTGTTTCAACCTTTCAAAGACGGAATGCCTTCCGGTGCTTGGGAAGTGTTTGCCGACAACTTCTCCGGCTCACCGGAAAAGACGGCTTCAGGTCGTGCGGAACACCGCCCCTGCGGACTTGCGATGGGGCCAGATGGCTCGCTATACGTGAGCGATGATGCCCAGGGAACGATTTACAAAATCACGTATGATAGCGGCGATAAGCGAACAAGCAGCAACCTTTCTGCTGCACCGGAAACACAGGTATCAAATGTCTCTACAAAAACAAAAGGCGCGGGCATGAAGACGGTTGAAAAAAAATCCATTGCATCTTCTTCGTCAAAAGGCGTAACAAAAACAACGTCTTCAAAAGCCACCAGCACCGGCACAAAAGGCAGCCTGGCTGCGGGCAAAGCAGTTTACATGCAAATCTGCGTTACCTGTCATCAACGCGACGGCGGCGGCACATCGAACATGAATCCTTCGCTGGTTAAATCGTCTTACCTACAAAACAAAAATACCCTTATCAACATCGTGCTAAAAGGCATGAAAGGAAAAGAAATCGGCGGCGAAACGTACAGCGGCGTGATGCCCCCGCTTGCCTACTTAACCGACAAACAAATAGCCGATGTAACAACCTATGTGCGCAACAGTTTTGGCAACAAAGGCAGTGCCGTTACTGCCGATGAGGTAAAGAAAGCCAGAAGCGTAAAACGGTAACACAACCTTGTGCACCGTTTAAGCCAACTCAGCACCATTCTACACCTTAGACCTTTCTTTTTTCAAACCTTCAACAGCACAAAAGTTTTTGCTTGTGTTGTTTACGGTGCATCAATTAAAGCAATAGCACTGTCTGTGGAGAAGGGGAATTCCAATTGTGCGTCAATTACATAGAACAGCCTGGTGAAGTTTCTTGCATAGTTGAGTATAAAAGTTGCATCGTCTTTCGTTTGGCAAAATTGATGAAATCTGTTCCCGGCAAACGTTTGCGCAGGATGGAACAGGACGAAAAGGGATTCCCGCTTGAATAATTTGGTTGTGCATTTATAACCTCAATGCAGCTATATGAAGAAATCTTTCGTTTCTCTACAAAGAACTCTCGTTCTTTTTCTTCTGCTTTTTACCACAACGTTATCCTTCGCACAAAACAAGTTTCCGGTAACGGGACGGGTAACCGACAACAACGGGCAACCGGTTGAAGGTGTAACTGTGCAGGAAAGCGGAACGAAGAACATTGCTATCACAAAAAAAGACGGCACGTTTTCTATCAACACGGCTTCGGCATCAGCAACGCTTCAACTTAGTTCCGTTGGTTTTGAAAGCCAGCAGGTGCCGGTGAACAATCAATCACAAATTTCGGTTTCGTTGAAGCCATCAACCGGTTCGTTGGAAGACGTTGTTGTGATTGGTTACGGCACGCAAAAGAAAAGAGACGTGACCGGTGCGGTTTCAAAATTTAATGCACGAAATCTTGATGAGCGTCCTATTCAACGCGTTGACCAAGCCTTGGTAGGTCAACTCGCCGGCGTTACGGTAAAACAGAATACCGGCATCCCCGGCAAAGGTTTTAGCGTACAGGTTCGCGGTGCCGGTTCCATCAGCAGCGGCAATGAACCGCTGTACGTTATTGACGGTTTTCCGCTGGCCCAAAACTCAAGCAATTCGGGCAATGGAAACTATTCAACCGGCAACCCGCTTGACAACATCAACCCAGATGACATTGAAAGCATAGAAGTATTGAAAGACGCAGCCGCGGCCGCTATCTACGGTTCGAGAGCGTCGAACGGCGTGGTACTCATCACCACGAAAAAAGGACAGATTGGCAAGCCAAGAATAAGTGTGAATGCCTACACCGGCTACCAGGAAGCAAGCAAGAAATTAAAGATGCTGAACGGCGAGCAATGGATTGATCGTGCCACCGAAATGATCAACGCGGCTTATGTACTTAAGTACGGCGCTCAAGGCGCAACGGCCAATGATGATCCCGATACACGCCGAGCGAAAATCGGTTTGGCTGCGGGTCAAATCAACACGGCTTATATGATTGATCCGCGTTGGGCCGTTCCGGGCCATCCGGGCTTAACCTATCACGATTGGCAAAGCGAGATCGAACGAAAAGGATTGACGCAGAACTACGACGTGTCGGCAAGCGGTGGCAACGAATCGGTGCGTTATTATCTCTCAGGCAACTATGCCAATCAACAAAGCTTTATTCGCGATGTTGATTACAAAGCTTATTCGGCAAGAGCCAACGTTGACATCACGGCTTCTAAGTATCTTAAATTCGGAATCAACATTGCGCCCACCTATTCCATCACGCATGATCCGGGTGTGGAAGGAAAGGACAATATTTTTCACCAGGCGTTGAGCATGACGCCGCTGCAGGAAGACTCGGTGGGCCAGTATCCCAACATTGGCAAAAACGCAACGTATTTCTGGAGCAACAGTTCAAACGGTTCGCTGGGCAAACTCGAGAACATCGTGGGTCTCAGCAAACGTTACCGCACACTTGGTACGATTTACGGTGAACTGCAAATTATCAAAGGTTTGAATTTTAGAACAACCTTGAACCTTGACAACACCGATAACATTTCAAACGGTTACACGCCGTACGTCGTTACCGGTACGCAAGCCAGCCGGACCTTCAATGGAACAAACAATTTGCTGTCCGCAACATCGGGTTCTTACAGCAGCTATCGCCGCCAAACGTTTGTAAACGAAAACACGTTGACGTACACAACGCGTTTCAACGAAGTTCACAGTCTGAGCGCATTGGCCGGTTATTCGTACAACATGGAGCGTTTGGATAGAACGCAGTTGAATTCAAGCGGTGGCTACACCAACGCTGCCGTGCAAACGTTGAATGCTGCCGCTGCTGTTACGGGCAACACCACTTCAACAAAAAACGTTTTGCTGTCCACCTTTGGCCGCGTACAATATGGCTACAAGGATAAATACCTTGTATCGGCAAGCTTGCGTTCGGATGGTTCTTCGCGTTTTGGTTCAAACAACAAATACGGCATTTTCCCTTCCGCTTCTCTTGGCTGGCGCATGACGGAAGAAAATTTTATGAAAGCATTGCCCGTCATCAGCGACTTCAAACTGCGGTTTAGCTTTGGCGAAAACGGTAACAACCAGATTCCCGATTACGATGTTCCTACTCTCGGTTCTTATGGTTATGTTTTCGGTTCCACACCAACGGCTGCCATTGGACAGGCCCCGAACGTCATTTCAAACCCAGATCTCAAATGGGAAAAATCAAAAACCTATGATGCCGGTTTTGACTTTGGTATTTTACGCAACCGCATTACAGGTTCGTTCGATTATTACAATAAGCTTAGCACCGATCTTTTGCTGAACGTACAGGTTCCGGCGGTAACGGGTTTTGCCAGTGCGCTGCAAAACATCGGTGCGGTTCGGAATATTGGAGAAGAGTTAGAGATCACCTCTCGCAACATGGTAGGCAAGTTTCAATGGAACACAACCTTGAACGTAAGCCACAATAAGAACACCGTTGAAGCTTTAGGCCCCGGCCAAACGCAGATCATTATTCCGAACGGCTTTGACGTAACCGATGCCATCCTTCGTGTAGGACAGCCTTTGAACAGCATTTACGTGGTGAAGCAAATTGGTTTTCTGACCGCCGATGACATTGCCAAAAAAGTTGCCGTTTACAACAGCGTTGAAACCGTTGGCGATCCAAAATACCAGGACTTAAACGGCGACGGCATCATTACCGAAGCCGACAAGCAAATTGTTGGGCATCCCAATCCCAATTATATTTTCGGAATGACGAACACCTTTCGTTACAAAGGTTTTGATTTAAGCGTACTGGTACAAGGGCAAACCGGCGGCTCCATTTATTCCCTGTTGGGACGAGCCATTACCCGTACGGGCCAAGGCTTTACCGACAACGCACCGGAGGCCTACATCAACCGCTGGCGTTCGCCCGACAATCAAGGCGCCGGACGTTTCAGTAAGGCCTATTCAACCTTTGGTTTTATTGCCAACACCGATTGGTTGTATTCTTCCGATTACGTTCGCGTTCGCAACATTACTCTTGGCTATAACCTGAAATCAGCTTGGAAGACATCGGCGATACAAGGCGCAAGGGTTTATCTCTCGTTGGAGAACTTTTTCGGCTGGGACAAATATTACAACGGCTTAAACCCCGAAGCGGCCAACACCACCATCAGCTCCAACGGTTCTTATCCCGAAGCGGGTGATTACGGCGGTTTGCCCTTGCCAAAGTCGCTTGTGTTGGGCTTAAACATTACTTTCTAATCCGCGCAACTTTATCACAATGAAAAAACTTGCATACTTCGTTATTATAGCTTTGGCCTTTGTGGTTGTTTCCTGCACAAAGGATTTGAATCAAACGCCTTTGTCGTCTGCAACGACGCAAACCTTCTATGCGGCGCCTGCTGATTTCATTCAGGCAGTGAACGCGGCCTACAATTCGCTTCGTGGCTATCCCGACCGTTTGCTGAATCTTTCCGAAATCCGTTCCGATAATATTTACGGTGTTTCGGTAACGGTACGCGACTGGGATCCAATCAACAACTTCCTGCCCGGCATTGCTTCCAATGCTTACGTGGAAGATGCCTGGAGTTCGGATTTCAGCGGCATTTTCAAAGCCAATACCGTTCTTGATCAGTTGAAGAAAAATGGCGCCAATGCCGGTTCTGCTGCACTGGCTACACGCCTGCAGGCCGAAGCGCAATTCCTGCGTGCATTTTATTATTTTGAATTGGTAAGATACTTTGGAAAAATGCCGGTTATTGATCATCCCGTAACAGCGGCAGAAGCAAACACCATTGCCCGCAGCTCTGTGACCGATGTATATAAGTTGATCATTGCCGATCTTCAGTTTGCCGCGGCAAACCTACCGGCCAATTACAGCGGAACGTTTCCTGCTTACACGTCTACGGATGTGGGAAGGGCAACAAAATGGGCCGCCGAATCTTTGCTGGCTTTGGTGTACATGACGCGTTCGGGACCAACCTACAACATTGAAGGACCGGGCTTGGGACTGAATGAATGGAGTCTTGCTCTACCATTGATTCAGGATGTTCTTTCGAACAGTGGTTATGGCTTCAATACAAACTACGCAAACATTTTTTCGTACAGCAACCAAAGCCCCACGCCTGCCGGAAACAAGGAAGCCATCTTTGACGTGATGTACATGTCGGGACAAAATCCAACATTGGGCGCTACGTATGTTTGGGGCCTTACGCCGAACACCTATTTCAGTTCCTTGGGCAGCAATTCAAACGCAAACGGCAGCCTCGAGATCATCCCGGTTTCAAACAATTTGTTGAACTCTTACGAAACTGGCGACGTGCGCAAACCAGTTACGATTTATACGGCCGGTTATACTTTTCAGGGAACAACGGAAACACGTCCTTTTTACAAGAAATGGCTGGACATTACCAAGATTCCAACCGCAAGCCGTTTTGATTGGGCTGAGAACTTTATTGCCATTCGCTATACTGATGTATTGATGTGGAAAGCCGAATGCATTTTGCACGGCGCACCGGGTTCGCAGAGTGATGTTGACGCCATTGTGAACCAGGTAAGAGCAAGGGCTGGTTTGTCTGCGAAGAGCAACGTTACACTGGCACAGCTTTACGACGAACGAAGAAGAGAATTTGCCGACGAAGGCTTGCGTTGGTTTGACTTGCAGCGCAGCGGTAATTTGGTTACCGTTATGAACGCATGGATTGCTTCGGAAGACACGCAGAACCGGATGAAGCAAGTAACCAATAATTACGTCATCTATCCCGTGCCGCAGTCGCAGTTAGATGCCGCGCCGGGATTGTACGGGCAGAATCCAGGGTATTAAATCACACGGAAAATAAAAAAACGACAGGTCAAAAAGCCTGTCGTTTTTTTATTTCAACAAAGTGTTTACGCAATTTGTTTTTCTGAAAGATCCCGGTACTTATTGCGGTATTCCAACGGTGATAAGCCGGTGATGCGTTTGAACGTTGTGCGAAAGGCTTTTGTATCGTTGTAACCCACTTTGTACATCACTTCGTTTACGTTTTCCCTTGTGCTTTCGAGGCTCATTTTTGCCGCTTCCATCTTCACCCGTTGGATGTATTCGTTCACTGTGTTGGCGGTCGCTTTTTTAAAGCGCCGCTCAAAAGCACGGCGGCTAATGGCAAGCATTGTGGCAAGACTGTCAACGCTAATTTTATCTGCATAATTCTTTTCAATAAAACTTTGTGCTTGTTTTATTTGTTCATCGGCATGGCCTTTTTGCCCCTGAAAAATGGTAAAGGAAAGCTGACTGTCTCTCTCAATTTCAATAGCAAAAACTTTGGCGCAAAGAATGGCCATTTCGCGGCCTGCATATTTTTCAATCAGGTACAAAATCAGGTTTAAATAAGAAAAAGCGCCACCGCTGGAATAAAGGCGGTGCTCGTCGGTGATAATTTTTTCGGTTACAAGATTTACATCCGGAAACATTCTGCGAAAATCATTCGCCGCCATCCAGTGCGTAGCGCATTTTTTTCCGTTTAATAATCCGGTCGAAGCCAGCAAAAATGCGCCCATGCAAAGACTGGCCACCTCCGCGCCTTTTTTGTATTGATCCACAATCCAGGGAATGAATTCTTTGTTGTCTTCAAGGGCTTGTTGAACGTCGCCGTCAACAGCGGGTATGATAATCAAATCAGTTTTTCTTACGTTGTGCAACAATGCGTGATTGTGTGCCGTAAACAAGCCGCCCGTGAGGGAAGTGGCAGCATCTAGCCCCACCAATTGCACGTTAAAAGGAGCGTCTTCGCCGCGGTCTTTAAAAAAGAAATTGACTTGTGTGAACAACTGTCTCGTGCCTTCGAGGCTACCCAAAATGGCGCGGCGCGGAACAAGAATGGAGATGTGCTTCATGGGGTTTAAATTACAACAAAAATTGCCGCAAGCGGCCCTGCAAAACGCCGCAGGCGTACAATGGTAAACAAGAAAATAGACGATAGGTTTGAATCGATAAAATAAAGAACAATGCAAACATTCATTGTAGAGAAGGACGTCGTTTACAGGATCAAAAGAAAATGAAAGAATTCGTTGGAAAACTTTGCAACATTTCTTTCTTTTAGCTTCCTTCAAACCTGAATGCTAAAATCAAAATCAATCGTCATGAAAATTTTAAAAAGAATCGGCCTGTTTTTGTTGGGCTTGATAGCTCTTATTTTAATCACGGCTTTGTTTGTGAAAAAAGACTTGCACGCCGAACGTGAAGTGGTCATCAACAAATCCAAAGCAGACGTGTTCAATTACGTGAAGTACCTGAAAAATCAAAACGATTACAGCAAATGGGCGGGCATGGACCCGGCCATGAAAAAAGAATTTCGCGGTACGGACGGCACGGTGGGTTTTGTATCGGCTTGGGAAAGTAAAAACAAAAATGTGGGAAAGGGCGAACAGAAAATTGCGGCATTAAAAGAAGGAGAGCGGATTGATTACGAAATTCATTTCATCAAACCGATGGAATCCATGGCGACTTCGTACATGATCACGGAACCGGTTTCGGAGAACCAAACAAAAGTTCGCTGGGGCTTCGACAGCAAGATGACTTACCCTTTCAACGTGATGCGTCTTTTTATGGACATGGATAAAATGATTGGCGACGACTTCAATACCGGGTTATCAAACCTGAAGAGCAAACTGGAAAAATAACAAAACGCAAAAGTTGAAGAAATAAAAAAGCCTCCAATTGGAGGCTTTTACGTGTTGCGAAGGCTGGGATCGAACCAGCGACCTTCGGGTTATGAGCCCGACGAGCTACCGCTGCTCTACTTCGCGATATAAAGTTAATCGAAACAAGCTTTGTTCTGTTGTTTCGCGATATAAATTGTTTGAAAGAACTTTTGTTTTCTGCCCTTTTTTAAAGGCGGAGTGCAAATATAGGAGCGCAATCCTTTACCGCCAAACATTTTTTATTCGGTTACATTTGCAGCCAATAATGAAAGCCGGTTTTGTTAACATATTTGGTAAGCCCAACGCGGGAAAGAGCACTTTGCTCAACGCATTGATGCAGGAAAAGCTGGCCATTGTTTCGCCAAAAGTGCAAACCACGCGGCACCGCATCAAGGGCATTTTAAGCACGGGAGATTATCAGATTATTTTTTCCGACACGCCCGGCATCATTGATCCAAAATATAAACTGCACGAAAAAATGATGCAGGCCGTAAAGAGTGCTCTGGAAGACGCCGATCTTGCTTTACTGCTCGTTGACGTAAAAGACGACTTGAACGAAGCCGATCAAATTTTTTCGGCCTTGCGGTTGAAAGTACCGTCGCTTGTCGTGGTCAATAAAACGGACAACGGAAGCAAAGAACAAATTGAAAAAGCAACGACTTTTTTTAAGGAAAAAAAATACGCAAAAGAAGTCATTGCCGTATCAGCATTGAAGGGAATCGGCGTTGCGGAATTGCTGCAAAAAATTGTGGGTTATCTGCCTGAAGGCGAACCTTTTTACGCAGAAGACGAAATCTCTGATTTGCCCACCAAGTTTTTTGTCGCCGAAATCATCCGGGAAAAGATATACGCACTGTTTGAAGAAGAAATTCCATACCAAACAACCGTTGTTGTGGCGGAATTCAAACAGAAGTCAACGCTGATAAAAATCAGGGCCGAGATCGTTGTGCAGCGCGAATCGCAAAAGGCCATCATCATCGGCGACGGCGGAAAAATGATCAAGCAAATCGGTTCGATGGCACGTGTGGAGATTGAAAAATTTCTGGAGCAAAAAGTGTTTCTTGAACTCTTTGTAAAAGTGCGCCCAAACTGGCGCGAAAACGATCTGTACTTGAAAGAGTACGGATATTAAACATTGCAGATTGACGATTTCGGATTGCCGATTTTAGGCAATCGCAAATCCGAAATCCGAAATCATAAATCGAAAACTGAATGGCATTTACCGTAGCAATTGTAGGACGACCGAACGTGGGCAAGAGCACTATTTTTAACCGCTTGCTGGAACAGCGCAAAGCGATCGTCGAAGACATTCCCGGCGTGACCCGCGACCGGCAGTACGGCATTGCCGACTGGAACGGAAAGAATTTTTATGTGATTGATACCGGCGGTTTTGTGCCCGATACCGAAGATGTTTTTGAACGCGAAATTCGCAAGCAGGTGCGCATTGCCATGGACGAAGCCAGCGTGATTTTATTCGTGGTGGATGCGGCTTCGGGAATGACGGATTTGGACGATTCGATGGCGGACATTCTGCGCCGTTCTACCAAACCGGTTTTCCTGGTCGTAAACAAAGTGGACAACAACGAACGCTTGCTGGAGGCCTCAGAATTTTACAGCCTCGGTTTTGACAAAGTTTTTTTCATCTCCGCCATGAGCGGCAGCGGCACCGGCGATTTACTTGACGACGTTACCGAATTGATGAAAGAAGAGAAGGATGCAGAGGAAGATACGGACCTGCCAAAGTTTGCCATCATCGGGCAGCCAAACGTAGGTAAATCATCGCTGTTAAATGCCTTGATAGGCGAGGAGCGAACCATCGTTAGCGATGTTGCAGGAACAACGCGGGACACCATTCACACCCGTTATCAACTCTTTCAAAAAGATTTCATTTTAATTGATACCGCGGGCATTCGCCGCAAAGCCAAAGTACACGAAGACCTTGAATTTTATTCGGTCATTCGCGCCATTAAAGCATTGGATGAAGCGGATGTTTGTTTGTTGCTTTTAGATGCTGAAAAAGGCATCACCGCCCAAGATTTAACCATCTACAGTTTGGCTGCTAAAAAGGGAAAAGGCCTTGTGGTGCTGGTGAACAAATGGGATCTTGTTGCCAAAGAAACCAATACGGCCCGCGATTACGAAAAGACCTTGAAGCAACGATTGGCGCCGTTTAACAACGTACCCATTTTGTTTGTTTCGGTGAAAGAAAAGACCCGCATATTTAAAGCCATTGAAGCTGCACTTGAGGTGTACGAAAACCGTAAACGAAAAATTCCAACATCGGAACTCAACGACAAATTATTAAAAGCCATTGAAGCCTATCATCCGCCGGTGGTGAGAGGGCATCCCATCAAAATAAAATACGTTACACAGTTACCAACAGCCGTGCCTTCCTTTGCGTTCTTTACCAATTTTCCCGATGACGTTAAAACGCCGTACCGGAATTATTTAGAGAATAAAGTGCGGGAAAATTTTGCGTTTACCGGTGTGCCGGTGCGAATATTTTTCCGGAAGAAATAAGACGGCCCTTGATCTTGCAGACAGCAAACATTCCATATCTGCCAGATATGGAATGTTTCAAAAAGCGGGAGTTACTAATTGAAACCGCTCTGCAATTTCCTGTACCGTTTCGCTGAACAACCGCAGTTCCTCGCGTTGCTGATTAATGAAAACGTTATCTTCCAATGTGCCCACAACCTTTGCCATTTCTGCTTCGTCATCGTAAACCATTCTCCGAAACTCGCTGTTGTAATCTTTCGCCCTTGAGTCATAAATCTGATCCACCATCCAGCGCTTGGTTTGAAGCGCCTGTTTCAACAAAGAAGCAAAACGTTCCGGTGTGAATTCCATCTTGCCGATCTTCAAAATTTCGAGTAAAGAAGCGAAGGCGTGCTGTAATTTTTGCTCGGCATACGCCTTGCCGTTTTGCTGGTAAAAACGGTGCACTTCGTTCCAGCTTTTTATTTCGTCCCGCTTAATCTGTTCCAGCAGTGTTTGCACTGAACGTTCGGGCAGCAATTGACCGCCAACGTTCAAGAAGGCAAAACGTTGCGGAGATGACGGCAGCGCTTGCAACATCTCTTCAAAGGAAGAAATGCTGTGCCGGTTAACGAACGAAACTACTTGTTCAATACCGTAATAAACGATTAGTTCCTTGTAAATAAAATAGGCCTCCCGCACTTTTACAATTTGCACGAGGCGGCTGGAGCCTTCGAAGCCATCGGCATAAACCGCTGTGTTTTTAAAATCAACGTCTGTCCCGTTCAACAAGGCTTCACCCTCATTAATCAGGACCGTTTCGTCTCCTTTTTTGCCTGCTGCCCTGGCTACGGTTTTTTGTAATAAACGAAGCGCATCAAAAGTTTCGTTCACGCTGTCTGGTGCCAAATAATCGTATTCAATGTGCTGAATTTTTTTCGTGCGTTTGTCCCGGTCAACGTATTTGGCCGAGTTGCGTGCCAACGCATAATAATTGTACATAAACCAGTAGGCCGGCATCACGACCAGCCTGTTGTTCGTCACGTCGTTGCTGATTAAACTGAAAGGCAACGGAATGTTCAATTCCGCGGGATAATCGCCTTTGGCAACCAGTGTAAACGAAGCAAATTTAGAATTGTGTTTGAGGCTTACACACAGGCCCGGCCAAAAGCCGCGTGCCGTAACCATCTCGCCATCCGCTGCGCGGCTGTTGTGATTTGAGCCCAGGGTGGCGCCGGCGGCGATGTTGCTTTGCCCCATCACTGTGGCCGCAATCAAAAACGAGTTGTTGTGGTGCTGCTCGTGCGAAGGAAAGATGAGAGAGTTCAACACTTCGCAACAAGAAATGGTGCTGTTGTTTCCGAGGTAAGAGTTAATCAGCCGTGCGCCGTATTTCAGTTGCGAATGCGAAGCCATGAAAAAGCGAACGGCTTTAACGCCGTAGAAAATGCGACAGCCAAAACCAACAATGCCGTTCACTAATTCGCAGCCTTCGCCAATTTGCGACGGCGCTTCTGCGGATGAATTAATGGTCAGGTTTTTCAGTTTATTCGCGCCTTTAATGTAAGCGTGCGGACCTACCCAAACGTCTTTGATGATGGCGGTATTTTTAATCACGCAGTTGTCGCCAATTTTACCGTAATAGCCGCGCTGCTTGTCAAACTTTCTTTCGGTAAATTCTTTGAACCGTTCCATCAACGCTTCGTCGTTGCGGTACTTGCTCCACAGGTAAGCATCGCCCGGTTGCATGCCGTTAAACGGGAGAATCTTCCGGCCGCCGTTTTCATTGCATACTTCCAGCCAAATGCGCACGTCTTCGGTTTCACCTTCTTTGATGATGCCGTTGCCAAACTTGGAGTGATCGGTGGCGTGCAATTCGTTCACGTTTGCAATCATCACTTCGTTGCCCACAATGTAGTGAGATATATAGTTGACGTTGTTCACCACCACGTTATCGCCAAAATCGCAACTGATGATTGTGCTGTCGTACAAGCCTACGGGCAACACGATGTTGTGGTATTCAAGGGCGATACTTTCTAGTTTACCGATGCGAACGAGCCCGAAGAACTTGCAATTCTTCACCAGTTCCGGATTAAAGGCGTCTGACACCTGAATTTTGTTCCAGTCGTCGGAAGTGTTACGGTTGCGTACCAGCACTTCAATTTCGTAGGCACTCAGGTTGCGGTACAGGATGCCGTTGCGGTTTTGAAAATTGCGAAGGTGATACTCGTCTCTGCCGGCGGGCAGGTAAGGGGACGCAATAAAATTGTACCCGATCGAACGAAGCGGCCTTTTGTTCATGGAGACAAATATAAAGTTTGGAGTTCGGGGCTGGAGCAATGTGCGACGATTCTTTTCTGCTTCGCTCCTTGGCTCCGTGCGGTAAAAACACATTCACCGGCAATCAGGGTGTGACACGCGGCACGGCAATTTTGCGAAAACTATAACTGCCGCTTTTCTTTTTTACAATAAACAAACTGCCGTATTCTGCATCCGGTAAATCGTCCGCCACGTGATTGCCGATGAATTCATTCAGCATGTCATCCACAGTGTTTGAATGGCCTACAATAAGAACGTTGCGCTTGTTGTGCGCTTTCAAGCTATCCACCAAACCGGCGGATTGCGAAGCATTATAAAGACTAATGGCCAGGTGATAAAACTCGCTTGTCGGTTGTGCCGTTGCTCTTGTGCGAAGAAAATTAGTTGAATAGATTGCGCCGATCTTTTTATTTGCCAAATAAGCCTGCAAATCCATCGCCTGCTTTTGTCCCAAAGGCGTAAGCGGCGGATCATTGCTCATTGTGTTCCCGGATTTTTCGGCGTGTCGGCTGATGTAATACGTAGTGGTTTTGCAGGAAAGAAAAGAAAGCGCAAAAGCCAGCAGAAGGTAGCGTATCATAACCAAAGACTTTAACCTTTTAAAGGTAGTTGGATATTGCATTTGAATTTTATCGGGTGTAAATTGAATACATAAAATTCTACGGCTATGAAACAATTATCGGAAACCTGGTTTGCCGAAGGTTACATTGATTTCGAACTAAAGAAATACACCTTGTTGGCTTACCTCCAACAAATCAACAAACAGTTTGGCGAGAACAAATTGTATCCGCAACTCGCTGACCTTATTTTTCATTACAACAACATCGTAGCCTTTCGGGAGAACAAAAAATACTTGCAGGAACAGTTTCCCAAAAAGCTTACCGGCATTCAAATAGAAAAATTGCAGGTGCTGTACGAACAAATGATTGAAGACACAGAACTAATGCAGGAACTTGAAGACATTATTTATTATGCCGCCGATACAATGAAGACCACCATCAGCAGCGGTGCGGAGATTTATGAATTTGTTGAGGGAAACCTCACCATCTCACCCGTCGGTTTGCTACCGCTGGATGTGCAGGAAGGCTATTTCTTTTTAAGCGCGGGCAAGAGCAAAGCCACCCGTGTTTATCAATACCGCCTTTCTATTTTTGAAAAGCACAACGAGGCTTTCCGGAGCATTAAAACAACTTACGTTGAAATATTGCAGCGCTCCATGGTGAATACCTACGAGAATATTAAGTATGATCTGATCCGAAGCCGCGGCCACCTGCCTAACCCAGCAGTGTATAGCATTGAAACAAGACTTAGCTTCCCGGTCGAAGAAACTTTATTGCCGGTAGCGAAACGGAGTTTGGTGAAGTACATTAGTGTTGGTTGACCGGTTGCTCAGTTGCTTGGTTGACTTGAAAGTAAATACCAATCAACCAAGCAACCAGTGGCCTAATCAACCAAATTCAGTCCCCAATCTTTCCCTTTCTTCACCGCAGGTACGCCTTCTGCTAACCACTTTGCTGGCTTTGCGCCTTTCAGTTGCCAGTCGAAAAATTGTTGTTCGCGAATCTGAATGTCTTTGCGGTTTCTTCTTTCAACAAGGTTGTGCGCTTCGCCGTTATAATTGAGAAGCCATATTGGTTTTCCCAAACGGCGCATGGCCGTAAAAAATTCAATGCCTTGATACCAGGGCACAGCACCATCGGCATCGTTGTTCATAATCACGACCGGCGTTTTCACTTTCGGTAAATGAAAAAGCGGCGAGCTTGCAATGTATAAATCCGGACGATCCCAAAGCGTGGAGCCAATGCGGCTCTGTCCTTTCTCGTATTGAAACTGGCGGTTGTTGCCGCTTTCCCAACGAATGCCGCCGTAAGCCGATGTCATGTTCACGACAGGCGCACCGGCCCACGCGGCTTTAAACATGTTTGTTGCGGTAATTAAATAAGCCACTTGATAACCGCCCCAACTTTGCCCTTGCAAGCCAAGGTTCTTCCCATCTACCCATGGATTTTTTAAAAGCGATTGCACGCCGCTGACAATGTAGTTGTACGCATCCTTGCCCGGTTGGCCTTTTGTGTAGCTGATGTCCGGTGCGAAAACCAAATAACCGCGACTCACAAAAAACGGAATGTTTAACCTGCTTGCTGTTGGTGCAGGGGGCATGTATTGATACAAGCCGTCGCTTAATTTTTCGTAGAAGTAAGTAATCATTGGATACTTCTTTTTGGGATCGAAATCTTCGGGCTTGTATAAAATGCCCTCGGAGTTTTTACCGTCGAATGTTTTCCAATGAACCAGTTCGGCTGTACCCCAATTGTAGTGTGATTGTTGGGAGTTAATATCGGATAGTTTCCAATCCGTTCCCGACCTATAAACGTAAACGTCGGGTGAGTTGCCGTAGGTTTCTTTTGAATAAAGAAATGCGTCGGCGTCTTTTGCCTTTTTATACACAATGTAGTCAGCAGGTGCAATTGGTTTTGCGTGAACAACCCGTCCATCTTTGTATTCAACAAAACCGCTTTGTTTTGTCTTGCGGTTAAACAAGTCAAAAAAGAGATAACTGTTTGTTGCAATGAAACGTTCGTCAGGATTGGTGCGAACATAACGTGCGACAATCTCTTTTTTCCTATCGCCTGTGTTCATTGCTTTAGCAGTGGCAGTAGCCGGATCTATCTTCCACACATCGTATCTATCATAAACGTACACAGCCGAATCGCCTTCGTGCCAGCCCATCACACCGTAAGGATTTGGGTAATCGGGCACGTCGTTTTCTTCGTTGTACAAGGGCACGGTAATCTTCGATGTAATGTTCTTCAACGCTGTTCCGTCCCAGGCAAAATAATTTTTTGCCTTGCTGTCGTAAAGCAAAATGTACTTGCCGGTAGAAGATGGATAAACAAAGCCGCGCAGGTTTTTCTTCACCAATTTTCGTTCGCCGGTTTTGGCGTTAATAGCATAAACATCTTTCAAGGTCAAACCTTCCCATTGGCCTTGCACACGGCGGCCTGTGTCGGTTACAGCAACAAAAAAATCGCCGTCGCCTTCGTTCGTTGGAATAATTGTCGGCAAACCCACAGAACCCAATGGAATGATTTTATTCTGTGCAAAATCATAAGCGGTGAGATAACTTTTCTTTAAATCGTTTTGCAAATTGAAAAGCTGTTGCGATTGCAGGTAATCGTCTTTGTAATTCCAGATGTCAAGCTTCGCCAGTTCAAAATCCACCAGCGATGTGTCCTTTGCGGCTTGAATGGGCGCTACGCCAAACAACAAACGGTTGCCACTTTTGCTAAAACTGATTGTGCTGTTTTCGCTTACGGTCAGGCCCGTGTTCATGCCCGTGCTTTTTTTGTCAAGAAGCAAAATGGCCGAATCATTGCCGCTACGGTACAAATACAAACCGTAAAACTTTTGCAGCGCCTTTGTATTAGTATCGCGTTCAGCCACAAAAGCCAGTTTGCTTCCATCGTCGGTAAACGCATAAGACCGAAAGTCATTGCCGCCTTTTAAAATGGTGTCGAGCCGCTGTGTTTTTAAATCAAACAAAGCCACCCCGGCCTTGCTGTTGCTGTCTTTCGGCGCTTTGGTAAATTCAATTACCAACTTTTGCCCGTATTTGTTGAAGGCATATTCGCTTACGTTTTTAAAGGTTCTTTCTTTCCCGGTAGCCAAATTGCGCAGCAACAAATCACTGCCAGCATCGGCAGAAGAACCCGTTGCCGGATCTTCGTCTGCATCGGCTGCGTCTTTGTTTCCGCCTTTGATGTTTTTTAGCTGAACGACCAATTGCGTAAGCGAATCAATCTTTAGCCGCAAACTGTCCACTGTTTTTTGCGTCGGCAATGCAGATGGCTTCATCGTTGCCGCATCGCGTTCTTTGTGATAAGCTACCCAGCCATAACCCTTCTCCGGCGTCTTGTACGATTTCAATTTGGCAGCTTTCACCACGGCATCTTTTCCCAATTCCACAATGCCGATAGAATCCTTCGGCATGTCCTCCGGTTTTTTCTTCTTGATTCTTGCGTCTCTCGTTTCCTTGTAAAGCGGTTTAATGCGAAAAACCACGAAACGACTGTCTTCCGTAATCACTGCACTGTAACCACGCGGCACTCGTTTTTTGCTCTGAACGTTATCCGTTGATTGAATGAACAAATCCGCATCGCCTTCCTGCGGCGTAACGGTGTAAACAACCCATTTGCCGTCGTTGCTTATCAGGCGTTCGCCGATGCTTTGCCAGCCGTCGTAAACGCTGTGATCCAGGGGTTTCTTCTGCGCGAAAAGCGTCAAAGGGAAAAAGAGGAAAAGAGAAAATATGCGTTTCATGTGTGGTGGTTGAGAGAAGCTAAAATAGTTGATTTGTTGATTGGTTGATGGGTTCATTGGTTCGCTGTAACAATACCAATCAACGACTCAACTAATCAACCAATCAACTCCTCTTCAGCAACCGCCGCGTGTGCACAACCACCGCTACCGAAATCAGCGCAAAGCCCACGTAAAACCAGCGGCTTACTTCGCGGTTTTCGTGATAAAGGATAAAGGCGAGAATGATGCCGTACACCGGCTCCAGCGTAAGCACAAGGTTTGCTGTGAAGGCCGAAATTTTTTTCAACGCACGGATGTAAAGAAAGAACGTTAGAATGGTGCAGACCCAACTTAAAAGAAACAGCCAAAGCCAATCCCAGCCCGCTGGCGCAACAAAATTTTCGCCGAAAAAAGTTTGAAACAGCGGCAATAAAACGGTTAGCCCGACGAAGCCGCCGCTGAGTTGGTAAAGCGTGATTTGTTCGGGTTGGTAAGTGTCCACAATTTTTTTGTTGAGTACCGAAACCAACACGGTAAATACCGCGGCCGCCAATCCCACAATGATGCCAACGGAAAATTGCAGATGGTTGTAATAAATGATGATGATGCCCGCAACGGCGAAAAGACCCAGAAAAATTTCAACGCGGTCAAAGGGTTTCTTCAGAATCAAGGGTTCTATTAATGATGCAAGCAAAGCCGTTGTGGAAAGGCAGGTCAGCGCAATGGTCACGTTGGCGAGCTTGATGCTGGCATAAAAACAAACCCAGTGCAAGGCAAGTATAGTCCCGATGAGCGCAATCTGCAAACCTGCTTTCGGGTTGATTCGTCTTGATTTTCCCTGCGCCAGGTAAAGGACCCAAAGCGAAATAGCCGTAATGAGCAAGCGCCACCACACAAGCATGGTCGAATGCAGCGTAATGGCCCGCCCGAGAACGCCGGTAAAGCCCCACAAGAACACGGCTGCGTGCATTTGCAGCATCGCTTTTTTCATGGCCGCAAAGAAACGGAAAAACCACCGTGCGCAGGGTTTCATGTCAAGACGCGAAACGGTGAAGACGCATGGGAATTTTATGTAACCAGCGGCAATAATTCTATTCGTCATCTGTTGCGTCGCACACTTGTACGCTTTGAACTTTATTCATCTTGCCCCGCAGCGAATAGGACGTACACGAGTGCGACGCAAGTAAAGCCCAATGGATATTCTAGCCCCTGGTCCATCAAATAGTTTCGCACGAAGGAGGAAAGATTCCATGCACATTAAGCCACCCCCAAACTTCAAACCCCAAACTTACCTTTGCCTGTAACCTCACACTTTCCACCGTCGTCTTATACACCATGCACACCGAAAGGGGCGATACCGAACTGATAGAACTGGTACTGGCGGGCCATTCGCCGGTATATGCCCAATTGGTGGAACGTTACCGGAATTTTGTTTTCACCCTGGTGTTGCGGTACGTAAAAAACCGTGAAGACGCAGAAGAAGTAGCGCAGGACGTGTTTGTAAAAGCCTACCGGTCGTTGGCCGATTTTAAGGGAACATCAAAATTCAGCACCTGGCTTTATACGGTTGCAACGACCACCAGCTTAAGTTTTTTGCGCAAGAAAAAAATGGACGTGCAATCCTTAGACAATGAAAAGGTTTTTGCGACCGCCGGCAATTTGGATGGTGGCCTGAGTGCCAATCAGGTCGAACAGAAAAGCAAAGTGCAGATGGTGAACGAAGCCATTGCGCTTTTAAGTGCCGACGATGCGCGGGTGATTAGCCTTTTTTACAAAGGCGAACAAAGCCTGGAAGAGATTGCCCGCATCCTGGGAAAGGAAACCAATGCAGTGAAGGTGCAACTGCACAGGGCCCGAACGCGGCTAAAGGAAAAAATGCAGCGGCATTTTTCAGCCGAGGTTCGCGATATTTATTAACCGATAAACAAGCAGGTATGAACAGGGAAAAGGAAAATTTTTCTCACGAGGATGCGGATATGGAAGACCGTCTTTGGTCGTATCTCGATGGACAAAGCGACGAGGCTTCGAAGATTGAAGAACTGTTGGAAGAAAACAATGCCTGGAAAGAAAAGTACGGCGAACTGTTGGAACTGCACACGCTGATGAAAGAAACCGAGCTGGAACAACCTTCGCTGCGTTTCACCAAAAACGTGATGGATGAAATTGCCCGGTATCAAATTGCGCCGGCAACGAAAGCCTACATCAACCAAAAAATTGTTTGGGGCATTGGCGCTTTTTTCATTACGATGATTGTTGGTTTTTTGGTGTACGGCGTTTCGCAAATTAACTGGTCGGAAGCCGGCAACACCAAAAGTCCCATCGGGGTTGATCTGGGTGCGGTTGACTATTCAAGAATGTTCAACAATACGCTGGTGAATGCCTTTATGATGTTGAATGTAGTACTGGGTCTGTTCTTACTGGATCGTTACCTCAACATGAAGCGAAAAACGCTGATGAAACCAGAAGGACAAAGTTGAGAAGTTCAAAGTCGAACTGTAAGATTTTGAACTTCATTTGTTTCGTTCTGCATAATCACAGTTCTTTTCCGTGTAATCAAAAATATCTTTCGGCGCTTTAAATTCCTTCCACCAACAGCCCCAGGGCACGTCTGTTGGCCCAATCACAAAGGTGAGTACCTTCCATTTATTTCCCGTTTTTCTGAGCAAGGCATTTGTGCCGTCGCCGTCAAATACTCTCTCTTTTACAGCTTCTTTGTATGCCGTTTTACGGAAATCAATGTCGCCGCCTTTTTCGTTTTTCACGCGGCCAATAAAGTAAGCAAAGCCGCCTTTCGTCACCAGTTTTTTCACCACCAGTTTTGGTGTTAGATTCAGGTCGGGGTGAAGCGCTTCCTTCAAAGCATTGAGTATGGCCTTTCTTTCCGGCGATGCATTGTTTTTCGTCAGATCTTCTTTACGCTGGCCGAAGCCGGTAGAAAGAAGAAGGACAGAAAAGACGGTCAATAACAATTTCATTGCTGTAAGGTAAAACCTTTTGCTACGCGATGAAAGCTATTGAACTAAAGCCCGTACAAGGCTGTTAAGAAAGGTTAAGGATTCTGTTACCATGCGTATTGATAAACGCTTCTGTCTTAATTTCCGCGTTTTAATTTTTGTTTCCCAAATCTAAAAACCAGTTCATGAATTTTCGCCTTGCCGTTGCCATGGCAACCGGTTCCCTTTTTTTCAGTGCCGCAGGATTTGCACAGAACGTACCCACAACACCGCCACCCACAAGTGCCACTACTACGACGCCGCCGGGTTTTCCAGGTTTCAATCGTCCTGTCAACACCGGCCCCAAGCCTTACAACGAAATCATCACGTCAAAAGCAAAAACTGACAAGGGTTTGTTTACGACGCATAAAGTAGAGGACAAGTTTTACTTTGAAATTCCCGACTCCCTGTTGGGCCGTGAGATTCTTGTTGTGAACCGCATTGCTAAAGCGCCGGCGGGGCCACGAGCCGGGTTTACGGGTTATGCCGGCGACCAGGTTGGTGAAAACGTCATCACCTTTGAAAAAGGTCCGAACAACAGGCTCTTTTTGCGCAGCAGTTCGTTTAACGAAGCCGGCCGCGACTCGCTGGGCATGTACCAATCGGTGCGCAACTCAAACCTTTCGCCCATTGCCGCTTCGTTTGATATCAAAGCCTTTTCAAACGATTCGGTTACCCACGCAAAAGGAACTGTTATTGAAATGACCGATTATTTCATGGGCGATAACGACATCCTTTTCTTTGAAGCACCTGTGAAAAGAGCGTTGGGTTTAAACGCTTATCAACGTGAAAACTCTTACGTTGATGACTTGCGTTCTTTCCCCAACAATATTGAGGTAAAAACGGTGAAGACCTACATGCGAACACCTACGCCTGCTGGCGGAATCAGTTTTGGCCCGCCGTCGGCAGGTTCACCGGCAACGTTTGAGCTAAACAGCTCGTTGATCCTTCTTCCCAAGATGCCGATGAAGGCAAGATATTTTGATCCGCGTGTGGGTTATTTTGCCACCTCCTTTACCGACTTTGATGCCAATCCGCAGGGCATTGAAAAGATCCGCATGATCACCCGCTGGCGCCTGGAACCTAAGCCCGAAGACCGTGAAAAATACTTGCGCGGCGAACTGGTAGAACCCGCAAAACCCATTGTGTATTACATTGATCCGGCTACGCCCAAAAAATGGGTTCCGTATCTGATCCAAGGAGTAAACGACTGGCAAAAGGCTTTTGAAAAAGCCGGTTTTAAAAATGCCATCGTTGCCAAAGAAGCACCGGCAAACGACCCCGAATGGAGCCTCGATGACGCACGTCATTCGGCCATTGTGTATAAACCTTCTGACATTCCAAATGCCAGCGGGCCAAACGTACACGATCCGCGAAGTGGAGAGATTCTGGAATCGCACATAAACTGGTACCACAACGTGATGAGCCTTGTGCGAGACTGGTATTTTATTCAAACCGCTGCCGTTGACCCGCGTGCAAGGCAATTGGTTTTCCCTGATTCGCTGATGGGACAATTGATTCGCTTTGTGTCTTCGCACGAAGTAGGCCATACGCTTGGACTGCGTCACAATTACGGATCGTCTTCTACCGTGCCCGTGGAAAAGCTGCGCAACAAAGCCTTTGTAGAAGCCAACGGCCATACGCCTTCCATTATGGATTATGCCCGCTTTAATTACGTGGCGCAACCGGAGGACAACATCACTGACAAAGGCCTTTTCCCGCGCATTGGCGATTACGATAAGTGGGCCATTGAGTGGGGCTATAAATGGATGCCACAATACAAAACACCCGGGGCCGAAGAAGCGTTTTTAAACAAATGGGTGATGGACAGTTTAAAAGCAAACAAACGCCTTTGGTTTGGCACCGAAACCGATCCTGACGATCCTCGTGCACAAAACGAAGACCTTGGCGACGATGCAATGAAGGCAAGCGCTTACGGCATTAAAAATTTAAAGCGCATTATTGTAAAACTGCCTGAATGGACAAAAGAAACCGATAAAGATTACACAGATTTGACCAACATGTACGGACAGTTGGTAACGCAGTTTACCCGGTACATGGGACACGTTGCCAAAAACATTGGCGGCGTAGAAACGACACCGAAAATGCAGGAAGAACCGGGTAGGGTAGTAGTGTTCACGCCCAAAGCAAAACAAAAAGAAGCCATGGCGTTTTTACAAGAGCAGTTATTTACAACACCCACCTGGCTGATTCAAAAAAACATTGCGGGCCTTACCGGAACAAACGCACTCACCACAATTAACGGCGTACAAAGCAGTGTGTTGAGCCGGTTGTTGAGCAACGGTACCTTTAACAAATTGTTTCGCTACGAAGCCAGCGGTGAAACGAATGCTTACACCGCTACCGAAATGATCAGCGATTTGCGCAAGAGCATTTGGAGCGAACTATCAGCCCGCAAGCCGATTAACATTTACCGCCGCAACTTGCAAAAGGTTTTTGTTGAGCGCTTGATCAATAATTTGAAAGGCGACGACAACGCTGTTCCCGCTGCCTTTGCCGCCTTTGGCATTACTTCGCCCACCTACAGCAAAACCACCGATGCGCTTTCCATTGTGAAGGCGCAGTTGCGAACTTTGCAAAGCGAGATTCGGGCTGCCTTACCGGAGTATAAAGATGCGGCCAGCCGTGCGCATTTGCAGGATGTGAACGACCGCATTACCGAAGCACTCAATCCGAAGAAATAAGATTTGCTAGTTGAACGGAAAGCCTCTTGCGAAAGCAAGGGGGCTTTTTATGGACTTCGCTTTTGTGCTACTATCGGCTTTCGTTGTGTCACTCACTTGTGCGTTCGGAAATTCTATTCAGCGAGGAGTTGTCGGTATAAAAACTTTTGGCAATCAGAATATATTTGTACCAGCAGTTACGCAAATGCAACTGTTGGCTGCAACCACAACCAGTATGATTTTCGAAGATTTCTCTTTCCATGATTCGACGATTTTTAAAGTAGAAGAAGATACTGCCAGCCAAACACTGGACGTCACACTTGATTTTCCAGTAGATTGGGAAAGTAGTTTGTTTGAGAACAAGATTTTACGTTTTAAAGACGCCGTTGTTTACATCAAAAGGAAATTCCTTTCTTGGGACAACCTACCATACTGGGAATAAAACTACTTCACTCTCATAAGCATACACACAAGGATGCGAAGGGAAAAATACAAAGCTCAAAGCACAAGATTGAAATGGTAACCGCACAATGTTTATTGACGAGATTTGTGTCGTAACAAAATCCATCCTGAACGAAGCCGAAGGATTGAAAAAGTTTCTAAGCCAGCTTGGGGGGAATAAATTATAAAAGGAGGTGAATTAACATGAGAAAAATAATCGTCTTGTCAATGATTTCATTGGATGGAGTAATGCAGGCACCCGGTGCACCGGGAGAAGATACATCGGGAGGTTTCGAATACGGAGGTTGGTCTGCACCTTATGACGACGAAATCTCTGGTAAGGTTATGGAAAAACTCATGAAGCCTTCAGATCTTCTTTTGGGCAGAAAGACATTCCAGATATGGGAGAACTACTGGCCGGATCACGCAGATTATTGGCCAGGAATCAACGATGTCACGAAATACGTTTTGTCCACGACGATGAAAAAGTCAGATTGGAAAAATTCAGTTTTCCTCAACAGCCTGCCAGATATCGAAAAGCTAAAAAAATCTGATGGTTCTGATATTAAAGTTTGGGGCAGTGGTGAACTCGTTCAACTGCTACTTAAAAATGATCTGGTGGATGAACTGTGGCTCATGATTCACCCCTTGACTCTTGGCAAAGGAAAAAAGCTATTTGACGGAGGCCCGATTCCGGCAGCGTTTACATTAATAGAAAGTACAGTTACGCCAAGTGGGGTTATTATAGCCAATTACAAGCGAGCTGGAAAAGTGGAGACGGGCACTGTTGGATCTTAAGGAGAAATAAAATGAGAAAAATTGATTGTTTCGTCTGAGAGGACGGAAACCTGAACCACAACTGCACCGCCTTTTTAAAGACGCTACGTAAAAGGTCAGTTGAAAAAAACGTTGATATGCGTACGATAACTTTCTTGCGACCTTGCTTCCAAATTCATAATAATTTAGAAAGACAATTCTTTTAAAGCCCTCGTACCCATTCCGAAAAAGATTTTGCTCCGCTTATTTGTTATCCCATATTTCTTCGCCTTGAACAAGCATGCGTGTTTTACTAAGAGTTTCTCTCTACGTCGTATCCGGCAACAAAGCCATGAAGGCGGTTCGTTTCGCCGGTTATTAAATCTAGCATGGATTGCTTTAAACACGAAGCCGCCTACTTTCACACCGTCAATGGCGAACGCTCCTGCTTCATGGGTTTTGGTAGGAAAGACTCTTCTGAGCTTCCCGCCAAGCCTTTTTTGCGCAATTGAAGGCCGGGTAGAGCTTCTGACTGTGACGAATGCGTATGAATTACCAAAGCTCTGTTGTCGGTAATGAAATTGGAACTCGTGCTGAAACGATAAGAACTGTTCTCTTCTTATCCAAACCCTGCCGCTGGCTGTGCAGGATTTTATTTGTTCGCGTTGGTGGAAACCGTGTTTAATTCGATTCAGTACTTTGCTGAAAGGGTTCTGTTTTTCGCGGCATTCGCAATTCTTTTGCCTCTTTTGTGGCAGCACTTTTTACCACCGCAAACCGTTCTTTTAACCTGAGGAAGTAGCTTTCGAAATAATTATACGATAAATGCGCAATCAGAATGGTTAAGCCGGAAACGGTTAAGTAAACCAATAGGTATTTAGGCAAAGCGGGCATTGCCAAAGGCCCAAGAAGTTTTGACGTCAGGAAAATAACCAGCGGGTGATAAATGTAAATGCCAAAGGAAATTTTACCCAGAAAATCAAAGCCTTTTTGTTCCAGGTTGATCAACCTGTTTTTAGTATTGACCTGACCGATGATGATGACGGCGGTTACTACAGAAATGATCTCCCGGTCAAGAATTGAAGCAATATGGAAGCGATTAATTAGAACTGCCAGGATAAAAAGCCATGCGACAGTCTGCGAGATTTTGTTGTCCGTTAATTTTAAAAAAAGTGAATTTCCATTTTTGTATAAAATCGCGGTAGCACCGCCAATCATCATGCAATGAAAGGCAAATCCATCAATGACGATTTGTCCCCAATCCAAATGGAAAAAAAAGTGGATGGAAAGCTTTGCAATCAGAATTAGTGCAATCAGGGAAAGAATAACGGTTAGCAAGCTTTTGTTCCACTTCTTTACAAGCCAGGGCCAAAACAAATAGAATTGTTCCTCGACACCCAGTGACCAATAATGCTGAGCAAAGGGCAAAGGCGTACGCAAAAGGTAAGGGACATTCGCAGCGAACAGAAGATAGTAAGGCAGGACAGGCGGATAGGCCTGTTTAAAACAAAACAAGCAGATAAAAACCAAAGCGAGATAGAGATAATATAGCGGCCAGATGCGCAAAATGCGGCGAACGTAAAATTTCTTTATATCAACAGTCTGTTTTTGCTTTTCCGCTAACAACAAATAGGTGATAAGAAAGCCGCTTAGCGTGAAGAAAATGACAACGCCATAACCACCGGCCATCGGCACGATTGGATGATCGCCGGGCGAAGTACCCATTAAAAGAGGCAATTGAAATTCCCGTAATCCTTCCGTTATGTGGGTAGCTAAAACCGCAAGTGCCGCAATTGCCCGGAGGCCATTTAGGCCTGGAAGATGCAGTGTTTTTGGTTGAGCCGTGAGAGGACGGTCATGTTGGTTGTTTTTCACTGTTTGAAGCATCCGGTTCGTTATAAAGTCACGAATATAGCTTGACGGCTATTGAAACGCAAGCAGAAAGTTCTTCGGCTAATAATAATCTGTGTTTAAAACTTTGAACGCTTCATGTAAACTTCAAAACTTAAACACGTCCCAACAAAACCGGATCAGAATTCCAACAATTATCACCAAAAAGAAAATGCGGATAAACTTATTGCCTTTGGCAATGGCCAGTTTTGCACCGGCGAAGCCGCCTAAAGAATTGGCAACCGCCATTGGCAGGGCAATGCTCCAGATAATGTTTCCCTTTGCCGCGAACAAAACGATGGAACCAATGTTGGTAGCAAGGTTTACCATTTTGGCATGAGCCGATGCGTGTAAAAAATCAAAGTGCAGCAAAGCGATAAAAGCAAGAATTAAAATGCTGCCAGCGCCGGGACCGATGAAGCCATCGTAAAAGCCAATGATTAAGCTAATGAAAATTCCGCGTTGCAATTCCTTGTCATTCGAAATGTCATGTTCCTCTTTTTGTCCAAAATCTTTTTTGGCGTAGGTGTAAACGGCGACGACGGTTAGCACCACCAACAACACCGGTTTCATAAAGGCATTGCTTACATGCGTAAGCAGGTAAGAACCGCTGTATGATGCGAAAAAGGCAAGCGTGCAAATAACCGCAAGCAGCTTCCAATTCATGTCAACTTTTTTCATGTATTGCCAAACGGCCGCACCCGTTCCCGTGAAGGAAGGAATCTTCAACGAGCCAACAACTGAAGCCACCGGGAAAGAAGGAAGGATAACAAGGGCTGCGGGAAGTTGAATTAATCCGCCGCCGCCTACAACGGCATCCACAAAGCCGGCAAAGAAAGCAGCCAGGCAAAGCAGCGCCAAATGAAAGAGATCAACCGTCACTCAGATAGGAATTAATAATTAATGATTAATAATTATTAATTCCTCTTCTGTTCTTTCGCCCAGGCATCTTTCAACGTTACCGTGCGGTTAAATACCAAACGGCCGTGCGTTTCTTTGTTGTCAAGGGTAAAATAGCCTTTGCGCAAAAACTGGTAACGTTCGGCAAGCTTTGCAGCCTTTAACGCTGGCTCCGCGTAAGCAGTAGCTACGGTTTGTAAAGAATCAGCATTGATGTAATCTTTAAAGTCGCCCTCTTCGTTTGACGGATCTTCCACTTTAAACAAGCGGTCGTAAAGCCGTACTTCCGCAGTGATGGCGTTGGTTACTTCCACCCAGTGCAAAGTTCCTTTCACGTTAATGCCCGATGTGTCGTGACCGCTTTTGCTTTCGGGAATATAAGTGCAACGCAACTCTGTAACGTTACCGTTTTCGTCTTTAATTGCTTCGTCACATTTAATGATGTAAGCGTGTTTCAGCCGCACCATGCCACCGGGAAACAGGCGGAAATATTTCTTCGGCGGGTTCTCCATAAAATCTTCCCGCTCGATGTAAAGTTCTTTGCCAAACGGAATTTCGCGGCTTTCGCTCTTGTCGTCTTCGGGATTGTCTTCGCCTTCCAGAAATTCATTTGAACCCGTGTAATTGGTAATAACAACTTTCAACGGATCAAAAACTACCATGCGGCGCAAGGCAATTTTGTTTAAGTGTTCGCGAACGCAAAATTCAAGAAGGCCCACGTCAACTAGATTGTCGCGTTTGGCAATGCCGATGCGTTCGCAAAATTCGTTGATAGCTTCCGGTGGATAGCCCCTGCGCCTCATGCCGCTGATAGTGGGCATTCGCGGATCGTCCCAGCCGTCCACGTGTCCTTCGTTCACCAATTGCAAAAGTTTGCGCTTGCTCATGACGGTGTAGGAAAGATTGCGGCGGGCAAACTCGTATTGGTGAGAAGGAAAAGTATCGAGGTGTTGCAACAGCCAATCGTATAACTCGCGGTGCGGCACAAATTCCATCGTGCAGAGCGAATGCGTTACTTCTTCAATGCTGTCGCTGGGCGGATGCGCCATGTCGTACATCGGATAGATAGACCATTTATCGCCAGTGCGATGGTGATGTGCGTGTTTAATGCGGTACAAGATGGGATCACGCATGATCATGTTCGGCGAGGCCATGTCAACTTTTGCCCGAAGCACTCTTGCGCCGTCGGGATGTTTGCCTTCGCGCATTTCTTCAAACAAGCGCAGGTTTTCTTCCGTGCTTCTTTCGCGAAAAGGGCTGGCCTTTCCAGGCTCTGTTGGCGTGCCTTTCAGCGCCGCAATTTCTTCCGAAGTCGAATCATCCACATAAGCCAATCCTTTTTTTATAAGTCTTACGGCAAATTCGTAAAGCTGCTCAAAATAATCCGATGCAAAATGTTCGTTCTTCCATTCAAAGCCCAGCCAACGCACATCTTCCTTAATGCTCTCCACGTATTCTGTTTCTTCCGTTGCCGGGTTGGTATCATCGAAGCGCAGATTGGTGTAGCCGCCGTATTTTTTGGCGAGGCCAAAATTGAGGTTGATGGACGTAGCGTGGCCAATGTGCAAATACCCGTTGGGCTCGGGAGGAAAGCGGGTAACAATGGATTTGTACTTGCCGCTTTCTAAATCTTTTTCAACGATTTCTTCAATAAAATTCAGGCTCTTTTCTTCCGGCATAACTGTTTTATAAGCGGGGCAAAGATAGTTGAAGGCGCAATGGTTTGGACAAGCGATTACAAAGCGGCGAATGCTGTTTACAAAGGAGTGGATCATCGTCATTTTAATTCTTTCGCAATCGTATGAAAAGAAATCTTCCAGTCCTTGCACTTTTTATTGTGTTGTTTTCCGGCTGCAAAAAGGACCACGGCGAAGCGCCGGATACAACGCCGCCGGTTATCATGCTGATTTCTCCATCCAATAATCAGGGTTTTGCATTAGGCCAGAGCATTTCAATAGTTGCAAGCATCAGCGATCAATCTAAAATTGAAGAAATACACCTGGAAATAATCAACGCAACCACCGGCGCGTTTCTCATTCACGAACATTACGTCCCCGACAGCTCTATTTACAAATTAGCAAGCAGCTATACCGCAGCATCGGCAGCTACTTATAAAATAAAAGTGGAAGCCGATGATGCAAAAGGCAACAGTTCTGAAACAGAAGTCAGCGTGAAGGTTAATTAGAACGGCTAAGACCTCGTCGCTTTTCTTGCTACGCAACCCATCATTGCTTATGCTACCCGAGACTAACTTTGTGCTTTATTAAATTTTGATGCGCCAGCAAAACAAGAGCACGAGATTGTGGCAATTGATTCTTTTATCTTTCGCCGTATTTGGCTTTGGCTGCGAAAAGAACATAGATTTTAAATTGGCCGATGAAGAATCCAAACTTGTCGTAGAGGCCACCATCGAAAACGGCCAGCCGCCACTTGTATTTCTTTCCACTTCCCTGAATTATTTCTCGCAGATTTCACCAGAAATTTTAGCGGCCAGCGTTGTGCGTGGCGCGGATGTTTTTGTTTCAAACGGAAGCAAAACGCAGAAGCTGAAACAATACGATATTCCGCTTGCCGGCGGCTACACACTTTCGTATTACTCGATTGACTCCGCCAATTTATCCGCCGCTTTTTTAGGCGAATTAAACAAAAGCTATTCGCTAAAAATTGTTTCGCAAGGAAAAGAATACGCGGCCACTACCACCATTCCAAACATCACCAAACAAATTGATTCGCTTTGGTACAAGCCCGGTCCGCCGCAATTAGATACGAACAAAGTAATTGTAACGGGGCGCTTTACCGATCCGCCCGGCTTTGGCGATTACGTTCGGTATTTCACCAAACGAAACGGCGGCCCTTTCTTGCCCGGACTAAACTCGGTGTTTGATGATTTGTTTGTGGACGGAACGACTTACGAATTACAAGTGCAAGCCGGTGTTGACAGGAACCAAAAGATAAAAGAAGACGATATGTTTTTCAACAAAGGCGATACCGTTACGTTTAAGTTGAGCAATATTGACAAGACGACTTATAATTTTTGGCGAACGATGGAGTTCTCGTATCAATCCATTGGCAATCCTTTTTCAACTCCGGTAAAAGTATTGGGCAATATTTCCAACAACGCATTGGGATATTTCGGGGGTTACGCATCGCAATACCGTACGCTGGTGATAAAGAAATAGGCGGCCCGTCCCGCCTTCCCGGTGGGAAGGCTATCTATACACAGACCCTTGCATTTAAACGACGCAATATTTTTATCAACTTCTCCGACAGGTGAGGTTTGTGCGTTAGTGGCCTTTCCACCGGGAAGGTCGGGATGGGCCTCTCCCTTATATTTGCCTCTTCATTATGGACAATCAACAAGCAGAACGGACGCATTTATTGATTATCGGTTCGGGCCCGGCGGGCTACACGGCGGCTATCTATGCGGCAAGAGCCAATTTGAAACCCATGCTTTACCAGGGCATTCAGCCCGGCGGGCAACTGACCATCACTACCGAAGTAGAAAACTATCCAGGTTTTCCCGAAGGCATTCAAGGGCCGGAACTCATGATTCATTTTGAAAAGCAGGCGCAGCGAATGGGCGCTGATTTGCGCTACGGCCTTGCGACCAAGGTGGACTTCTCCACACAGCCCTATAAGGTTTGGATTGACGAAGAAAAACTCATTGAAGCCGACGCGGTGATTATTGCGACGGGTGCTTCGGCCAAATGGTTGAACATTGAAAGTGAACAGCGGCTCAACGGTTATGGTGTGAGTGCCTGTGCGGTTTGCGACGGCTTTTTCTTTCGCGGAAAAGAAGTAGCGATTGTGGGCGCCGGCGATACAGCCGCAGAAGAAGCGCTTTATCTGTCGAAGCTTTGCTCGACCGTGCACATGCTTATACGCAGAGAGGAAATGCGGGCTTCAAAAGTGATGCAGGAAAGAGTAAAGAACACAGCCAACATCAAGATTTACTGGAACACTGAAACGGACGAAATTCTTGGTGATAAAACCGTGGAAGCAGTACGCATTAAAAATCGCAAAAGCGGCGAGATGCACGAGATTGCCGTAAAAGGATTCTTTGTTGCCATTGGCCACAATCCCAATTCAGAGGTCTTCAAACCCTTTCTTAACATGGATGAAGCGGGTTATATTCTTACGCAACCCGGAACGGCCAAGACCAACGTCGAAGGTGTGTTTGCTGCCGGCGACGTGCAGGATAAAATTTACCGGCAGGCCGTTACGGCTGCGGGTTCGGGCTGTATGGCGGCCTTAGATGCCGAACGGTATCTAAGCGAAAAAGGTTTGTAAGCAATCGAAAAGTAAAGTTTCAAAAATTGGCTTCTTTCATTATCCAACTTCACGGCCTGCGTTTTCTTGCAAACCACGGTGTGTTTGAAGAGGAGAGGACTACGGGCAATGAATTTGAAGTCAATATTTCTTTGAAAGTGGAGGTACCGAAAGAAACGATTTCATCGCTTCATCAAACCGTCAACTACGCCGAGGTTTATCGCATAACAAAAGAGATTTTCTCAACGCCAACGCCTTTGCTTGAAACGCTTGCGCAGGATGTAGCTGAAGCCATCAAACAGGCTTTTCCTTCTTTAATAAAGATCTCGGTGCAAATTATCAAGCTGCACCCGCCCATTGTTTCTTTTACGGGTTCTGTAAGTGTAATCTACCGGAAATCATACGTGGATGAAAGCCGCGGTTAAACGAACGCAAACTCATTGTTATATTTTTTTAACAAAAGAAATTCCTATATGAATTCCCGTTTCCTCCTTTGCACACATCCGTTGCAAGTGGTGCTTTATATTTGCTGCTCTTAACTTTTTACCGTGAAGCTACGCTCAGCCATTTCCATCATCGCCCTTGTAATTGTGATTGACCAGGCCCTGAAGTTCTGGATTAAAACCTCTTTCCCTTACGGTCATGTGATGGACATGGGCGGACAGCGTTGGGCGCAGTTTTATTTCATCGAAAATCCTGGCATGGCCTGGGGCATGGAGCTTGGCGGCAATTGGGGTAAACTGATTCTTACACTTTTCCGGTTAGCGGCCGTAACCTTTGGCAGTTGGTACTTGGTGCGCATTGTCAAGCAGGGGTATTCAAAGGGATTTATCGTTTGCGCCGCCTTAATTTATGCCGGCGCTTTGGGCAATTTAATTGACAGCATGTTTTACGGAATGATCTTCGAAGAAAGCACCTACACCCATATTGCTAAAGCCTTTCCTGCAGGCGGCGGTTACGGCGGCTTTTTGCACGGCAAGGTGGTGGACATGCTTTACTTTCCGATGATTGAAAACGCTCACTTCCCGGATTGGCTGCCCATCCTTGGTGGAAAGGAATTTACTTTTTTCTCGCCCATCTTCAACATCGCTGATGCTTCTATTTCAGTCGGTGTACTTACATTGTTGCTGTTTCAAAAACGTTTCTTGCACAAGCGGGAAGTTGAAGTAAACGAAGACACGGCACAACCGCAAATTTCTTCCGAAGAAGCGCAGCAAATGATTTGAATACCGGACGTTGGATGGTGAGAGTTAGCGCGATGAGGACAAATTCTTCTTATCTTTTTCTTACTATTCCTGCAAAGGATAAGTGCAACTAAACACGTTGCATAACACGAAATATCCAACGTCCATCCTCGTTCCTTCTTCACTCGTAATTGCCAAACCACGATTGGTCCCAACTTGCGGCGTCGTGTACCGTCTGGTTATCGTGTTGCGCGAAGCGATGGTTGTTTAAATCGCTTTTGTAAACAATGCGGAGCGGGCTTGTTTTGCTTGAAACCTTTGCCGTTTTGATGGTTTGTAAAACCGGCGACTGATTTTTTTGTGTAGCGGTTGTTTTCATGACAATTAGAATTGTGTACGGATGAATCGTTAGCCAACAGGCTGTTAAAGAAAAACAATCGTTGGCTGAAATGCAAGACAGTTGATTAGTTGAAAAGTTGATTGGTCATAGCAAACGCATTAACCCGGAAAACACTCAACATCTCAACCAATTAACCAGTCAACCAATCAACTAATTAACGTTCACTCACCCACGCCAATTCGTATATTCGGGCTCATGGAAACCGTTGCGCAGTTACCAAAATACAATTTAAACGAGGAGCAGGAAAAGAAGCTAATTCTGCGGGAATACCGGGCACTTTTGCGCTCGCTGAAGGCTCGTATTAAACCCGGTGATCGTAAACTCATTCGGCAGGCCTTTGAAATGGCCGCCGATGCGCACAAAACCATGCGCCGCAAAAGCGGCGAACCTTACATTCTTCACCCCTTGGCCGTTGCCAGAATATGTACCGAAGAGATTGGCCTGGGCGTTCGTTCTACCATTTGCTCTCTCTTGCATGATACCGTTGAAGACACGGACATTTCACTGGATGATGTACAGCGCGAATTTGGCGGCGAGATAGCCAAAATTGTTGACGGCCTTACCAAGATTTCAAATGTAGTGGACGTTAACGCTTCGCAACAGGCCGAGAACTTTCGCAAAATCTTGCTCACGCTGACTGATGACCCGCGTGTTATCCTAATCAAACTCGCCGACCGCCTGCACAACATGCGCACTCTTGACAGCATGAAGCAGGAAAAACAACTCAAGATTTCTTCCGAGACCATTTATGTGTACGCACCGCTTGCACACCGCATGGGATTGTACAGCATCAAAACGGAGATGGAAGATCTTGCGATGAAATACCTGGAGCCACAGACGTATAAAGAGATTGCCCGCAAACTTTCCGAGACCAAACGCGAACGCACAAAATTTATCAACGAGTTTATCAAGCCGCTTCGCGATAAGATGGAAAAAGCCGGTTTTGATTTTGAAATTTACGGACGGCCAAAAAGCATCCATTCCATCTGGAACAAGATGAAAAAAAAGAGCGTGAGCTTTGAAGAAGTTTACGACCTCTTCGCTATACGTGTTATTTTAAATTCTCCTCCCGAAAAAGAGAAAGAAGATTGCTGGAAAGTGTATTCGATGATAACCGATGAATACACGCCTTTGCCTGAACGGTTACGCGACTGGCTTAGCAATCCAAAGGCCAATGGCTACGAAGCCTTGCACACAACCGTGATGGGGCCGCAGGGAAAATGGGTGGAAGTGCAAGTGCGTACGAAGCGCATGAACGAGATTGCAGAAAAAGGCCTCGCGGCGCATTACAAGTACAAAGAAGGCAAGGAGGATGAAAGCCGCTTTGACAAATGGTTTAGCCAAATTCGCGAAGTCATTACTTCGCAGGATGTGGACTCGGTTGATTTTCTGCAAGATTTCAAACGCAGTTTTCTGGCCGAGGAAATTTACATCTACACACCAAAAGGCGATGTAAAAATGCTGCCCACCGGCGCTACGGCTTTGGACTTTGCTTTCGCCGTCCACAGCGAAGTGGGTTCTAAATGCATCGGGGCCAAAGTAAACCACAAGCTGATCCCTATTTCGCACAAATTGCGCAGCGGCGACCAGGTAGAAATCATTACCTCCAACAAACAGAAACCATCGGAAGACTGGCTGAATTTCGTGGTTACGGCAAAGGCAAGAACCAAGATCAAAGACTCGCTGAAGGAGGAGAAAAAAGCCGTGGCGGAAGAAGGTCGTTATACGGTACAGCGTAAACTGGAGGGGCTTGGCGCAGTCGTCAACCCGCACAATATTGACGAACTGGTAACGTATTACAAGCTGGCTTCACCGTTAGAATTGTATTACGCTATTGCTGTAAAAAACATTGACCTCAAAGAAATAAAAGAGTTCAAGGTTGTTGGCGATAAAATTGAAGCACCAAAACCGGCAAAAGCGCTGGAGCCAAAGCCTGAGTATCATCCTTCCCTTCCCAAAAAAGACACAGAGCTTATCATTTTTGGTGAAAGCAGCGACCGTATTGTTTACAATCTTGCCAATTGTTGCAAGCCCATTCCCGGCGACGATGTATTTGGCTTTGTAACGACGGGTAAAGGCCTCACCATTCACCGTACCACTTGTCCCAATGCCGCCAAGCTGATGTCTAATTACGGCCACCGCATCGTTAAAACAAAATGGGCCAAGAACAAGGAGATTTCCTTTCTTACCGGCCTGCGCATCATTGGCATGGACGATGTGGGCGTTGTAAACAAAATCACCAACATCATCAGCGGCGACCTGCGCATCAATATTTCCGCAATTACCATTGAGTCGAAAGAAGGCTTGTTTGAAGGAAGCATCAAACTTTTCGTGCACGACAAGGAAGAACTTGACGAATTGGTTGACCGGCTGAAATCGCTTAAAGGCATCCATTCGGTGGAGCGGTTTGAAACAGAAGCGATTTGAGGTTTATGGTTGGTAGTTTGTAGTTTCATTTTGTGCGCACGGCCATTGCGCCTGGGCGTTTTCGCCAACTGCGGAGAGTTTGCGAAATGAAAACGCTTTTATCTCATCGCGCTTAACCACAAACCTTTTCCGCCAAACTTTACCAACTCTTTATTTGGATTTTTGGCCGCAAGGCTTAGATTTGCAGCCATAATAATTATTGTTTCACCGCATTTAAATTTCCATTTAAGATGCCAGTTAAAATCCGTTTACAAAGACACGGGTCCAAGAAGAGACCCTTCTACTTCATTGTTGTTGCCGATGCACGGGCTCCCCGCGACGGTAAATTCATCCAAAAGTTAGGAACCTACAATCCGCAAACGCAGCCGTCCACCATTCAGTTGGATCGTCAGCGTGCGCTGGACTGGCTAAACAAAGGTGCGCAGCCAACCGACACTGTCCGGAAACTTTTATCGAACAAGGGCGTCCTGTACCTGAAGCACTTGCTTCGCGGTGTAGGCCTGGGCCTGTTTGACGAAGCAACAGCCATGACCAAATTCCAAGCCTGGCACACGGAACACGAAGCACAAATCCGCAAGCGCCAGGAAGAAGCTCAACGAGAAAGAAGAGCAAGAAGAAACCCTACTTACCAACGCCGCGAAAGACGCCCGGCGCCGGATGCAGGTTCTGAAGCTTAATTGATCCCGCGACCTTCAACAGATTAAAGTCCTTCCGTTTGGAAGGACTTTTTTTATGAAATCAGCGCCTGCCCAACTATCAGACATTTGTTGCGTCGCACTCTTCAACGCTTTGTTCGCTATGCGGCATTCGGCTGCAACACCTCATTGCGCAACCTCGTAAAATAGGAAACTGTAAAAAGTTAGATAAGTAGAGGTTCGTGCGAAGGAAAGCTTCTTTATTTTTCTATTTTGCAAAGGCCGTAATTTGCAAAAAAACAAATTGGTAAAAACCCTTTTCAATACCGAACCTGTCAGGGAAATTGGCAGTGAGCACGCCTTGCTGCTGGAGGCAGGAAATGATTTTTGCTGTTATGTTTATTGGCACAAAGCCGATAACAAAATAGACGGCTTAAAATACCTCTCGTTTGACGAAACGGAAACCGAACGGCGGCTCTTGGAAATTATTAACGAACTGCAAAATAAAAGGGTTGGAAACGCGGTTGTTTGCGCTGCATTTTCACAGGCCTTGCTTGTTCCCAACAAATTCTTCAAACAAGATTATTCAATGTTGGATGCCGTTTACAGCCAGGCCGGCCAAACTTATTTCCACGATGCCATTCCTGAGTGGCAGTTGGTAAATGCCTACTCGGTCCCGGCTGGTTTTAATCAGGCCGTTCAAAGTGCGTTTACATCGGTTCAATTCCTTCACGCTTACACGCCCACCATTAAAATTTATAATGGCTATATTGCCGATAACCAGCTCCTGGTTCATTTTACCACCCAGCATTTTAGGGTTTTGTTGAAAAAAGATTCCGCCGTTCACCTGGCGCAAACCTATGCGTACAAAACGCCGTTGGATGTGGTGTATTACCTGCTTAAAGTTTGTTATGAATTTGGCATGGCTCAGCAGAATGTGTATTTGATTTTATCGGGGTTGATCGAGAAGGATTCGAATCTGGTCACCGAACTTCAACAGTATTTCATCAACCTGCATTTTGCAAACCCGCCGGAAATTTCACTGTCAGATGATACATACCCGCATCATTTTTTCACTTCGCTTTTTAATCTTGCCGCATGCGTATCATAAGCGGAAACCTGGGCGGACGGCGCATCAGTCCGCCGGCCAACATGCCGCACACAAGGCCTACAACAGACATTGCCAAAGAAGGCTTGTTTAACATCCTGCAAAACAATCTTGACTTTGAAGAACTAAAGACGCTTGATTTGTTTGGCGGTACCGGCAACATCAGTTATGAACTGGCATCAAGAGGCGCAAAGGATTTAACGATTGTAGAAAAGGATGACAAGATGTTTTCTTTCATTAAAAAAACGGCTGCGGAACTGAAACTTGAAAACTTTAAAGTGGTGAAATCGGATGTCTTTCGGTTCATTGAAACAACAACCGAAAAATACGATTTCATTTTCGCCGGTCCTCCTTATGCCTTAACCACAATTGACGAACTGCCCAAACTTATTTTTGAAAAAGCCTTGTTGAACAGCGGCGGTTGGTTTGTATTGGAACATACGCCCCGCAACGATTACAAAAGCTTTCCGCATTATTTGCGGGAGAAGAATTACGGAACCACAATTTTTTCTGTTTTTGAAATGTAAGCCGAAAAAGAACGCCATGTTGAAGAAGGAAGCCCGCAAGATTTACAACAAGAAAAGAGAAGGGATTTCTTACGCAGACAAATTGAAATGGGACGATCTCATCCTGATAAATTTTCAAACAATCGAGATGCCTTTCCTTCAAACGGTGTTTAGTTTTTATCCGATGGAAGAACGCAACGAAATAAATGCTTTTCTTATCACCGATTACCTGCATTTCAGAAACTTGTCTTTGCAAATTTGTTATCCAAAGATGGACATCAAAGAACCCAACATGGAAGCCGTTGCCTGCAAAGCCGACACCGTGTTTGAAGCCAATGCCCTCAACATTCTGGAACCGCTTGAAGCTGAAATCATCAACCCGGAAGACATTGATCTTGTGCTGGCACCCATGCTTGTTTGCGACGTACAAGGCAACCGCGTGGGTTACGGCAAAGGCTATTACGACCGTTACTTAAACCGCTGCAATCCCTCGTGCATTAAAGTCGGCCTTTCATATTTTGAACCCGTTGGCAAGATAGAAGACGCCGATGAATTTGACGTAGCTTTGGACTTTTGTATCACCCCGCAAAAGGCCTATGTTTTCTAACTGGTTTTTAAAATCCTTCCGCATTTTACTCCTGCCGTTTGCGCTCTTGTTTGGCTTTGTCGTTAGCATCCGTAACTGGCTTTACGACAAAAATATTTTGAAATCATCCTCTTTTGGTTTGCCGCTGATCTGCGTGGGTAATTTATCGGTTGGCGGCACGGGCAAATCGCCGATGGTAGAATTTTTGGTGCTGCATTTAAAAGGCCGCTATAAAGTGGCAACCCTCAGCCGCGGTTACAAGCGCAAAACAAAGGGCTATGCATTAGCCAATGCCGAAACGACGGCCATTGACATTGGCGACGAGCCTTTGCAGTTTTATAAAAAGTTCCCCGACGTTCCCGTTGCCATTGGGGAAGAACGGTTGGTCGCCATTCCGCAACTTCTGCACGATAAACCCGACACCCAGGTTATTATTCTTGACGATGCCTTTCAACACCGCGCCATTAAAGCCGGACTAAACATTTTGCTCACCGATTGCGGCAATCTTTTTACCCGCGATTTTTATCTGCCCACCGGCGACTTGCGCGACGCAAGAGAGAGTTACAAGCGAGCTCAAATTATTGTCGTAACCAAATGTCCTCCCGATCTTCCGGTGCAGGAAAAAGAAGCGTTGATAAAAGAAATAGATCCGCAAAAAGATCAGCGCATTTTCTTTACCACCATTGCCTATGGCACACCTTATCACATCACGCACCATAACTTTACGTACATTGAGGAATCCACGGAAATGTTGTTGGTGACCGGCATTGCCAACCCGCGGCCTTTGAAAACATTTTTAGAAGAGCGGATTCAAACCTATTACATGATGCATTACAACGATCATCATATTTTTTCCATTGACGATTGGCGGGACATCAAAAAAAGATTTGAGAGCATCGAGGCAAAAAAGAAAATGATTCTCACCACCGAAAAAGACGCGATGCGCTTACTCAAGTTTGCGCAGGAAATTGACGGCATGCCTTTTTACGTGATGCCCATTGAGCACAAATTTTTGTTTGGCGAAGAAGTGGATTTTTTGAATGCGGTTACGGGCTTTATCGAAAACTTTAAAACACCGGCATAATCATGGGACGAAAAAACAACGGCAAGAAAGGCGACAGAAAAAAGAGCGGACATCCTCACAAAACCCACAACGAGTACAAAGGCAAACTGGAGATTACCCGCAGCGGTATGGGTTTCGTCATTGTAGAAGGATTGGAAACGGACATTCTTGTGCGTCCGTCTGACTTTAACAGCGCCATGCACGGCGACACGGTTCGTGTGCGGTTGAAAGAAGACCGCGGCGGCAAACGCAAGCAGGGCGTGGTGGTTGGTGTTTCGGAAAGAAAACAATCGGAGTTTGTGGGCAAGCTGGAGATGAACAAAGGCTTTGCTTTTTTTGTAGCCGAAGGCGACAAGCGCATGCCCGACATTTATATTCCCGAGAAAGCTTTTAACAATGCGACCGAGAATGACCGCGTAGTTGTAAGGGTAAAGGAGTGGAGTGATGACAAAAGCAAACGACCCGTTGGTGAAGTGGTCAGTATTTTAAATGCTGGAGACGCCAATGACATGGCGATGAAAGAAATCCTTCTCGAAGCAGGTTTTCCCATAGAGTTTCCCGACGAAGTGATGGAAGAAGCGGCCCGCATTCCCGATGCGATTCCCGAGAGTGAAATAAAAAAGCGGAAAGATTTTCGCGACGTGCTTACGTTCACCATTGATCCTGTTGACGCCAAAGATTTTGACGATGCGCTTTCCATCAAAGTATTGAAGAACGGCAATTACCAAATCGGCGTGCACATTGCTGACGTGAGTTATTACGTGCAACCCGATACGGCGCTTGATGAGTTTGCCTACAAAAAAGCAACGTCCGTTTATCTGCCCGACCGCGTGAATCCAATGTTGCCCGAACACATTTCCAACGTGCTTTGCTCACTTCGTCCAAACGAAGACAAGCTGACCTTTTCCGCCGTGTTTGAAATGAGTCCGAAAGGTGCGGTAAAAAAATATTGGTTAGGAAGAACCGCCATTCATTCAAACCATCGTTTTACTTACGAAGAAGTGCAGGAAATCATCGAAAAAGAAACCGGCATTTACAGCGATGAAATTCTTTTGTTAAACAGCATTGCGCGGCGCTTGCGGGCAAAGCGTTTTGATGCCGGCGCCATCAACTTTTCCAGCACCGAAGTGCGGTTTAAATTGGATGAGAAAGGAAAACCCATTGGCATTGTAGTGAAAGAAAGCAAGGAGTCGCATCAACTGATTGAAGAGTTCATGCTGTTGGCAAACAAATTTGTGGCGCAGCACGTGTCAAAGATTGAGGTAGCCAAGAAACCCATTCCGTTTCCGTACCGCGTACACGACTTGCCAAACGAAGAAAAGATGTTGCCCTTCATGGCTTTCGCCAAAAAGTTCGGCCACAAGTTTGACACAAGCTCACCCGAAAAAATTGCCGAATCCTTTAACACCATGTTGAAGGACGTGCAAGGAAAACCCGAACAACACGTGCTCGAACAATTAGGCATTCGCACGATGGCGAAGGCGGCTTACACAACTGACAACATCGGACACTACGGCCTGGGCTTTGAAAACTATTGTCATTTTACCTCGCCCATTCGCCGCTACCCCGATGTGATGGTGCACCGCGTGTTGGAAGAGATATTAAGCGGCAAGGTTCACCCTGACAAAAAAATGGAAGCCAAGTGCAAGCATTGCAGCGAACGCGAACGGGCCGCCATGGAAGCCGAACGGGCCGCCAACAAATACAAGCAGGTGGAATACATGCGCGACTTTTTGGGCGAGGAGTTTGAAGGCGTTATCAGCGGCGTGGCGGCCTTTGGCTTTTGGGTGGAAACCATCGAGCACAAATGCGAAGGCATGGTGAGCATTACCTCGCTTGCCGAGTACGATGAATTCAGGTTGGTAGACACTGATTATAGTTTGGTGGGAATGCGCAGCGGTCGCAAGTTTCGCATGGGCGACAAGGTGCGGATTAAAGTGATAGCCGCCAACTTGGAAAAGCGCCAGCTTGATTACGAATGGGTGCTGACGGCAACGGTTGACGAAGAAGAAAGAACAACAATCCAAGAAAAGCCGAAACAAAAAACGAAACGAAAAAAGAAGAAAAGCGAAGAGTGATGTTTTTGAACCATACGTTTGTCTATCTATTTGGCTTTCGTTGCGTCGCACTCGTGTACGTTTGTACCGCTATTTAGCAATCGCGTATAAACAGACAGTTTTTCGCCGTTGTTGGTATGCCGCTTAGCTTTGTGCAACGCGTACCAACAACAAGATAAACTATTCAATAATGCACTTCGGTTGTTGGTGGGCTAATCACCAAACTCACGCTTCACACCAACAGCGGCGTTTTTTAAAGATTTCAGGCTATCCTTTCCCGCTTTCTTCCTAATCTTTGCCCATGCAAAATTTTGAAGCGCTGTCAAAGCAATTCACCGAACAATTCAACAAAGACCACTTTCCCAAAGAGCCTTCCTCGCTCTACGAACCCAACGATTATTTTCTCTCTCTTGGCGGCAAGCGCATCCGGCCGGTGATGGTGTTGATGGGCAACGAACTCTTTGACAACATCACCGAAGATGCCTGGAACGTAGCCACTGCCGTTGAACTCTTTCACAACTTTACCCTTGTTCACGACGACATCATGGACAAGGCGCCGCTGCGCCGCGGTATGCAAACCGTGCACGAAAAATTCGGCGAAAGCACAGCCCTTCTCGCGGGTGATGTGATGCTGGTGGTGGCGTATGATTACCTGAACAAAGTTTCGCCAAACTATTTGCGTCGCATCATTCATCTGTTCAATCAAACGGCAAGGGAAGTTTGCGAAGGCCAGCAGCTGGACATGGATTTTGAAAAAAAAGAAAGCGTTGATTTTGCTTCGTACGAAAAAATGATAAGCCTGAAAACCTCTGTGTTGCTGGCGGCAAGCTTAAAAATGGGGGCCATTCTCGGCGGTGCGTTGGAACGAAACCAAAACCTAATTTACGAATTTGGCCGCAAGCTTGGCCTGGCTTTTCAGGTGCAGGACGATTACCTTGACGCCTTTGGTGACGCAGCCAAATTCGGCAAGCAAATTGGCGGCGACATCAAGGCCAATAAAAAAACTTTTTTGTTGATTCACGCATTGGAAACAACCTCGCCTTCGCAAAAAGAAAAGTTGAAGCACTTGTTGAAAACCGATGAATCTTCAAAGGTTGAAAAAGTGCTTGCGATATTTAAGGACTGCGGTGTAGATGATTGGGCCGAGCAATTGAAGGAGCAATATCTGGCCGAAGCATTAAAGCATTTGGATGACGTAGCCGTTCTGTCCATCCGTAAAGAACCATTGAAAGAGTTAGCGTCTTTTTTAATTCAGCGACAACATTAGTGCTCCTTTATGGCAATAAAAAAACCTCGCTTCACCGGCGAGGTTTTTTATGTTCTTTCCTTTGTCTTAGCGAATGATAATGGCGCCGCTTCCGGATGTTTTGATGATTTTTTTGTCGCCGGACATTAATTGCCTGCTTCCGCCAAGGCTTGCTCCGGGCAAATCTTTTAGGTTACCCCCGCCGGAAGCAACCACGTTACCTCCGCCTGCTGCAACTACATTCGCACCACCAATGGTGATAACGCTTCCGCCATCATTTGTAATAAGGTCGGCTGCAATGGATTTACCGTTTTGGTCAAACAGTACTACTGATTGGTTGTTTTTAACCGGAACCGTTCTGGTAACAATGTTCATATTTGAAAGGGACGACTGGTATTGCTGGACGTACTGTTTTAGTTCGTTGTAATTGTTCCAATGCCCCTGGTTGTAAAGATTGATGTTCAACTCCCAGGGTTGTGGCTGGCGTTTGTACATTTCTTTATACGCCTGAAAGATCCAGGGATCGCCTTTTTGCGCATGAACGGTTAACTGAAAGCTTAAGAGACACAGCAGAAAAGAAAGGGATAAGATTTTTTTCATAAAGTTCATTCGGTTTTAAATGAAGCGCCAATTTATAAACGCCGGATTTTTTATGCAAGACAATGCAAAGATATTTTTGCGGCAGGACATTGAGTTCTTAAAGCAAGAGGCTCAATCATCTTGATTGAGCCTCTTGCTTTATATAAAACGCCGTTTCGATTCGGAAATCATCTTAGATAACCAACAAAGCATCGCCGTAGCTAAAGAAACGGTATTTGTCTTTAATGGCCTTTTTATACGCCTCCATTGTCAAATCGTATCCTGCAAATGCACAGGTCATGATTAACAAACTTGTTTTGGGCAAATGAAAATTCGTGACCAGCGCATCGGCAATGCTGAAATTGTAAGGCGGATGGATGAACATGTTTGTCCAGCCTTCAGACGGTTTCAAAAATCCTTGCGCCGTTACTGAACTTTCCAGCGAACGCATCGTCGTTGTTCCAATAGAGCAGATGCGGCGACTGGTTTCTTTGGCTTTGTTCACAACTTTTACCGCCGGTTCGTCAATGCGGTAATACTCTGCGTCCATTTTGTGTTTGCTCAAATCTTCCACCTCAATTGGACGGAAAGTTCCCAGGCCTGTGTGCAGTGTTACCTCGGCAAAGCGAATGCCTTTGATTTCGCAACGCTTAATTAATTCGCGGCTGAAATGCAGTCCCGCAGTTGGTGCGGCTACCGCGCCTTCGTATTTCGCGTAAACGGTTTGGTAGCGTTCGCGGTCTTCGTCGTCGGGCTTGCGTTTGATGTATTTGGGCAGCGGCGTTTCACCGTATTTCTCCAGCGTGGCTTTAAATTCTTCTTCCGTGCCTTCGTGCAAAAACTTAATGGTGCGTCCACGGCTTGTGGTGTTGTCAATTACTTCGGCCACCAGTTCTTCTGTGTCACCGAAATAAAGTTTGTTGCCCACGCGAATCTTTCTTGCGGGATCAACAATCACATCCCAAAGACGGTGTTCTTTGTTCAATTCGCGAAGGAGAAAAACTTCAATCTTGGCGCCGGTCTTTTCCTTGCGCCCGTACATACGGGCCGAAAAAACCTTGGTGTTGTTCACTACGAACACGTCCTTGTCGTCAAAGTAATCAAGGATGTCGCGGAAGTGCTTGTTTTCCATTTCACCCGTCTTGCGGTTTACTACCATCATTCGGGCATCTTCGCGTCTTTTAGCAGGATGTTGGGCAATAAGATTCAGAGGAAGATCGAACTTGAATTGCGAAAGCTTCATGGGCTATTGTGCTGTTTATTGTTAGGCTATCGGACAGTACTGCGGAGCAAAGTGGGAGAGAGTTGACAGCAGACAGTTTGTAGTAAGCAGGCTTCGTGTTGTGAAGGCCGACTTAAAACGTAAAACTTTCAAGCTTTGAACTATCCCCGGTCTTACGGCACCGGAGTATGGTCATTTAGCAAAGGCCGCAAAAATAGGCGGAAATCATTTTTAGAGCGAATTTTTTTTCAGACACCGCTTCCTTCGGGTTTTGATTGTCTTATCTTCATTCCCAAACCGCAACTCCGACTTTATTATGAAACACCCGCTCTGTGCGTTGCTTCTTTTTTCCGTGACTTTTTCTTTTTCGCAACCCTCCAAAATAAAGCCTAATAAATACCCCAGCCTTTTGTGGGAGATAAGAGGCAAGGGATTCACCAAGCCGTCTTACTTGTTTGGCACCATGCACGTGAGCAGTAAAATGGTGTTCAATCTTTCCGATTCGTTTTACATCGGCATTCGTAACGCACAGGTGGTGGCGTTGGAAACCAATCCCGGAACATGGCAAGAAGATTTTTCCCGTTACGATATGGACGGTGAAAGCCAGCGGACCATGCGGCGTTCTGCCAGCGGCATAGATGCTTATGCAGCACCGCACGATTACCTTACACTAAACACGCTAAAGCTCACGGCTTACGAAAAGCTGATGGAAGCCGCGCTGTACAGCAATCCCTCTATCATCAACAATTTTTTGTACCGCAGCCGCTCAGGTCTTGCCGCTGATTTTGAAGAAGACACTTATCTTGATTTGCACATCTTCCAGGCCGGTAAAAAGTTGGGCAAAAAGCTTTGCGGGGTAGAAGATTTCGACGGCAGCATGGAATTGGTAAAAGAGGCTTACGCCGATGCAGCCCGCGAGAAAAATAAAAAGGAAAAAGGTTCCGATTACGACGAAGAATTCTCATATCGCAACATGGAAGTGGCTTACCGCAGCGGCAACCTTGATTTGCTGGACACCATCAACAAAGTCAACAGCCAGTCGGCGGCATTTGACGAAAAATTTTTATACAGGCGAAACGAAATTCAGGCGCATTCGATTGATTCAATTTTAAAAAATGGATTGACGCTTTTTGTGGGAGTGGGTGCTGCGCATTTACCCGGAAACAGAGGAGTAATTGAACTTTTACGCCGCGCCGGTTACACGTTGCGTCCCATTAAAATGCAGCAACGTGATGGCCGTCACAAAGAAGCCATTGAAAGACTTCGCGTGCCTGTGCAGTTTGCAAAACAAACATCGGCTGATGGTTTTTTCTCCGTTAACGCGCCGGGCAAATTCTACCGCTTCGGCCCTTCGTATGGCGGCGTTGAGATGCAGCAGTACGCCGACATGACCAACGGCAGTTATTACATGGTTACCCGCGTGTTTACCAATGCGGCCATTCTCGGCCAAAGCGAGGAGCAAGTGCAGCGAAAGATCGACAGTGTTTTGTACGAAAACATTCCCGGCAAAATTTTAAGCAAGAAATCTATTGTAAAAAACGGGTATCGCGGCTTCGACATCAGCAACCGCACCCGTCACGGCGATTACCAGCGTTACAATATTTTCGTTACGCCTTTTGAAATTCTCATTTTTAAAATGAGCGGCACGGGTGATTATGTGAAACTGGGCAATGAAGCCGAGCAGTTTTTTTCTTCCATTCAATTAAAAGAAACCGGCACAACCGCCTGGAAAAAATTTAAACCTTCTTACGGTGGATTTGAAGCGGAATTGCCACACGATCCGCTGATTTTTAAAAACGACGACTGGCAGTTCGCGGCCTTTGATGCAGCCACGAAAACCGCCTTTGCAATCATTCGTACCGACGTGTACAACCACAGCTTTGTGGAAGAGGATTCTTTCGATCTTGACCTAATGGAAGAAAGCTTTGCAAGTTCTGAATTTATTCAGCGGGAGCTTAGCCGCAGGATTTCAACGGTGGGCGGCTATCCGGCGTTAGACCTAAAATATAAATTCAAGGACAGTTCAGTGGCGTTGGTGCGCTTTTTACTAAATGGCCCCCGTTACTATACGTTAATTGCAAAAGCCCGTACCGACAACAGGCTGATGCAGCAATTCATTCAATCTTTTTCCATCAAACCATTTGTTTATGACGAAGCAAAAACAGAAAGCGATACAGCCCTGTTCTTTCGTGTGAAAACACCCGTACCGCTGGAAAAGAAAAAGAAACTGTCCATGTACCCCGAAGAAAGTTTATACGGTGGTTACGACGCGCCGGACGATGACGATTCTCTCGTTAACCGCGGCAAATACACCAGCAAAATCATCGAAAATGATTCGACCGGTGAAAAGATTTACGTTTCGTTTTACAAACCTTCCGCATATTTCTACGATGCTTTGCCCGATAAAAAAGATTCGATGGACCTGGATGAAAAATGGGTGCTTCGCCAGAAGAAGGTGGATACGCTTTCGGACAAAACCATTGTTACCACGATAGAGCTTGGTGGCAGGGCCAGCAGCCGTATGCTGAAGATGAAAGCGATTGAAAAGGACGGCGTGGATTATGAATTGCAAACCGAAACAGATACGCTGGCAGCGCCCAGTGCTTTCGTTCAATCCTTCTTCGAAAGCTTTTCACCGGTTGATAAATGGAAAGACACGGACACGAAAAAGAAAAAAACGCCCCTCTTTTTCTCGCAATTTTTCAGCAAGGACACTGTGCAGCACCGAATGGCCCTGAAAAATATTGCCAGCGTAACAATGGATTCGACCGATTTCGGCAACCTTAAAAAATGTCTTGAATCACTTGGCTGGAAAGAAAAAAATTATCTCGACACAAAGAAGGCTTTTATCGGGAAGTTTTCCTCGATGCCGACAAAAGAGGCTTCGGATTATTTGCGAACCTTGTATCCATCAGCCGGTGATACGCTGGAACTTCAGTACGCCATCCTCGAAACACTTTTGCAGCAGTCCACGGCTTATTCGTATAAAACCTTTGCAATCCTTTTAGAAAATGATCCGCCTGTTTTAACCGCCGCTTCTTCCTTTGCAAAGGCTTATTCCCGCCGGCGTATTCTTTCGCCGTTGTTGCCCGATGAAAGCACGGATTACAACGATGGCTCTTTTATAAACAACCTTAACGACTCGGTTCAACTCACGGCCGGCATTTACAAAAACCTGTTGCCGCTGATAAACCTTGACGATTACAAAGAACCGGTGATGACTCTTACCGCCATGTTGCTCGACAGCAGCCTCATTGGCGCAAACGACTACGAGGCCTATCTGCCTAAGCTTCTCATCGAAGCAAAACAACTTCTGAAAAAACAAATCATCGGGGAAAAATCAAGAGCCATTGAAAAGGCGCGGGAAATGGAAAGTGAAAAGAATCTCTACAACCGTTACGGGAACAGCAGCGATGAGGGCAATGCCCGCCTTAGTTTGTATGCGTCTTTGCTGATACCGTTTTGGGATAAAAACGAACAGGTGTCACAGATTCTTCTGCGGATGTTGGGGAGCAACGACAAACGACTAAAATACAACACCGCGATAACCTTGTTGCGCAATAAAAGGCCCTTGCCCGATACCTTGTTAACTTATTTTGCCGCTTCAGATGAATACCGCTACGAGTTGTATAATGATATGCGAAAGATGAAGAAATTGTCGCTTTATCCTGCTGCTTACAATAGCCAGGAAGCAATTGCCCGCAGCCAGCTTCTTTTTGAACAATCGTATAACAAACCCGATACGATTACCTTCTTAACAAAGGTTCCGCTTGCGTACAAAGGCCGCAGCGGTTACGTGTACGTTTTCAAATACAAAGAAACAAAAGCCGATAATAATTGGAAACTGGCCACCGTAGGACTTCTGCCAAAAAACGAAACCGGATATTGGTTTGAAGAAAAGGATTCAACGACCGAACGCGATTATGATTTTACGACGCTTTCCTCAACGAAGCTGACCGCCGAGACGCCTGAAAATGAACAAATACAAAAACTGGTGAAAAGGTTGTTGTACAGCAAACGCAAAAGTGCGGCTCAGTTCTATTCAGACGAAGGAGGATACGGCGGAGGCAATTACTCCCGGGTCATCAGGGATTGATTTGCGGAACGGCATTGAGCAACGCTTGTGTGTAGGAATTCTTCGGATGGTTGTATACCTCTTCAGCCAAGCCACTTTCCACAATGTTACCGGCCTGCATTACCAAAACCCGGTCGCACATGTAGCGCACCACTGAAAGGTCGTGTGAGATAAAAAGAAGCGTTAAGCCCAATTCCTTTTTTAAATCGTTCAAAAGATTTAATACTTGCGCCTGCACGCTTACATCAAGCGCCGAAACCGATTCGTCGCAAACCAAAAAATCAGGGTTTAAACCAAGCGCTCTTGCAATAACAATGCGCTGTCGCTGGCCGCCCGAAAATTCGTGCGGATAACGGTTTAGCGCAGAAGCCGGAAGGCTTACTTTTTCCAATAATTCAGTTGCTCTTTTCCGGCGTGCTTTTGCAGACGTTTCAATGCCTGCAACGGCCATGGGTTCGGCCAGTGCCGATTCAATAGTTAATCGCGGATTAAGCGATGAGTAAGGATCCTGAAAGACCAGTTGTACATTTTTGCGCAAAGCTTTTGTTTGTTCCTTTGACAACTGCGTAATGTCTGTTCCGTTATAAATAATTTTTCCCGATGAAGGCTCAACGAGCCGAAGCAAGCTTCGCCCCAGTGTTGTTTTGCCACAGCCCGATTCGCCAACGAGTCCAAGCGTTTCGTTTTTGAAAACGTCAAAGCTCACATTGTTTACGGCGGTAAAAAAACGCAGCGGCTTTCCAAACAGCGATGTCTTGGCGGGAAACTTTACCGTGAGATTTTGTACCTGCACGATACATTGTCTGAGGTTAGCCGTTTGATGTTCGGTGTTGCGAGCAGAAGCCTCGAATTTCGATCTTTCAAGTTCAGCCTTCCCCTCGCTTAAATAATCACTCACTGTTGGCAGGCGCTCACCTTTTGGATGCAGCGCCGGTCGGCAGGCAATCAAAGCTTTTGTATAAGGATGGAAGGCATTTCGAAAAATGGTTTGCGTACTTCCTTCTTCCACCAATTCGCCTTTGTACATGATGGCAACACGGTCGGCAATTTCGGCGACAACGCCCAGGTCGTGTGTAATGAAAATAACACCCATGTTTCGGGCCTGCTGCAATTCCTTTATCAGTTGCAGAATGGTTTTTTGCACGGTTACGTCAAGCGCGGTCGTTGGTTCATCGCAAATGAGCAGGTCAGGATTGCAACACATGGCCATTGCAATCATCACCCGTTGTTTTTGCCCGCCGCTTAACTGGTGCGGATAGCGATTGAAAATTTTTTTCGGCTCTGGCAGCTTTACTTTTTCAAACCATTCAATTGTTTGCCGTTTTGCCTCTGCGTTGGAAATCTTTTTGTGCACCAACAGGGCTTCCATCACTTGTTCGCCGCATTTTAAAACAGGATTTAAGGAAGTCATTGGCTCCTGGAAAATCATGGAGATTTTAGCACCGCGTATTCTTTGCAATTCTTTTTGCGGAAGCTGCAAAAGGTCAATGCTTTGGCCTTTTTCGGTAAAGATGATTTTGCCTTCGGGATAATGCGCCGGCGGCTTCGGCAACAATTGCAAAACAGAAAGTGATGTAACGGATTTTCCTGAACCGCTCTCGCCCACAAGGGCTACAATCTCACCGCGGTGTACCGAAAGCGAAATATTTTTTACGGCGCTTGTGTTTCCGTTTTCCGAAAGAAAATCAATGCTGAGATTTTGAATGCTTAACAAGGGCGCAGAATTCATTGGCAAGGTTTATCCAGCACTTTTATGGAAAGCGATTTTTTTGGTTTGGGATAATAGGCCAAACACAGGAGGCAATTTTGCGGTTCGCTACCAAGCGTAAAATAAAATTCATTGCCTTGCTTAATTGAATCGGGAAACGAGCAAGGATTGCCAAGAGCAAAAACGTTAGTGTATGTTTTGCCCGTGACTTCGTCTTGCCAATTAGCTTCGATGCTTGTCGTGTCGAGACTGCCCTGGAGCAATTGAACCGTGTAATTGCCGCACATGCCTTTTATCGCAAGCTTGCCTTTGAAACAGGAGTTTTGCACCGTGTCCTTTCGGCATTGAAAAGCAGCGCAAATAACAAAGGCCAATGCAAGAAATGCAACAAAGCGAATGGTCATAAGTTTTTTTATTGCGGTTGACAAGCATCGCGTTGCAACCGTTGCATCCTGAAAAAAGTTAAAACCGCAGGTGCCTTACCGTAAGACCGTTGTTGATTAGCTGCTTCAGCGAATCAATGCCAATTTTTAAATGCCGCTCTACAAACTGCTCGGTAATTTTCCGGTCGCTTTCTTCCGTTTTCACGCCTTCGGGAGTCATTGGCTGATCGCTTACCAAGAGTAAAGCACCCGTAGGAATTTTGTTGGCAAAGCCAACGGTGAAAATCGTGGCCGTTTCCATGTCAATGGCGTAGGCTCGTACTTTTTGCAGATAGTTTTTAAATTCTTCGTCGTGTTCCCAGACGCGGCGGTTGGTGGTGTAAACCGTGCCGGTCCAATAATCCACACCGTAATCGCGAATGGTGGTGGACATGGCTTTCTGCAACGCAAACGCAGGCATGGCCGGTACCTCGGGCGGAAAATAATCGTTCGACGTACCCTCGCCGCGAATGGCAGCAATCGGCAGAATCAAATCACCCAGTTTGTTGCGCTTCTTTAACCCGCCGCATTTACCCAAAAACAAAACGGCTTCGGGTTGTATGGCCGTTAGCAAATCCATTACCGTTGCGGCCGTTGGACTGCCCATGCCGAAATTAATTATGGTGATGCCGTTGGCCGTAGCGCATTGCATGGGTTTGTCAATGCCGTCCACACTAACGTTGTTCCATTCGGCAAACAACTTTACGTAGTTGCTGAAATTGGTGAGTAAAATGTATTTTCCAAAGCTGTCTAAGGTCTGGCCTGTGTAACGCGGAAGCCAGTTTTTTACGATGTCGTCTTTTGTCTTCATCGCACGAATTTAAAAAAAGTTCAGGCGGGAATTTGTTTATCCGTTTAACATGACATCCGGTTTAACAGATAAACGTTTGGCAACCGCTATTTTTGGCACATGATAAACGTGCTGTTTCCAAAGCCAGATTTCAACATAAAGAAAGAAGGGGAGAAGCGGTACATTTTTGATGGCATTCGTAAAACCTGGCTGCTGCTTACCGAAGAAGAATGGGTGCGGCAAAACTTTGTTGCTTATCTAACCAAAACCCTAAACTATTCCGCTGCTTTAATCGCTTTGGAAAAAGAGATTTACGTCAACGAATTAAGAAAGCGCTTTGATGTTTTGGTTTATGACAAAACGCACCAACCCTGGATGCTGGTTGAATGCAAAGCGCCGCAGGTTGCCTTAAGCGAAGATGTGTTGCAGCAAGTTCTTCGCTACAATGTTTCGGTGCCGGTGAAATATATTGTCATTACTAACGGAGAAGCAACGGTGGCATGGAAGAAAGAAGCCGAAAAGATGGATTTGCTTTCGTCACTGCCCGCAATGGAATAAAGTAGAAACAAAACTCTATTGCGCTTTTTCCTGCGCTAAAAAATTATTCAAAGACGTCCCCAATATGTACGTCCAGCCTTCTTTAAAATTTTCGCGTTTGAAATCCTTTGTCTGCGGAAAGCTTTCCAGCCCTTCGTGAGTGAGCTTTAGCCTTGTGCTTTCGCCTTCATTAAACAATTCGAAGGTGACGAAAGACAGTCCTTCGTAGTCTTTGTATGCCCAACTGTGTTTTAATTTTTTGTTCGGAACGACTTCGGTGATTTTACACTGGTGCACAAACACTGTGCCTTCGTTCTCGCCATTAAAAGTAAATTCAAAACCTGCTTTGGGTTCAAATTCCGCAATGTCAAAATACCATTGCTTCATTTGTTCTTTGTTTGTAAGGGCTTGCCAAATGCGCTCTGCTGGTGCATTGTAGCGTTGCTCAACAACAAGGGGTTCTTGTTTCATTGTTTTCCTTTTCTTTAAACGACTGCGAGATGGAAGGTTAACTTACAGCACTTCTTGCAAAAAAAAATTACGGCTGAAGATAAGCCAGCAAATAAGTTTTGCCGTATGAGTGTTTCAGATCCGGAACAAAGCCCTTTGGGTCAATAACGATGGTTGGCGGATCCTTTTCATTATCCGGATTAACGGGCCTGTAAATGCCAGTAAAGCCTTTCAGCTTACCGCTGGTAAATCGAACGACTTTTGTTTTCTGGTCATAGCTTAGGTTGCCTTTTTCGTTGTTCAGCGTGTATTTACTGTAACTGTCCAACGAAAGTTTGTATTGAAAATTAAACGTACTGCCGTTGGCCTGGTAAATATGATAAAAGCCCAACGGGACATCAGCCGGCGCCTTCAGTGTTTTTACAACATCACTAACCGACGAGGAGAAAGAACAATCTTTCAGAAACATTGCATCGCGGGCAATAAGCTTGCAATTGCCGGTTACCGTAACCGTTTGATCAGCTTTTAATTTCATCAGCGGAAGGGTGTCGTCGAGCGGGAATTGGCAAACAATAAAGTTTTCGTAACCGGTTGCGGTAATGAATACAGCATTGGCTTCGTTAATTCCTTTGATGCCTTTTTTTATACTACGGATTTTGCCGGTAACGGTTAGGTTTTTGTTCAAATAAGCTTGCTGAAAGGTGAATTCGTTGCCGTGGTATTCGTCGTAAAGCTGTCGTGCGGTTTTTGTCTGGCAAAAGGCTTCAACGCACAGCAAGCAGAAGAGAAGCGTGAGGGCAAAGGCGGATTGTTTCATAAGTCGAGTGATAAGACGTAAGCGTAAGGAAAGTATCCTGTTAATTGTTTGCGTGGCGCAAGTTAATTACGTCGTGCAAGCTTTGCAACGCATGGTCAGCGATTAAAAAGAGAAACGAGTTTGATGAATCTGCTTTCTTTCATAAAAAGGCTTGCTATTCTTTTTCTTTTTCTTCTTCCTCCATATCTTCTTTAATTTCCTGGCTTGGGGTCACCAAAACTTTGTCAATGCGGTGGCCGTCCATGTCAATGATTTCAAACTTAAAACCCTTCCATTTCAGCTTTTCACCGCCTTGCGGAATGCGTTCGAGTTCATGCAGAATGCAGCCGGCCAGCGTGTCAAATTCATGCTCTTCCTCGGTTAGCCAATCGGTGCGGTTAAAGTGCGTGAGAAAATCGTAAAATGGAATTTGTGCGTCCACCAAAAAGCTACCGTCACCGCGGTCGGTAATTTGGTAATCGCTGGTATCGGCGTCGGGCAAATCGCCAACAATGGCTTCTAAAATATCGTTTAACGTTATCATGCCGCGCAGGCTTCCGTATTCGTCCACAATAAAACAGGTGTGAAATTTTTTCTCCTTGAACTTTGCCATTACCTGGTAAGCCGTATTGTTGTCCGGTACAAAAAGTGCCGGTACCATCAGGTCTTTGAACAAAGTAAAATCGTCGGAAATGTATAGGTCTTTGATGGAGACAACGCCTTTAATGTTGTCAATTTCGCCTTCGCAAATAGGATAGAAAGAATGCGGCTCCTGAAAAATTTTTTCACGGATTTTTTCTTCGTTGTCGTTTATGTCAAACCACACAATGTCGCTGCGGTGCGTCATTAGTGACGTGATGTTTCTATCGCCCAGATGAAAAATGCGCTCAATCATTTCTTTCTCTTCTTCTTCCACCGAACCCGATTCCGTGCCCTCGCTGATGATGGCCTTGATTTCATCTTCAGTTACATGATCGTCGCGCTGGCTTTTGATGTTGAAGATTTTAAAAAACAGGTTGCTGGTTTTGTTCAGCAGCCAAACGAATGGATACGTAATTTTTGCAAACACTCGCATGGGCTGGGCTACAATCTTGGCAATCTTTTCCGCATTGATTAAGCCAATGCGCTTGGGAATGAGTTCGCCAAAAACAATGGATAAATACGTAACGATGATGACCACCAGCGTGGTGGAAATGGTTTCGGCGTAAGGTACCAAGGCAGGTATTTTTTCAACAAGAGGCTTAAGGTCTTTGCCAAATTTTTCGCCCGAATACACACCGGTTAAAATGGCGATGAGGGTAATGCCAATTTGTGCTGCCGATAAGAAAATTTCGGGATTGTGCGAAAGATCAAGTGCGTTGCGGGCTTTGGCGTCGCCTTTCTCCGCCAGGCTTTCAAGACGGGGTTTGCGGGCCGATACCAAGGCAATTTCCGACATCACAAAAAGACCGTTCAAAACAATTAAGCCAATCAGTATAAATATTTCCATCAGTATGGTTTAAGTAACCGGAACCGGTGCGCCAAAATTAGCACGATAAACCGACGCCGTTAATGTTCCCGCTGCAACTCCCAGCAAAGCGCCTGCCAGTACGTCCAGCGGGTAATGCACGCCTACGTAAATCTGGGCAAACGAGATGAGCAAAGCCCAGAAGTAAGCGAGATAAATCCACTGTTTAAAAACTTTATGAAACGTTAGCACCGCAAACGTTGCCAACGCAAAATGATTGGCCGCATGATTGCTTACGAAACTGTATCCGCCCGGGCATTGTTGAATTACGAGACGTACGTTACCCATCAAACCCGGCTCGTTGCAGGGCCTGATGCGCTGCACCGTTTCCTTAAACGCATAAGTGCCCATTAAATCGGCAATCGCCACGGTTGATAAAAAAGCAACGGCCCACCACCAGCCTTTTTTTCCGTAGTTCAACGTAACAAAGGCCATGATGAAAAGATACAGTGGCGCCCAAAAAACCGAGTCGCGGAAGTAAGGCAAAACCGCATCAAACACAGGATTTGCCAGCTTATGGTTCAGCACCAAAAAGGCAGAGCGGTCCCAATTGAGTACTCGTTGCCAAAAAGAAATTGTTAAAGGCGTGCCGAACATCGGGCAAAGGTAAGCGCAGCGGCGGGCTTCGTCGAAATCTTGTGTAACCGTTGCAAAATGCCGCTTTCTTTGCGATGCGTCAGGCCGCTCTAAGCAGTCAGGCGCACTTGTACATGCTGTTTCGTCTTCGCATACCAAAAACTTTGTTGTGGGTGTTGAATCTCTTCATCCTCTACACGCTGTTGTTAACGGTTTTTCGCTGCCTGACTTTACTATTATTTAAACCGGCGGATGAGCCTTTTTCGTCACTGATTTCCTCTTTTTTGTTAGGGTTCCGTTTTGACTTGCGTTGGATTTGTCTCCTGCTTCTGCCCGTTGTTTTGGTGAGCACGGTGCCGCAATTCTCGCCCTATTATTCGGTCCGAAATAAAAAAGCCTGGACCTGGTATCTTGCCTTTGCCACATTTTTTGTTGTGCTGATTTACACTATTGACTTTGGTTGTTTTGCCTATTACCGTGTGAGGTTGGGCGCAACGGTTTTCAACTTTGCCGACGATGTGGCCATTGCATCAAGAATGTTGTGGGAATCGTACCCGGTGTTTTGGCTGCTTCTTGGCTTAACGATAATGGTGTTGAGCTTGCGCTTTTTGTTCACACGCCTTCACGGCGCCGTATTGGCAAAAACGGAAGGCAAGAGAATTTTGTACAAACGCAAATGGTTTTTGCTGACGGCTTTTGTATTTGTGTTCTGTGTTTATGGTGGCTTTCCAAAACCTTTAAATTGGAATGCGGCCTTTAGAATGCACGATGATTTCAGCGGCTATCTTGCGCTCAATCCTTTGCAAACGGTTTTCTCTACGCTGGGCAATCGCAAGCCACATTTCGACGAAGGCAAGGCAAAAGACCTTTACCCTGTTTTGAGCGATTGGATGGGCTGGGATAAGAACGCGGCTTCGTATAAAAAGATGGAAAATCCCGCTTCTAAATATTTTGCGTCGAAGCCGAATGTTGTGTTGGTTGTTTGCGAATCGTTCAGCATGTACAAAACCAGCATGAGCGGCAATGCGCTAAACACCACGCCGTACATCAAAAGCCTTTGCGATAGCGGGCTGTTTTTCAATCGCTGCTTTACGCCACATTTTTCTACGGCAAGAGGCATGTTTGCCATTGTCACCGGCATACCTGATGTACAGTTAGCCAAATTCTCCACCCGCACCGACGCCGCGAAAAATCAGCACACCATCATCAATAATTTTGAAGGCTACAACAAGTTTTATTTTCTTGGCGGCAGCCCGGCCTTCAACAATTTCGAAGGGCTGATGCAAAACGTGAACGGTGTGCAGATGGAAACCGAAGGCGCTTTTGTTTCAAAGCCCATTGACGTGTGGGGCATCAGCGACAAAAATCTTTTTCTGGAAGCGAACAAATTGTTTGCGCAGCAAACGCAACCCTTCTTCGCCGTTATACAAACTTCCGACAATCACCCGCCTTATACGATTGCGGAAGAAGACAAAGATTTTGTGCGGCAGGAGCCGGATAAGATTGAACTGGAGAAATATGGTTTTGAATCCGCGGCGCAGTACAACGCCATGCGCTATTTTGATTACAGCGTTGAGCATTTTATTGAAAGCGCAAAAAAGGAAGCCTGGTTCAACAACACGATGTTTGTATTTGTTGGCGATCACGGCGTGGCGGGCAACGCAACGGCGATGTACCAGAATGAATGGACCGAAGACCGCTTGACCGAAATGCACGTGCCCTTGCTTTTTTATGCACCTGGACACCTGCCGGCGCAAAAACGAAACGAAGTCGTATCGCAAATTGACGTACTGCCAAGCATCGCCGGCGTTTGTGGGCAAAAACACATGAACAGCACACTTGGCCGCGATGTGGTGAACGGACAAAACAACCACAGTGCTTTTTTTATTCGCCATGATGAAGGTGAAACCGGATTGATTACCGATGATTTTTATTTCACCAAGAATATTTTGTTCGAAAAAGAAAAGCTGCAACTGCTGAACGCAAAGGCAACGTACACAAAACCGCAATTGGATTCGGTTCAAAAAAGATTGAGTGCGGTTACATCAGGTTATTTGGAAACGGCAAGATGGATGCTAATGAACAACAAGAAAACCTCCCTTTCTCCCTAAAGAGAGCTTTTCTTCGCCATCACAATTAATCGCGGCGTCTTTTTTACATCATACCCGTTCAATTCATAATCGCCAAATACTTCTGTTACCTGCATTTTTTGATAAGCCAGCATCTCGGTAAAATCACCCAAACTAAGCTTGGTCACTTTCTCAGTAAACTCGAGCGGCTTCTCGAGTTCATCGTCTTCAACCTGAATGCATTTGTAAAAAAAATCCTGGTCGTCCCAGCGGTGAATTCGATACGTTGTTCCGTCCACTTTTTTTTCTTCGTCGTGTACAAGACGTTCTTCCACGTAATGCACGTTCAGGTAATCAAAAAGCGCAAGGCCGGCCGGCTTTAAACTCTGCGCAATTGTTCGTACCGCATCATCGTGTTCGCGGTGCGTAGCGAAATAACCAAAGGAGGTAAAAAAGTTAAAGGCGTAATCAAAGTAATTGATCCACGAAGGCAGCCGCATGTCGTGTTGAAAAAAATGCAAGTTGTCCGTTTCAAATTGTTTGGCGTACGCAATCGAGTCGTGCGAAAGATCAATGCCCGTTACATCAAAACCTTTTGAAGCCAGGAAACGTGCATGCCGCCCACGGCCGCAAGCCACGTCCAACATTCGGCTATCGGCAGGCGGTTGCAAATGAGCAAGCAGCTTTTGAATAAAGCGTTGTGCTTCGGCTTCATCGCGCTGGAAATAAAGTTTGTGATAATAGATCGAGTTGAACCAGCTCTTGTACCAATCCTTTGCAACCATTTCCTTTTTTTACAAAAGTAATAGCATCGCGATTAAGCAAACCCTTCGGGGTGTACCGTCGAAAGCCGTATTTTTGTCGCCCTAAATTTAGTTCCGTGGCATTGATCAAGAGTATTTCAGGCATCAGAGGAACCATCGGCGGTAAACCCGGCGAATCCTTAACCGCAATAGACGTTGTAAAATTCTCTGCTGCATTCGGCAGCATTGTTTCTGAAAACCGTACCGAGAAAACAGTTCCAGCAAAAATTGTTATTGGCCGCGACGGCCGCATCTCAGGTCAAATGGTTAACAACCTTGTTGTTTCTACCCTGATTAGCCTCGGCATTGACGTGATTGATCTTGGTTTATCGACAACGCCAACGGTTGAAATTGCCACGAAAGAAGAAGGCGCTGATGGCGGCATCATTCTTACCGCCAGCCACAACCCGCGGGAGTGGAACGCTTTAAAACTTCTCAACAAAGACGGTGAATTCATTGATGCTTCAGTTGGCGCCGAAGTTTTGCGCCGTGCACAGGCTGAAGACTTCGGTTTTGCACCGGTTGATAAACTGGGAAAACACAGAGAAGATCATTCTTATCTGCAAAAGCACCTTGATCTTGTTCTTGCTTATCCGTTGGTGAACAGGGAAGCGATTGCACAAAAAGGATTCAAGGTTGTCGTTGACTGTATCAATTCCACCGGCGCTTTGATTGTTCCGCAGTTGTTGTATGCACTTGGCGCTGTTGAAGTCGTCGTCATCAACGGCGAGGTAAACGGAAAGTTTGCACACAATCCTGAACCGCTGCCCGAACATTTAACCACGTTAAGCAACGAGGTTGTAAAACAAAATGCCGACTTCGGCATTGCCGTTGACCCCGACGTGGACCGCCTTTGTTTTGTGTGCGAAGACGGAAGCATGTTTGGCGAAGAATACACATTGGTGGCTGTGGCCGATTACGTGCTGAGCAAAAAAGTCGGCAACACTGTGAGCAACATGAGCAGCACAAAGGCGCTCAAAGAAATTACCCAAAAACGCGGCGGTGAATACTATCCATCGGCGGTGGGTGAAGTGAACGTGGTGAGCAAAATGAAAGTCGTGGACGCCGTTATTGGCGGTGAAGGAAACGGCGGCATCATCGTGCCCGATTTTCATTACGGCCGCGATGCCCTCATCGGCATTGCGCTTTTTCTTTCGCATTTTGCGACGCACAACAAAGGATTGAAATCCTTCCGAAACAATTACCCCGATTACTTTATTTCCAAAAACAAAATCGAACTTGAAAACGGCGTCAACGTACCGGCCATTTTCGACGAAATAAAAAAGAAGTACAAGAACAATCCGATCAACACCGAAGACGGTTTGAAGATTGAATTCGACACGGATTGGGTGCACTTGCGCACGTCAAACACAGAGCCCATCATCCGCATTTATGCCGAGAGCAATTTCGAGACGACAGCGGCCAATATTGCCAAGCGGTTGATGGCAGACATAAAGGAGTTGAAGAGTTGATACGTTAATCGGTTAATAAGTCAATACGTGCGCATTAGATTGATTCTTATTTACAGTTGATTGAGGATTTTGAGCCAGCGTTCAGCAATCCATTAAGCTTCTGTTTTGAGTTTATCCTGAGCTTGCCGAAGGACATTCTTGTACGTTTTTATCACTTTTCAGCAATTGTTTATTCAACGCATTTGCCATGCAAGAAACAAGTTTCGCAAAAACAAAAACAGAGCCGGCAACCGCCGCAACAAACGTCCGCATCTATTTCGACAATGCCGCAACAACCGCGCTTGACAAAGAAGTGTTGGAGGCCATGATGCCTTATCTCACCGAGCATTTCGGCAATCCGTCTTCCATTTATTCTTACGGACGCGAAACACGGCTTGCCGTTGAAAATGCCCGCAAATCGGTAGCAAAAAATTTGGGCACGAAGCCGGCCAATATTTTCTTTACCAGCGGCGGTACGGAAAGTAACAACACTGCCATTGCCGCTTCTCTCCGCGACCTCGGTTGTACGCACATCATCACATCGCCCATTGAGCATCACGCTGTTTTGCATACCGTTGAACATTACGGTCATGCGGCCAATGTTTCGTATAGCTTTGTTGAACTCAAAGACGACGGGCAAGTATCGTTGGAAAACCTGGACGAACAGCTAGCCGAACAAACAACAAGCGGAAAAAAATGTCTGGTGAGTCTAATGCACGCCAACAACGAAATTGGTGTGCTCTTGCCAATCAAAAAAGTAGGGGAGTTGTGCAAAAAATACGGCGCTATTTTTCATTCCGATTGCGTGCAAACCGTAGGGCATTATCCGATGAGCCTTAGCGAACTTCCGGTGCATTTTATCTCGGCGGCCTCGCACAAATTTCACGGGCCAAAAGGCGTGGGCATTTTGTACGTAAGCGATGAAGTGAACATCAAACCCTTCATCTTCGGTGGTGGACAGGAACGCAACATGCGTGCGGGCACCGAAAATGTTTACGGCATTGTGGGTTTTGCCAAGGCGCTTGAAATAGCCCTGCGCGACTACGAAAAAACAAGCGCTTACATTAGTGAGCTAAAAGCGTACATGACCGAACAATTGCAAAAAAATATTGGCGGTGTAAGCTTCAATTGCGGACCCAATTCACTTTATACGGTGCTGAGCGTTTGCTTTCCTAAAACCGCAAAAGCAGAGTTCCTTTTAATGAGCCTTGACATGAACAACATTTGCGTTTCGGGTGGTTCGGCTTGCAGCAGCGGCGCCGATGCCGGCTCGCACGTAATGAAAGCTTTGCACAAAACCGACGATCACGTTACCGTTCGCTTTTCGTTCAGCAAGCACAACACGAAAGAAGAAGTGGACAAGGTAGTGGAGAAGCTAAAAGAACTCATCTGATTCTGAACGTTTTTGTTGGCTGAAACAATTTACAGTTTAGAGGTTTCTTGCGTCGTGTAAACGTGTAATCTATCTTTTCCGTTCACCACCTGTTCTTTAAAAACAAAGCCTAATTTCAAAAGAAGAGCAATGGATTTTTTGTTTTCGGCAATCGTTGTCGCAAGTACAATCGGATGATTTTCTCTTGCCCTTTTTAATACTTCTCCGGCTGCTTCAAATGCATAGCCTTTGCCTTCGTATTGCGGCAAAAAAGCAAAGCCAAGGTCAAAATGTTCCAGGTAATCACGCTTCAAAAAAGAAACAATGCCAATGGCGGCCTTTGTATCACGAAGACGCACAACCCAATACTTAATCGTTCCAATGGCAAGAATTTTTTTGATGTATTGAACGGCCTCTTCTTTTGTGCGCACCTTTCTGTCGCCAATAAATTGCAGCCAGCCTTTTGTATTCAGAAGTTCAAGAATAAAAGCGTGGTCATTCTCCGCAATCTCTCCAAGCAAAAGCCTTGTGGTTAAAATTGTTGCATCCATTTGGATTGCAAATTTATCCGCGAGGCCGATCTGTTTTACGCGAAGACGGAAAATAAATGAACAACGAATGTTGTAAAGCTTTCAGACTTTAATCAGCAAAACATATTCAAGTCTCCGCAATTGTTACATGGCTAACTTCCCTTCTTTACCGTCCGCCACCGCTGGATTTCCCGTTACCGCAGCCACCGCCATTTTAAAGAATTGAACCATTTTACCGCTTTCCGCGTCCCAATAATAAACATCGGCTGGCTTAATTTTTAGCAGTGCAAGATTTGGGTCTTCGTCGCCTTTTGGGAACCAAGCCTTTACCACCGGACTCCACTTTTCTTTTATTTGTTGCCTGTCAGTAACAACGCTTGCCTTGCCCCAAACATCAAGGTAGCTTTCTTTGCCAGGATGTGCGTAGGTAAGATGCACGTCACGTTCTCTTGTTACTTCATCCACTTTAATCGAACGGACATCGGTAAAAAACCAAAGCGTGCCATCGTCTTCCACTTTAATTGTACTCATGGGCCGTGTGTGCTCGTCGCTATTGGTAGCGGTAATAAACATGCAAACGCGAATGTCTTCCACGAGCTTTTTAAATTTATTGAGTGCTTCTTTGTCTTGAAGATGCTTTTCCATAAAAATTCTTTTGTAACAGGGAGGCTAAAAACTTTGTGCCATTTTCGGGATTTCGTTTTGAGCCGCTGAAAGCTTTTTTTCGGCATCGGACGGGGCAATGAGGCCGATTTTCACCGAGTGCAAAATGGCCTCGTCACTGTGTTTAAAAAGAAGGCAGGCAACGCCGCTTGCTTCAATTCTGTTTAAAACTTCCCGAACTTTTTCATAATTGCGCTGAAACACATCGCGGATGTAAACCGCATGAACTTGCTTTGGATAATGTTGCACGATGGACTCGTAGATGTAAGGGTCTTGTTGCGAACTGTCGCCAAGCAAAATCACACGCTGATGCGGGAAGGCTTGGAGGATGCGTACAATGCGGGTAAATTTTGTCCCATGATTGTTTTGTCCGGTCTTTAAAAGCTGCGAGAACTGCTTGAGTTGACTTAGCAAAAAAATGCCCCGTGGCAGTTCATTCACTGCCGTGAATTCCAGAATGTATTCGTACAAATTCCATTCGCTGCTGCTCACGTAAAAAAAAGGATTTGGTGCATCTTCCGTGGTGTTGCTTTGCGCAAGCAATTGATAATGCCGCACCACGCCTTCAAAAGGTCTGCGGCTTCTTGCATTCTCTGTAAACAGTACCCAAAGACGCTTGCGCAAATTGGAGGAATGCGAAATCAAAAATGTGTCGTCAATGTCCGAAATAAAAACGTATTGCGTTGTGTGGGGAATGTAAACGCGGCCGGTTGAAGAAGCGATTTGTTTCTTATTTACTGAAGCAATTACGTTCACCGGAAACCAGCCGCATTCAAAAGGCTCTTCATCATTCCATTCGAATTTGAAAAAGCCATCGGCATCGGTCTTTGCGTTGTGCTGTTTCCCTTTCCACTCCAATTGAACGTCTGCACCCGCAAAAGGTTTTATTAAAAACAAACGCAGCAAGGCAAGTGTGTTTCGCAAAAAATGTTGCCGGTATTTTTTTCTCGGATAAGGACTTAGCTTGAAAACATGCCCGAACACCGTCAGGCAGTTATCGTGGCCATAGCCGTGATAAACTTTTACCGTTGGCTTTGCCGTCAATCGGAAAAGGTTCAGCAAGAACTCTTTCCAACTGCGTTTATCAGTCTCTTCCGTATGGCCGGTCGTTTGCATAAACAAAATCCAAGCAATAAACATGCACAACAACCAAACCCTATTGTTCGTCATTAATCCTGTTTCTGGCGGCCATGAAAAAAAGAACTGGGAAAAGCTGATTCGTGAAGCCGTAAAAGAGCCGTCAATCAATGTTGATTTTTATGTGCAAACCGGAAGCAACGACAAGCAAGCCATTCAGCAACGCATCGAAGAAACAAAGCCTACAAAAGTGGTGGCGGTGGGTGGCGACGGCACGGTAAAAATGGTGGCGGAAATTGTAAAAGAATCGCTGGTGATTTTGGGCATAGTTCCTGCCGGATCGGCCAACGGCCTCGCACGAGAACTAGATATACCTGCAGATTTAAACGAAGCACTCAACATTATCCTAAGCGGAAAAGAAGGCAAGCTCGACGCCATTCGCATCAACGAAGAAGAACTGTGTTTTCACCTGAGCGACGCCGGCTTAAATGCTTTGTTGGTGAAGTATTTTGGAACCTACAAAGGACGCGGCATGTGGGGCTACGGCCGTTCGCTTTTCAAAATGTTTTGGAACCGGAGAATCATGCGTGTGACCGTCGAAACCGATACCGATAAAGTAAAGCGCAAGGCCTTTATGGTGGCGCTTGCCAATGCGGAGAAATACGGTACGGGTGCGGTCATCAATCCCGGCGGCAATGTGGCAGATGGTGAATTTGAAATTGTGGTGGTGCGAAAAATAAAACTGCTTGAAATAATGCGAGCGGTAACCGCACACAGAAATTTTAACCCGAAAAACATTGAACTTTTCCGCACCAAAAAAGTAGTGCTCACCTTTCAGCAAAAAGTGCCGTTTCAGGTGGACGGTGAGTACCGCGGAAAAATAGCCAAGATTGAAGCACGCATTTTACCGGGCATTGTAAACGTTATGTTACCGGCTCCTTCATCGCCCAAGGAAGAAGCGGCCGGTGCATAGCCCCGCTTAAGAAGATGCTTTTCTTGCTCAGCACTGTTCTGAACGTACAAGTGTGCGACGCAACAAAAGCTGAACAGAAATTCATCTGCTGAAGACATAAAAGGAAAAACTCAAACACAAACCTTGCTTGCGTTTTTTCAGCATCCTACAAAACCAAGGGTCTTTGTAGTGGCGCTCTTTCTCCGGTGGGTTGAGGCTGTGGCACATCTTTTTTAATGGTCTTAATAAAAACAACTATGGATAACTTAGAAGTAAAAGGCCGCTGGAATGAACTGAAAGGTAAAGTAAAGCAGGCCCACGGCGATTTAACCGACGATGATTTAAAATGGGAGGACGGGAAAGACGATGAGTTTTATGGCCGTATGCAAACCAAGTTGGGCAAAACCCGCGATGAGTTTGTGCATTGGCTAAAATCGTTGTAACGAAGAAAGACACAGAACAGCGAACCCTGGACCTTTCCGCTTTCAGGTTCGCTGTTTTCCTTTACCCGTTTTCTGCGTCTTTGTGTTGAATAAAATAAGCAGACCCACCGCGGCGGCTACAAGCGAAGCCAGCAGCACGGCAACCTTTGCGTAGCTCGTTGTCTCGTCATCGGTAAAGGCAAGGTTAGAGATGAAAATTGACATTGTAAAGCCGATACCTGCAAGCACCGCCGCTCCCAATAAATTCTTCCAGCCAACGTTTGAAGGCAATGCAACCTTCGTAAGTTTTATCATTGCCCCGCTAAAAAGCAAGATACCCAAAGGCTTGCCGAGCACAAGTCCCGTAATAATTCCCAGGCCGTTTGGACGCACGATTTGCGAAAGCCAGCCCTCATTTAAAACAATGCCCGTATTGGCCAGGGCAAACAATGGAACGATAAAATATCCTATCGGTACGTGTAAAGCCTTTTGCAATTTGTAGGAAGGCGTTGATTCGTTGTTGCCCGAAAAAGGAATCACAAAAGCCAGCAACACGCCGGCGATGGTTGGATGGATGCCCGATTTCATCATGCAATACCAAAGCACAAGTCCCGGCAGCAGATAAAAAGCAAGATAATTGATGCGCAACCGGCTCAACAAAAAAAGGAAGACCAAAATTCCGGCGGCAATGAGTAAATACGTCCAGTGCACTCCGGCGTTGTAAAACAAGGCAATAACAAGGATAGCGCCGATATCGTCAATGATGGCAAGTGCCGTTAAAAATATTTTTAAGGAATAGGGTACCCGATTGCCTGCAAACGCCAACACACCTAAACTAAACGCAATGTCGGTAGCCATGGGAATGCCAAAGCCGCTTTGTGTGGCCGTTCCGGCATTAAACAAAAGATGAATGCACGCAGGAACAACCATTCCGCCAATAGCCGCCACAACGGGAAGAATGGCATTACTGAAAGAAGACAATTCGCCTGCGTACAGTTCGCGTTCAATCTCTAAGCCAACCAGCAGAAAGAAAACGGTCATCAGGCCGTCGTTGATCCACTGTTCAACAGAATAGTTGAGATCTAAACCGGCAAAAGAAAGATCAATTTTCGTGTGCCAAAAATGAACGTAGGTCTCACCCCAGCCGCTGTTGGCAAGCAGTAAGGACAAAGCCGTGCAAAGAGCCAGCAATACGCCGCCAATTTTTTCGCTGTCAAAAAACTCTTTAAAAAGCTTTGTCCATTCCATCTTGCTGTTTTATGCTGTTTTCAATTGGGTTGTACGGTATAATCGGGACACGCCACGAACGTGTCTCTGCAAAAGCTATCGAACCCTTAACGCCACTCTTATCGTTTCCTAAACAATCACTCCGGCCTCAATTGGCTACTTTTGCGGCTCAAATTTACCGGCAAAGGCATGAAGGCAAGAACGCTTAAAAAAGACAAGGTCAACATCATTACCCTGGGTTGCAGCAAAAATATGGTTGACAGCGAAGTGCTGAGCGGCCAGTTGCGTGCCGCCGAAATTGACGTTGTGCATGAAAATGCCAAACGCGATCACAACATTGTTATCGTAAATACCTGCGGCTTTATTGACAAGGCGAAAGAAGAAAGCGTAAACACCATTTTGGAACAGGTGAACCTGAAGCAAAAAGGCAAGTTGGATAAAGTTTACGTAACCGGTTGCTTAAGCCAGCGCTACCGCGATGACCTAGAGCAAAGCATTCCCGAAGTGGACGCCTGGTTTGGCACAATGGAACTGCCACTGATGCTGAAAAAATTTGACGTTGACTACAAAGCCGAACTGATCGGCGAACGCCTGCTGGCTACGCCGCAGCATTATGCTTACGTAAAAATTTCGGAAGGTTGCAACCGCACCTGTGCCTTTTGCGCCATTCCGCTCATGCGTGGCAACCATCTGAGCCGCTCTGTTGACGACATTGTAAAAGAAGCGGAAACGCTTGCCCGTCGTGGTGTAAAAGAAATCATGCTCATTGCGCAGGAGCTTACCTATTACGGTTTGGACCTGTACAAAAAAAGAGCTTTGCCCGATTTGCTCAAACGCCTGAGCGATGTGCCGGGCATTGAATGGATACGCTTGCATTATGCTTATCCGCATAAATTTCCGATGGAGATCTTGGAGGTGATGAAAGAACGCAAGAACATTTGCAATTACCTTGACATGCCTTTGCAGCACGCAGCCGACAACATGCTTAAAGCCATGCGGCGCAATATCACAAGGGCAGAAATGGAAGACCTCATTACCGGCATTCGCGAAACGGTGCCGGGTATTTGTTTGCGCACCACGTTGATCACCGGCTTTCCTGGCGAAACGCTGGATGATGTAGAAGAATTGAAAACCTTTTTGGAAAGACAACGCTTCGACCGTGTGGGCATCTTTACCTATTCGCACGAAGAAAATACCTCTGCTTACTCCCTCGTTGACGATGTTCCTGCAAATGAAAAGCAGCGCCGCGCCGAAGACATCATGGCTGTGCAACAGGAAATCAGCTACGAAAAAAACCAGGAAAAAATTGGGCAGACATTCAAAGTTCTTGTGGACAAAAAAGAAGCAGGCCGCTACCTGGGACGTACCGAATTTGACAGCGTGGAGGTGGACAATGAGGTCATCATTCAAACCGATAAGAAACTGAAGACGGGTGAATTTGTCAACGTAAAAATCATCAGGGCTTACGACTACGATTTAGAGGGCGAAGTTGTGTAAACGCTTTGTATAGATTATTTCAAACAAGCAGTCGTTAACGGCTGCTTGTTTGTTTTTAGCTCTTCGCCAATGGATCTGCTTCCGGCTTTGTTTAACTTGGAACAGTTTTTTAATCCGCTTCCGTAAAACAAAAACATGAAGTGGTTGCGGAACAATAGCCTTTCACTTGTTTTTCTGATGTTGTTTCTTTTTTCAATGGTTGGGCAAAGCATTACCGGCCTCAAACAATACAACGAGGAAATGAAGGAGAGAGGTGGCCCGCAGGCAACGATGGGGAAATATTTTTCATCGGGTCATTTTATCGAAGCCACGTTTGAGAACTGGGAAAGTGAGTTTTTGCAAATGGCTTTATTTGTCGTGCTCACCATGTTCCTTTATCAAAAAGGTTCGTCCGAATCAAAAGACCCGGAGAAAAAAGAAGAAGTGGACAAAGAGCCCAATCCCAAAAAGAAGGGCGCATCCTGGCCGGTAAAAAAAGGAGGATTTATCCTGGCGTTTTACAAGCACTCGCTTTCTATTGCGTTGTTTGTTCTTTTCCTTCTAAGTTTCTTCGCCCATTTTTACGGAAGCTTAAAAAACTATAACCAACATCAACTGTTGAAAGGCCTGTCTGCCGAGGCAGCGGGAGAATACATCGGCAATTCGAAGTTTTGGTTCGAGTCTTTTCAAAACTGGCAAAGCGAATTTCTCTCTGTTTTTGCCATCGTCATTTTAAGTATTTTTCTGCGGCAGAAAGGCTCGCCGCAATCAAAACCCGTGGACGCACCGGATTACGAAACGGGAGAGTGACCCAACCGCTTTAGCGTGATGCTGGTAAAATTTAATGATGTAGAAAGTAAAGTTTACATCGCCTCGGCCACCAAATCGTTCATGGAAATACCCAAATGGCTTTCGTCGAAAATACATTTACCGTCTTTGATGAGCAGCACTTGCGGAGACTCGTGGTGAACGCCAAAAACTTCGGCTACTTTATTGGACAGCGGCCTGTGGGCCAGCAGGTCGAGAAAATAAAAATCAAGGCCGTCGGGCTGCTTGGCCTTTTGCATGCGTTGCAAAGCAACAGCGCTGATGGAACAGCGAGTGCTGTGCTTGAAAATAACCTGTGGTTTGGTTTGCGACTGCGAAATAATCTCTTGTAACTGCCCTTCGTCGGTCAGATAATTCCAGTTCATACACGAAACGTTAAAAAGCTTAAGCGTTAGCGCTCTTGTTTTTTGATTCGATTATTATGCCAGAAGAATTGGGGCAACCGTAACCTTTTTTGTGCGAACTGTAGCCACGCGACGTGGAGCAAGACGTGAATAAAACGATGGCGAAAAGAACGGCAGCAGCGTAAAAGAGTTTGTTTTTCATACTATTTAAAAGTCGTTTAGGCAGAAACGATTTATTTTGCCCGTTAGTATTCACAAATGTAACAATGAAAATCCACTTTATATCCATCGGGGGCAGCGTGATGCACCAACTGGCCATTGCTTTAAAACGCAAAGGCTATCAAATTACCGGCAGCGACGACGAGATTTTTGAACCCGCAAAAACAGCCCTTGAAGAAGAAGGGATCTTGCCAAAAGAAGTTGGCTGGGACGAAAAAAATATTCAGCCCGGTCTTGATGCCGTGATTCTTGGGATGCACGCAAAGGCCGACAACCCCGAACTCCTTAAAGCAAAAGAACTGAACCTGCCTATCTATTCTTTTCCCGAATACATTTTTAAAGAAAGCAAGAATAAAACGAGAGTTGTCGTAGGCGGCAGTCACGGAAAAACTACAACAACGGCCATGATTATGCACGTGCTGCGGCAAGCCGGAAAAGATTTTGATTACCTCGTTGGCGCACGGTTGCAAGGCTTTGATCAATCGGTGAACATTACCGATGCGCCGGTAATCGTTTGCGAAGGCGATGAATATCCCGCAAGCGCAATAGAAAAGCGTCCCAAATTTCATTTTCTCTATCCGAACATCGCTGTTCTTACCGGCATTGCCTGGGACCACATCAACGTGTTTCCCACTTTTGACTTTTACCTCGAACAGTTTGTCATCTTTATCAACAAAATTGAAACAGGCGGACATCTTATTTACAACGAAACGGATGCAACGCTGAAAGAATTGGTGGAGAAGAACAGGAGAGAAGACATTCATTACCATCCTTATTCAGTACCGCAGCACAGCATCAAAAACGGCGTTACAACGGTGACCATCGAAGGCGTAGAAACAAGCCTGAAAGTTTTTGGCGCACACAACTTGCTCAATCTTCACGCGGCATGGCTGGTAACAAAGCAATTGGGATTAGAAGCGCAAACCTTCGCAAACGCGATTAGCACATTTGCTGGTGCAGCCAAGCGGCTGGAATTAATGGCGAAAAATGATTCAACCGTTTTCTATCGCGACTTTGCCCACGCACCTTCTAAAGTAAAAGCCACTATTGAAGCCGCCAAAGCGCAGTTTCCCGAAAAAAAACTTATTGGCATTTTAGAGTTGCACACGTTCAGTAGTTTGAACGAAGCGTTTATGAACGAGTACGAAGGCGCATTGGACGCTGCCGACGAAGCAGCGGTTTTTTACAGCAAACACGCCTTGGAATTAAAGCGCATGCCCGAACTAAAAAAAGAAGCGGTGAAACAGGGTTTTGCAAAAGAGAACCTTAACGTGATAAACGAGCGGAAAGATTTGGAAGACTGGTTGAACAAAAGAGATTTCGAAAATGCAGTTGTGCTGTTTATGAGCTCAGGAGCTTACGACGGGTTTGACGCCGCAGCTTTCAGCGAAAAGATTACCACTGCAGCCGAATAATTTAACCCGGTGAGTACCCAAAACTTTTACCTTTACCGCCCTTTAAGAAGCCCCGAATGTTACAACTGAAAAAACCACTTGCTGTAATTGACATTGAAGCAACCGGCTCAAATGCAACCACCGATCGCATTGTAGAAATCGCAATGGTAAAATACCTGCCCGATGGCACACGCACGGTAAAGCGCAAGATCATCAATCCGCAAATGCCCATTCCGCCATCCATTGTAGACATTCACGGCATCACCGACGAAATGGTAAAAGATGCGCCCACGTTTAAGCAGGCCGCGCATGAAATAAAGCAGTTTTTGGACGGTTGCGACATTGCCTGCTATAATGCTTACCGCCTAGACGTTCCGCTACTGATGGAAGAATTCATCCGCGCCGAAGTGGACTTTGATTTCAAAAGCCGCAAGCTTGTTGACGTGCAAAAAATCTTTCACACCATGGAACAGCGTACACTGTCGGCGGCCTATAAATTTTACTGCAACAAACCGCTGGAAGATGCACACAGCGCCGAAGCCGATGCAGCCGCCACGGCCGAAATACTTTTTGCGCAGGTTGAACGTTATCCTCAATTAGGAACCAGTGTTGAGAGCATTATTAAAGCCGTCGGAGAGGACAACGTGATTGACTTTGCCCGCCGCTTGGCTTACGATGAAAAAGGCGTCGAGGTTTTCAACTTCGGCAAGCACAAAGGCCGTCCCATTGCCGATGTTTTAAAGACCGAACCGCAGTATTACGACTGGATGATGAAAGGCGAGTTCCCGATGAACACAAAGCAAAAGCTGACCGAGATTTACACCCGCATCATGCTTAAAAAACGCCTAAGCTAAACCGTTGGAAAAGCTCGTTATCATACCTACTTACAACGAAAAAGAAAACGTTGAGGCCATCCTGCAAGCGGTTTATGATTTGCAACAAAACTTCCACGTGCTGGTGATTGACGACGGTTCGCCGGACGGCACGGCAGAAATTGTGCGCGGTCTTCAGCCGCGTTTCAACAACACCGTTTTTTTAGAAGAACGCACCGGCAAGCAAGGGCTTGGCACGGCTTATATTTTTGGCTTTAAATGGGCAACGAAGAGGGGCTACCGTTTTATTTTTGAAATGGATGCCGATTTCTCGCACAACCCCAAAGATTTACCGCGTTTGTACAATGCCTGTAAAGCCGAAGGCGCTGACGTTGCCATCGGTTCGCGGTACGTGAGTGGCGGTGGCGTGTACAACTGGCCGAAGAACCGCATTGCTTTATCGAAAGGAGGTTCGCTCTACACACGCATGATTTTATGGACGCCGGTTCGCGACCAAACGGCCGGTTTTGTTTGCTATAAAAAAGAAGTTCTTGAAACCATCAATCTCGACGAAATTCATTTCGTCGGTTATGCCTTCCAAATTGAAATGAAATTTGCCGCGTGGAAACTGGGTTTCAAACTAAAAGAAGTGCCCATTCAATTTACCGACCGGCAATACGGCGAATCAAAAATGAATCACGGCATCATTAAAGAAGGCATTCTTGGCGTACTGAAACTTCGTTGGTATAGCTTCTTTACCAACTACCGCCGCCGCGTAAAAAGCAAAGCAAAGCCGGTGGGAAAAACGGTCTGATTTCCTTCAGCTTTATTTCGATACTTCATTGTTTTGAAAACCGGTACACCGTTTTTGACGTAAACTTTTCTCCGGGTTTTAGAATTGTGTTCGGGAAAGAAGGTTGATTGGGCGAATCGGGAAAATGTTGTGTTTCCAAACAAAAGGTATTTCTGAAAGTAGAAGGGTCGCCTTTCACCGCTTCAAAGTTGCCAGAGAAAAGCTGAAGGCCCGGCTCAGTTGTAAAAACATCCATCACAATTCCGCTTTTATCGCCAGTGGCTTTTGCGGCAAAGGACAATTCTGACTCGCCCTTGTTTAATACAAAATTGTGATCGTAGCCGCCGCCAATCTTAATTTGTTCTTCGTTCCTGTCAATGTCTTTTCCAAGTCTTTTTGTTTCGCGAAAATCAAAGGCAGTTCCCTCTACATTTTTGGCTTCGCCGGTTGGAATCAATGTCCTGTCAACCGGCGTAAAACGATCAGCGTTCAGTTGCAGGCGATGATTCAAAATACTGCCTTCGCCGTTTAAATTAAAGAAACAATGATTGGTGATGTTGAACGGTGTCGGCGCATTTGTTTCTGCAGAATAAGAAATGATCAATTCGTTTTCTTCCGACAAATGATACGTAACAATAACGTTCACGTTTCCGGGATAACCTTCTTCGCCGTCTTGGGAAAAATAAACGAAGGTGACTTCGTAGGTTTTTATCTCTGCAACGTCCCAAACCTGTTGGTGAAAACCCTTTGTTCCGCCGTGCAAATGATTGGGCGCATTGTTGACCGGCAGCAAATATTCCATTCCGTTCAACACAAATTTTCCTTTTGCAATGCGGTTGGCATAACGGCCAACGGTGGCGCCGTGATAAGGTGCAAGCGTTGTAGAAGTATAAGGCTCAAGCGAATCATAGGCCGGCGTTACGTTGATGCCGTCAAACAGGAGCGTAATAATTCTTGCGCCGTAATTGCTGATGCTTGCTTCTAGGCCTTTGCCGTTGCGAATAAAAGTCAAAGACGTTTGTTTACCGTTGATGAGTCGTTCAAAATTTTTTGCGTCAGGTGTTAGCATCTTGTCAAAATAATTGCGGCCGGAAAAGTACAACGAAGTTTGGCTGATTTTAGTGCGGCAAGAGGCGTTAACCGGTGCTACATTTGTCATTCAAATTTTTTTCTTGAAGCATCTCAGCGCCTTAAACAAATACTTTTGGAAGTACCGCGTTCGATTAATCATCGGCGTTTTTTTTGTGGTGGTTTCCAATTATTTTGGCGTGCTGGCGCCGCAAATAACGGGTTACATCATTGATTTTGTTCAGCGCAATTTGCCAGGCTATGTCGCCAAAGCCAAAAAGCCTTCGTACGACGTTTCGGTAAAAGCATTTATTCGTTGGATTGAAGGCATTCACCTTCAACCAATCAAAATTGTTTTGTTTAGCGGCGTACTCATTTTAGCCCTGGCTTTGCTGCGCGGCTTCTTTATGTTTCTCATGCGGCAAACGCTCATTGTAATGAGCCGCCACATTGAGTACGACCAGAAGAACGAGGTCTTTGATCATTACCAAAAACTCGACGCGAGTTTTTACAAAACCCACAGCACCGGCGATTTGATGAGCCGCATGGCCGAAGACGTAAGCCGTGTGCGGCAGTTCACCGGTCCGGCCATCATGTACTTTACCAACCTGGTTACCCTCATTGGCATGAGCGTTTTTTTTATGTGGAAACGCGACGCCGAACTAACGCTCTACGTGCTTTCGCCGCTGCCCATTCTTGCGGTTACGATATACATCGTCAACACCATCATTCACAAAAAAAGCGAAGCGGTGCAGGCGGCGCTTGGCGCTTTAACGTCCACGGCGCAACAGGCTTATTCAGGTATTCGCGTTATCAAGTCGTTTGTGCAGGAAGATGCAATGTTCAAAGCCTTTGAAGCGTCGAGCGAAAAGTACCGCAGCGGCGCAACAAGCCTTGCCAAGGTGGAATCAATGTATTTTCCTTCAATGACTTTGCTCATCGGCTTAAGCACCTTGCTCACCATCATGATCGGGGGCATTTATTACATCAACGGTCATCGCGAAATGGGCATTGATACCATCGTTGAATTCGTCATTTACATCAACATGCTCACCTTTCCCGTTAGCGCCATCGGCTGGACGGCCAGCATGATTCAGCGGGCATCGGCTTCGCAAAAAAGGTTGAACGAATTTTTGCAAACAGAACCGTCCATTGCTTCGCCGGCGGAGGCAAAAGACATCGCCTTAACCGGCGACATTAAACTTGAAAACGTTTCGTTTACGTATGCGCATACCGGCATCGAAGCCGTCAAAAAATTAAACCTGCACATTCGCGCCGGCGAACGTGTGGCCGTGGTGGGCCGCACAGGCAGCGGAAAGACAACGCTCATCCAGTTAATTCTTCGGTTGTACGACGTTACCGAAGGACGAATTTTACTGGACGATGTGCCCATTGATAAAATCAATCTTGGCCGTTTACGGGAGCAAATGAGCTATGTTCCGCAAGATGGATTTTTGTTTAGCGATAGCGTTGCCGCCAACATTGCTTTCGGCACCAAATGGATGGACAAAGAGCAAGTACAAGAAGCGGCCAAACTGGCTGTTGTGCATCGTGATATTGAAAGCTTCTCCAAAGGATACGATACGGAAATTGGCGAACGCGGCGTAACGCTGAGCGGCGGGCAAAAGCAACGCATTTCCATTGCAAGAGGTTTGCTGAAAGCATCGCCCATCATGATTTTTGACGATTGCCTCAGCGCGGTAGATGCCCGCACCGAAAAAGAAATTATGACCAACCTTGTTTCACATTTAAAAGGAAGAACCTCCTTGTTCATCACACACCGCGTTTTCCAGTTGTTTGGCTTTGACAGAATTATTGTACTGGAAGAAGGCGAATTAAAGGAACAGGGCACGCACGAGGAATTGTTGCAAAAGCGAGGCTTGTACTTTGCCATGTACCAGCGCCAGTTGCAGGAAGAAGATCCGCAAGAAAACTAAGCGCATATTTGGCCGTTTAAAAAACGTTTTTATATTTGTGAACGACTGCACCAAAACAATTCATCATTCGTAAAAATTATAACTGTGGCGTACGACAACAACGAAAAGAAAATGGAAAGCATCTACAGCAAAAGAATCCGCGCCGGCAAACGCCGCACTTATTTCTTTGATGTACGGGCAACGCGGGGCAATGATTATTATCTCACCATCACCGAAAGCCGAAAGCGTTTTAACGACAACGGCTACGACCGCCACAAGATTTTTCTTTACAAAGAAGATTTCAACAAATTCCTCAAAGCATTAACCGAAGCCGTTGACCACGTGAAAACGCAGTTGATGCCCGATTTTGATTTTGATGCATACAACCACGACGAGGTAGAAGGCGAAGATCATAGCGATGATGTGAATGTGGAGCTTAGTACGCCTGTTCATTCAGCAGAAATTTCGGTTAGTTCTCCGGTGGCTGCGCCATCGTCGGACGAGGTGGATAAATGGTAAAACGCGTTCACAGAATATTTTTAAAACCCCAACGATTCGTTGGGGTTTTATTTTATACAAAACAATATATTGCTGAAAATTACTGGATATGAGAAAATATTTACTTTTTGGCGCGACGCTCGCCACAATTGCCGCGTGTTGGTTTTTCTTAAGAAAGCCAATTGAAAGAAACCAAAATCTACAGCGAGATCAAATCATTCAAGGGAAAATAGGCGGGGGCGAGGATGAAGAAAAGGATGGCTACGATGGTGCCGCGGCACGCGAACAGTTTGAATTTGAAAGGATCAAAGATCCATCACTAGGTTATGTTCCGATGGAGCGCATGACGACTGCCATTGATGTTTCGCAACGATCAAAACAACAGGGGCGGTTAAACCGCGCAGCCAATACGTTGGCCAATCTTTCGTGGACGGAAAGAGGTCCTGTTTATGATTTGGTAGGGCCCAACGGCAACAACCGCGGCACCGGCACCAACTACACAGCCGGCCGTACAGCAGCAATTTTGGTTGATACACTAAATGACCCGTCCGGTAACACCGTTTTTTGCGGCGGCATTGCCGGTGGTTTGTGGAAGTGTACAAATTTCCTTTCCTCCATTCCCAATTGGCAAGCCATTGACGACCGTTTTGACAACCTTGCCATTTCTTCCATCTGCCAAAACCCTGCAAATTCTTCCGTTATGTATTTCTCTACAGGCGAAGCTACAGGCAACGCCGATGCTGTCTACGGCGGCGGCGTTTGGAAGTCAACGGATGGTGGAACTACCTGGACGAGGCTTGCTTCTACAATAGCGCCTTCGCCAACCGTATTCCTACGTGTTTTTAAAATTGTTTGCGACGCTACCGGCAATGTCTATCTAGCCAACAGAAATACAAGTCCACCCGTCTCGTCCGCCTCTGGCCTGTACCGTTCCAAGGACGGCGGTGCTTCATGGCAGGAGATTACGCCAACGGTACGGACAAGTGGAAATGGCATTTGCACCGACATTGAAATCAGCAGCACGGGACGCTTACATGCGAGTTTTGGCTATTCTGCCTCGACGGTGCAACACCAATACACAGACGATCCTGCTAACGTAACACCCGCCTCTGGCTGGAATGCCAGCACGGGCATTCGAATCAATTCATCCGTGATAGCCAACAGACTGGAATTGGCTGTGCAGGGAAATGTGTTATACGCAGTTACTACCAACAGCATTTCAACGACAAATAACAATAACGTTGACAGTTGTTATAAATCGGTTGACGGCGGCGCTACCTGGACGAAGCAAAACACGACCGCTTATACAACCAGCCTTACCAATACACAAGGCTGGTACGATTTAACTTTAGCCATTAACCCGTCCAATTCCAATGAATTTTTAGTGGGCGGTGTTGACGCTTATAAATCAACTAACAGTGGCTCTACGGTTACACGTCAAACATATTGGGCAAATGGTAACCCCTATGTACATGCTGACCATCATTTTATACAATGGTGGATGGTTGGCGCACAAAGCCGGATCGTTATTGGATGTGACGGCGGCGTATTTCTTTCGAATGACGGCGGCGCTACCTTCATTGACAAGAACCGCAATCTCGCCATTAAACAATTTTATGACGCGGGCATTCACCCAACGGCGGGTTCGCCCTACCTGATTGCAGGGGCACAGGACAACGGTGTACACGCTTTTTCCAACCCGGGTCTAAGTTTTTCAACCGAAGTTTACGGAGGCGATGGCTGTATGGTGCACATCAACCAGCAAAATCCGCAAATTCAGTTTGGTAGCTATGTTTACAATACCTACCGGCGCAGTACCGATGGCGGCAACAGTTGGTCGAGTGTAACGTTTGGCAACAACAACGGCATGTTCGTTAATCCGTATGATTACGATGACGGGCAAAACGTATTGTACGCTACTTGGGCTTCGGGACAAATGCTGCGTTGGGCCGATGCCAATACCAGCACCGGCGCCACCCTTGTATCGCTTGCAGGGTTAACAGGAACGCCGTCTGTATTTAAAGTATCACCGTTTACTAAAGACCGTGTTTTTATCGGAAGTAACACGGGTAAATTAATCCGGCTTGATAACGCCAAAACCGTTACCTCGGCAACTGCTTCCACCAACATCACCAACATAACCGGTACGTCCTTCCCTGCGGCAAACCTTAGCTGCGTCAACACCGGTTCTTCGGATAATTATCTCGTTGCCACTTTTTCCAACTACGGGGTGAGCCATGTTTTTTACAGCACCGACGGCGGTACGTCGTGGACGAAGATTGACGGCAACCTGCCCGACATGCCCGTGCGTTGGGCCTTGTTTGATCCGCAAAACAACAGCCGCATTTTCCTGGCTACTGAAGCCGGTGTTTACAGCACCGATGCGGTCAACGGTTCCAGCACGGTGTGGAATGCGGACATCAACTTTCCTACGGTTCGTACCGACGTGCTCAAAATGCGCCTGAGCGATAATACCGTTGTTGCCGCTACACATGGACGCGGCTTGTTTACAGCCGTAATTCCTGCATTGCCGGAACTTCGATTTAATGCGTCTAATATTACATATTCGGAAAGCACGACCGGCACTACTGATTGTCGTGGATACACTGATTATGTTATTCCCGTTACGCCTGTTACCGCCCCTTCAGGTGACGCAACTGTTACTTATTCTTTAAAGCCAGGAAATACCGCTACTGAAGGTGTTGATTTCGATTATACAGCAAACGGTAGTTTCGCAAATAGTGCAAAACAACACACATTTCCTTCTGGATCAAAAGCGTCGCAAAACATTACCGTTCGCGTATATGACGATGCCGCAGTTGAGCCAGATGAAACGTTTACAATATCGTTTGCTGTTTCGGGTTCAACGGATGCGTTCGCAGGTTCTTACAGCACCTATACTATCACAATTAAGGATAACGACTTTGCGCCAACACCGACAGTGTCATTATCTGGAACGTTAGGAACATATCAATACAATCTTGGTTCGGCCGCATCTGCTAATCCATTCAATGCGTCTCTTCAAAGTAACAAAGCGCAATTTTTGTATAAGGCTTCTGAGCTAAATGCAGTGGGTTTGACGGCTGGTAGCATCACATCGGTCGGACTTTATCTCACAAAAAATAGTACCCGCGCCTTTAGTAACCTCAATATAAAAATGGGATCGACATCAATTCCTTATCTTGTTGATGGCGGCGTAAACGCGGTATCCACCACAACCTACAAAACGCTTAGTTCTTACTCGACAGTAAACGGATTGAACGCTTTTGTACTGGATGCGCCTTTTATATGGGACGGCACCAGCAACGTAGTAGTTGAAGTGTGCTACGACAACGGCTCGACCGCTACCAATGCAGCGGATATATTACAGGGTTATGCTGACGGCGGTGGTGCTTCACAGGGAAACATGATTTGGCAAAATAACATTAACTGCGGTACTAATTATACTTCCGTTGGTTATTATGCAAGCGGTATTAAGCCAGTGGTTACATTCACGGCCGATGTTGTTGCCAATACCGTAGAAACGTCTGCGAGTGCAACCAAAACGGCTACCCTGCCCGGAAACGCCGATGTGTATTTTTATAATGGTTCTAAAATCATTGCCCGCATTCAAAACACAGGGGGAGGTGATTATGGTTGCACGCAAGTGAGTATAGATAGAGCTGGTAGTAGTGCCGTTGCTTTTTGGAACAACAACCCATCGAATTACCTTACGTCGAAAACATTGCAGGTTGTGCCCACTACCAACAACCCCTCAGGTCAATATCAAATTACGCTGTACTATACAGCGGCAGAAAAGGCAGGTTGGGAAGCTGCGACCGGTCAAAGCTGGAACAATATCCAACTCGTCAAAGTAAAAAGCCAAATCAAGAATTATACACCCGGAACGCCGGCCCCGGATGGTGCGAACGCAGTAGAAGTTGTAACGCCGACATTCGGAACTTTTGGCTCTGATTATACGTTAACGGCAACGTTCGCGAGTGGATTTTCTGGCTTTGCTGCGGGCATTCCAGGTGTAAATCCACTACCAATCACCTTGCTGACGTTTGAAGGACGATTAAATAACAACGCGGCTTCCTTAAGCTGGAGCACATCGTCGGAGCAAAATTCCCGCAACTTTGATGTGGAAAAATCAACGGACGGCACGAACTATTACAAGATTGGTTCGGTGAACGCTGCAGGAACAAGCAACACGAAGAAGGATTATTCTTTCCGCGATCAGAATTTGAGTCCCTTGAACTATTACCGTCTGCGTTTGAACGACAACGACGGCCGCTACAAATACAGCAACGTTGTTTTGATCAATTACTCCTCGGCGGTTCAAAATGTAACGGTCGTGAATAATCCCTTCAGCAGTTATCTCGACGTTCGCTTTGCCAAACAAGGCGCAGGCGCCAAACTACAATTGGTTGGTTTGAACGGTGCGGTATTGGCTGAAAAGCAAATCGCCAACCCTTCAGGACAAATTCGCTGGCCGCTGTCGGTTAACTTAAGCAACGGCACTTACGTATTGCGCACGGTGATTGATGGAGAAATCTTTGTCAATAAGTTAATAAAGCAATAAGAACTGCTCTCTCCCTTTTAAGGCTGGCCTGTTTGGCCAGCCTTTTGTTTTTATTGATAAATTGCAAACATGAACAAAGCTTTTCCCTTCATTTTTTCTTTTGCTTTTTCCTTTTTGCAGGCATGCGGCCAAACGAACAAAGAGGTGGTAAAAGCCCGCGGCTATTTTATGATACCGACGCCTGGAACAATAGCTGTGGATGACAGCGGCAATCCACTGAACGCCAGTCGTGATACGGTTTTTACCCTTTACGTTGAAACAAAAAGTAAAACAGTAAAATGGGAGCGGGCCTGGAAAAACGGACGGTCTTTTGCATTGATACCTTCTCAAATAAATAAAGAGGAAATTGTAGGGACAGCGAAAAAAGACAACGGAAAAATTGTGATAGCGCCTGGTAACAGTAATACACTGTGGAGGCTTGAATTAGCTGATGATCAGAAAAAAGAAAAATTACCGCAGGCAGCTCAACAAGGCATCCTGCTAAAAGGGAGAAGCGGCAACAAACCTTTTTACATTGTTATAAAATCACTCACTGAACTTGCATCGCCGGAATACCAATAACGTCAGCGCATTTGTTTAAAGGCATTGATCAATCCGTTCGTTGATGAATCATGCGAAGAAATTTTCGCTTCGTTTTCTAACTCCGGCAAAATCGTATTGGCCAGTTGTTTTCCCAATTCAACGCCCCATTGATCAAAAGAAAAAATGTTCCAGACAACGCCCTGCACAAAAATTTTGTGTTCATAAAAAGCAATCAACTGGCCTAATGTGGTCGGCGTTATCTTCTTCACCAAGATGGAATTGGTAGGCCGGTTGCCGTTGAATATTTTGAAGGGAGATAGTCTTGCAATTTCAGTTGGGTTCTTTCCCGATTTGCGTAATTCTTCTTCCACTTCTTCTTCGGTTTTGCCGTTCATTAGGGCTTCGGTTTGCGCAAAAAAGTTGGAAAGAAGTTTTGCATGATGATCGCCGAGCGGATTGTGTGTTTGCGCTGGCGCAATGAAATCGCAGGGAATTAACACAGTGCCCTGGTGGATCAATTGGTAAAAAGCGTGCTGGCCGTTTGTACCCGGTTCGCCCCAAATGATTGGCCCTGTGGCATACTCCACTTCTTCACCGTTGCGATCAACGCTTTTGCCGTTGCTCTCCATGTTACCTTGTTGAAAGTAAGCCGCAAAACGATGCAGGTATTGATCGTACGGAAGAATGGCCTCTGTTTGTACGCCAAAAAAGTTAATGTACCAAAGCGAAATAAGCGCCATTAATACCGGAATGTTTTTTTCAAAAGTTGTTGAGCGAAAATGTTCGTCAACTGAATAAGCGCCTCTCAACAACTCTTCAAAACTGTCGTAACCGATGGTTAGTGCAATTGATAATCCAATGGCGCTCCACAACGAATAACGGCCGCCCACCCAATCCCAAAACTGGAACATGTTGGCCTTGTCAATACCAAACTTCACCACTTCTTTTTCGTTGGTGGAAAGCGCTGCAAAATGTTTGGCAATTTGCGTTTCATCTTTCGCTGAAGCCAAAAACCATTCTCTCGCCGTGTGCGCATTGGTCATGGTTTCCTGCGTGGTGAAGGTTTTTGAAGCAATAAGAAAAAGCGTTTCATCCGGCGTTACTTTCTTCAGCGTTTCGGCAATGTGTGTGCCGTCCACGTTGGAAACAAAATAAGCCTGGATGCCTGCCACCCAATAAGGCTTCAAGGCTTCAGTAACCATAAAAGGACCGAGGTCGCTGCCGCCAATGCCGATGTTGACGATGTATTTTATTTTCTTGCCGGTATAACCTTTCCATTGCCCACTGTGTATTTTTTCGCAAAAGGCTTTCATTTGCGCCTGCACGGATTTTACATCAGGCATGATGTCTTTCCCCTCGCTGTAAACGGCTTTGCTGGAGAAATTACGCAACGCTGTGTGCAAGACCGAGCGGTGTTCAGTTTCGTTAATCAACTCGCCGTCAAACATGGCCGCAATGGCTTCTTTCAATTTGCACTCATTTGCCAGTGCAAGCAAAAGCTTAAGCGTTTCTTCAGAAATAATGTTCTTCGAAAAGTCAATCAAAATATCCTGAAAGCGGTGCGAGTATTTTTGAAAGCGTTCAGCATCTTCTGCAAACAAAGATTTCATTTGCACCTCTTTCATTTGCGCTGCGTGGTCTTCCAAATTCTTCCAGGCCTGCGTGGTTGTGGGGTTGATTTTCGGGAACATAAATAAGGTTTGTGGTTAAAGGTCGTTTATCGCGTCGATTGTTTTTTCAATCATATTTTGCGTAACGTCCAAATGCGTAACAATGCGAACCTGGGTAGGAGAGATGGCGTACCAATATATGTTTTGTTCTTTCAGTTTTGCCACGAGGCTTTGCGGTGTAAATTGTCCTCTCACCGAAAAAATAACGATGTTGGTTTCCACCGGCAAAACCGTTTCCACAAAATTTTTTTTACTCAACGCTTCGGCCAAAAGCTTTGCGTGCTGGTGGTCTTCGGTTAATCTTTCAATATTATTCTTTAACGCATAAATGCCCGCTGCCGCCAAATAACCGGCTTGCCTCATGCCACCGCCGAAAGCTTTTCTTGCCCGCCGCGCTTTGCGGATAAAATCTTTTGTTCCCATGACCAAACTGCCCACCGGACAACCCAAACTTTTGCTTAGGCAAATAGAAATGCTGTGAAAGGTTTTGCCGTAATCTTCAGCTGATTCGCCTTTTGCTACAAGCGCATTGAACAATCGTGCGCCGTCAAGATGAAGGGCAAGGCCGTGTTCATCGCAAACACTTCTTATCTTTTTTATTTCGGCTAAATCATAGCAACTGCCACCGCCGCGATTGGACGTGTTTTCCAAAGACACCAACGTTGTTCGGGCTTTGTGCACGTCATCTGCATTGATGGATTCGCGAACCTGCTCTGCCGTGATTCTTCCCCGGTCACCTTGAATGAGTTTTACCTGCGAACCGGAATTGGCCGCAATGCCGCCGCCTTCGTATTGATAAATATGTGAGGTGACGTCGCAAATGACTTCGTCGCCGGGCTGCGTGTGGCACTTAATGGCAATTTGGTTGGTCATGGTGCCCGAGGGACAAAAAAGGGCGGCTTCCATTCCAAACATTGTTGCCGCCAGGTTTTCCAATTCGTTAATCGAAGGGTCTTCGCCAAAAACGTCGTCGCCAACGGGTGCGCTAAACATGGCTTCCAGCATGGCCTTGGACGGTTTGGTTACGGTATCGGAGCGATAATCAATCATTTCTTTTTTCCGCAAGATAAATCTTCAAGGGCTTTGACGCCGATGCTTTGTATTCATTAAAGAAAGAAACAAAACGAGCTATTCCTTTGAAATCGGCATTCATCTGAAATAAAAGGCCCTCCGTCACGATAGACTTTTTTCTCCCTGACGACCGAAATAGGTTCGTGCTCGAAATGACAAAGCAGAATTTACCGTTTATCGCGGCTTTCCTTCCGACTGTCACGAAAGCCGTCCGATTTGTAACCGCAAGAGAGGCGCTGCGTCCTATTGTCGTTCGCTCTTTACCATTTATCCCTGAAATTAGAGCGTTCGTCATAAAACAATGTACTATGTTTTGCATAGTACCTACTTTCACAATGAAATAATTAAGAACAAGTACTAAACCAAAATACAATGAAACAGTTTTCCTTCCTTCTTTTTCTCGTTGGCCTCTTTAGTTTTCGCAGCCAAGCGCAGGGCGGAAAAGTAAGCGGCTCCGTTATAGACGGTTCGCAAAAGACAATTGAATCAGCGACCATCAGTTTGATAAAAGCAAAAGACTCTTCGGTGGTCAAGTATTCCGTTGCGGGCAAAGAAGGAGCATTTGTTTTTGACGGAATCGGCTATGGCAAATACCTCGTAACCGTGTCGGCGGTTGGCCATCAAAAAGGTTATTCGCCTGCCTTTGAACTTTCAGCGGCAAATGCAACCATCCAACTGAAACCCATTGAACTGGTCCCTGTGTCAAAATCAATGACCGCCGTAATGGTTACGGCACGCAAGCCGCTTATTGAACAAAGAATTGACCGCACCGTTGTAAACGTTGAAGCCTCGGTAACCAACGTTGGCAGCACGGCCATGGAAGTGCTGGAAAAATCACCCGGCATTTCGGTTGACAAAGACGGCAACATCAGTCTGAAAGGAAAAGCTGGCGTAATGGTTTTGATTGATGGCCGCCCCACGCAACTGGGTAGCTCTGATCTTGCCAATCTTTTGCGCAGTATGAACGCCAATCAGCTTGATCAAGTGGAGATCATGACCAATCCACCGGCAAAATTCGATGCCGCCGGTAACGCAGGCATCATCAATATCAAAACAAAAAAGAACAAGATGGTCGGCTATAACGGTTCGTTGAATGCCAGTTACGGACAAGGCCATCTGCCCAAGTTCAACGAGGGATTCAACTTTAATTACCGCGAAGGCAAGTGGAATTTGTTTACCAACCTTAGTCATGGTTACCGCGAACGCGACAACAGACTAACCATTCAACGGAATTTCACAAATGAAACAACAAAGGCCCTGGTTTCCCATTTTGACCAGGTGGCAAGCATGAAGAACAGCGGCAGTTCATACAACGCAAAACTGGGCGCCGATTTTTTTGCCGGCAAGAACACAACGCTTGGCATTGTGCTGAACGGTTTTTCTGCACCCAATTCTTTTGTTAACCATAACACCATCGACATCTCAGATAAAAACGGCATACTGACGAGCAATACCAAAGCACTGTCAAAGCAAGACGAATCGTGGAAGAATTTTAGCACCAACCTCAATTTCCGCCAGGTTTTGGATACTGCAGGTAAAGAACTCACTGCCGATTTGGATTACGTAACCTACGATGCGTATAACAATCAATCATTGAGCAATTACTATTATTCAGCTACGGGCATTGAAACAAAAAAAGGCGATACGCTTTACGGCCGCTTACCCCAGAACATTGACATCTACAGCGGACGAATTGATTATACCATGCCCTTGAAAAAAGGCGCCCGTTTTGAAGCCGGTTTGAAAACAAGCTGGGTAAGAACTGACAACGACGCCGCCTACGACACCTTGCATAACGGAACAGCAATACGCGACCTGAACCGGAGTAACCATTTTGTTTACGAAGAAAACATCAACGCAGCTTACGTAAATCTCAGTGGTTCTCTGAGCAAAAAAATAAGCGCACAACTTGGCTTGCGGGTTGAAAACACAAATGCAAAAGGAAATCAGTTAACAACGAACGAAAACTTTGACCGGCATTACACGCAGCTTTTTCCGACGGCTTTTCTGCAATACACAGCCAATGAGAAAAACACATGGGGACTCAATTACGGCAGACGAATTCGCCGGCCCAATTACGAGAGTCTGAATCCTTTCATTGAATACCTTGACCGCTATACGTCTCAACAAGGGAATCCGAATTTGAAGCCGCAGTTCAGCCACAACGTTGAATTGAGCCATACCTACAAAGGCTTTCTGACAACCACTCTTAACTATACGCAAACCAACGACATCATTCAGCAGGTGATTGAACAAAACGAAGCAACCAACGAAACCTATGTAAAGCAGGCAAACATTGCGAAGCAAAGACAGTGGGGGCTTTCCGTGAGCGCAAATAAATCCGTAACAAAATGGTGGACGAACAGTATTTACGTGAATCTGTTCAACAACCGCTTTGAAGGCCTTGTGAACAACACAAACGTAACCATTGATGCGACGACGCTTATGCTGAACGGCTCGCAACAATTTAAGTTAAGCAAAACCTTTACCGCAGAAGTAAGCGGATGGTACAGAACGGCCGGTATCGAAGGCGTGATCAAAGCAAGCCCGATGGGAGCGTTGAACGCTGGCTTTAGCCAGCAAATCTGGAAAGACAAAGGGACCATTCGACTGAATGTTCGGGATGTCTTTTACACGCAAGGTTTCAAAGGCCAATCGCAATACGGAAACGTGGACGCGGCTTTCCAGGAGCGCAACGATTCAAGGGTTGTTACGCTTGGTTTCAGCTACCGGTTCAGCAAAGGAAAAGTAGGCGGTGTAAAGAGAAGAAGCAGCAGTGCGAACGATGAACAAAGCAGGGTAGGCGGCGGAAATTAAAATTTGAAAAGAGCTTCTGAAAAAGAAGCTCTTTTTCGTTAAAAACATTTGCACCGTTGTTCTATATCATGAGTTTTTGCCGCCGGTACTTTGGTCAAGCCTTATTCACCCTTTATCATAATTTGTCCGTTTGCAAACACCACAATCAAAACCTTTGCAAGACTTATAGATTTCATAAAAATTTTTCTATTTTTCTCATGTGCATGTCGGCCCCTTTTTCCAAAGGGGCTTTTGTTGCGTCGTATTATCGTATGTTGAGAACGTTGCTCAACTTGTTTTCAACCACGGAAGTTACACGGAGTGCCACGAAGAAAACTCTGCGCATCTCTGTGCTGCTTTTTCTTTGTGTTATTTATGGTCAATCTTGCCGCGCAGCGAACAATTCGTACAAGAGTGCGACGCAACGATGCTAAACAGTAGCAATGTAGCTTGGTTCAAAAGAAAAACCCAATCAAAAAATGATTGGGTTTTAAATGCGTTGCTCGTTCCAAATGAGCCTTAACTCGGTTTTAATTTTTTGGCGAACACCTTTTGAAATTTGTCCAGCTTCGGACGAATAACAATGGAACAATACGGATTGGTGTTTTTATTGTTGCGGTAGTATTCCTGATGATAATCTTCAGCAGAATAAAAAGCAGAGGCCGCGGTAATTTCGGTCACAATCGGCTTGTCGTAAGCGCCGCTCTTGTCCACTTCTTTTTTATAGTATTCGGCTTTTTCTTTTTGTGCCGGCGAGTGATAAAAAATAGCGCTGCGGTATTGCGTGCCCACATCAGCTCCCTGTCGGTTCAGGCTTGTCGGGTCATGAACTTTGAAGAAAACCTCCAGCAATTCATCATAAGAAATTTTCGACGGCTCGTAAACGACCTGCACGCATTCGGCATAACCGGTAGCGCCGCTGCAAACCTCTTCGTAAGTCGGGTTGGCCTTGGTGCCGCCCATGTAACCCGACGTAACTTTTAGCACACCGTCCAATTGTTCAAAAATGGCCTCGGTACACCAAAAGCAACCAGTGCCAAAGGTGGCGGTATCGGTTTTGTCCATGCTGTTGTTTAAAGATGAACTCATGACTTGATAATTTTTTTCAGAGTTGCAGGCAACAATCGTCGTGAAGCTAAGAAGTGATATGACTAGTTTCGTGAGCATCTTGTGCGGTTGGATGACAAATTTGGTTCTCAATCTACGAAACGAAAAGCCAACAAAAACTTTTTAACACAGCCTTTTGAAACAACGCATTCCTCATCTTCCGTCATCTTACCTTTATCCTTTTAAAAAATTGGAACAAAGCACTGAATGAAAATCTATCCCGAATCAGCGGTTGTGCAATTGGAGTTTGACAAAGTGAAAGACCTGCTTCACGAAAAATGCCGCACCGAATACGCCAAAACAAAAGCGATTGAACTGCGCATTCATACCCGTAAGGATTTTATTGAAAGAGAACTGAAACAGTCGCACGAATACAAACAGCTTTTGCAAAACGCCATTCATTTTCCCAATGATTATGTGCTGAATTTAGCCAGAGAGCTTCGGTTGCTGAGCATCGAAGGCTCTCTGCTAAACGGCGAAGAATTGGTGGACATTCGCAAGCTGGCGGAAAGCATTGAAAAGATTTTTCGCTGGTTTGATGCCGAGCGAAAAGAAGCCTACCAAGCACTGGCCGAAGTAATCAAGGGCACGCATTACGAAAAGAAAATAAAGGAACTGATTGATGAAGTGATTGACGAAAGCGGCGCCGTGAAAGACAATGCTTCGGATGATTTGTACAACATCCGCACGAGCCTTTACCGCAAGCGTTCGGAATTGCGTAGGGCCTTTGACCGCATTGTGCAAAAACTGAACAAGCAAGGTTATTTGGCAGAGATTGAAGAAAGCTTTATGAATGGCAGACGCGTACTGGCCGTTTTTGCCGAACACAAGCGAACGGTAAAAGGTATTTTGCACGGCGAAAGCGACAGTCGCCGAACGTCTTTCATCGAGCCAGAAGACACGATTGAACTAAACAATGCCGTACACGAACTGGAAATTTCTGAACGAAAAGAAGTCTATCGTATTTTGCGCAAGCTCACCAAGCAGCTGGGACAATACGCATCGCTGCTAAATGTATATCACGCAATTGTTGGTGAATGCGATTTCATACGGGCAAAAGCTGCCTTTGCGCTGGATATAAAAGGCGAATACCCGGTAGTAATTGACAAGGCCCACGTTCACCTGGTTAAAGCTTATCATCCGCTGTTGTATTTGTACAATCAACGTTCGGGCAAGGCCACCATTCCAGTTGATTTAACGTTAGAAGAAAAAGCAAGGATTCTCGTCATCAGTGGCCCTAATGCCGGCGGTAAAACAGTAACCATGAAAACCGTTGGCCTTCTGCAAATGATGGTGCAGAGCGGGTTGCTGGTGCCGGTGAATCCGTCTTCGCAGTTCGGTATTTTCAAACAATTGATGATTCATATTGGCGACACGCAAAGTTTGGAATTTGAGTTAAGCACATATAGCAGCCACTTGCTCAGTATGAAATATTTTATGGAGAACGCCAACGGAAAGACGCTCTTCTTCATAGACGAATTGGGCAGCGGCAGTGATCCGAATTTGGGCGGCGCTTTTGCAGAAGTGATCATGGAAGAACTGGCCCGCAAGCACGCCATTGGCATTGTAACCACGCACTACCTGAATTTAAAAGTGATGGCCAATAAAACGGCGGGTATCATCAACGGTGCTATGGCTTTCGACGAAAAGAAATTGTTGCCGCTTTATAAACTTACGGTTGGCAAGCCCGGAAGTTCTTACACATTTGCCATTGCAGAACGCATCGGGCTTGACAAACGCTTAATAACAAAGGCAAGAGGATTGGTGGACGAAGAGCATTTCCGCCTGGACCGGCTTCTCAACAAAACCGAACAAGACATGCAGAAGGTGCAGGAAAAAGAAAAAGACCTGCACCATTTGCTAAAAGAAAATGAACGCCTGAAAAAAGAAATGGAATTAGTGCTGGACAAAGAAAAGCATCGCCAACAAGTTGAACTTTTAAAGCAGCAAAATAAGATCACGGAGGAGCGCTTAGCTTATTTAAAAGACATGGAACGCAAGCTGCGCACAATGGTGATTGAATGGAAGAAAAGCGAGGATAAAAACAAAGTAATTAGAGAAATGGCCGGTCTGCTGTTTAAAAAGAACGAGCAGAAAGTTGTGAGTAAAAAACAAAAGCAGCTTGACAGCAAATACGAAGAAACTGTCGGCGAAATTGCGGTCGGCGACAAAGTAAAAATGAAACGCAATCTTCAGGTTGGAGAGGTGATAGAATTGCGCGGCAAAAAGGCTGTAGTGAAAATTGGCTTGCTGCCCATGCAAATTGATTTGACCGACTTGGTGAAGATTAAAGAAAAGGTTGAATGAAAACCGACAGTAAGATGTTGGGATATTGTGCACCAATAAAATAGCCTACTATCAGTCCTATGCGTTAGCGTGCAAATAATCTTTTAGGTTGCTAATGATTTCTTCTTGCGAAAGCATGATTTCTTTTACCACGTCGTTGATGGAAATAATGCCTGTAAGTTTACCGTCTTCAAATACCGGCAAATACCGAATATGCTTATCGGAAAGCAGCTGCATGCACTGCTCAATGGAGTCGTTCGGATGAACGGTCGGGAGGTCACTCGTCATGATGTCGGCAACTAGGGTATCAGTGGATGATTTGCCTTTCAGTACAATCTTGCGCGAATAATCCCGTTCACTCATCAGGCCTTTGTATTCGTTGTTTTCGGTCACCAATACAGAGCCGATGTTGCGGTCAGCCATCAGGCGCAACGCATCAAGCACGGTTGTTTGCGGTGTTACGGAAATGATTTCTTTTCCTTTTCGTTTCAGAATGTCGGCTACCTTTTTCATACGCAAGTAATTCAATTTCCAATTTACGTTTTCTGTTGCGGCATTCAATGAATTTTTTTGCGTGAAGAAATTTTTGCTGGTTTGATGTGCGACTCTATATTTGCGCCGGAGAGATGGCAGAGCGGTCGAATGCGGCGGTCTTGAAAACCGTTGACTGTCACAGGTCCGGGGGTTCGAATCCCTCTCTCTCCGCTGATGGGGACAAACTAGCTAAAGCTTGTTTGCCCCCATTTTTCTTTTCTTCGAGAATCCTTGCTGCTTCTGCAATCAGGGAAAAAATCGAATTGACTTTTTCGGTTCGAAATCCCTCGATTTTCTTCGAATAGAGGATGCCTTCGGGAAAGACGAGTTTTTGCAGCTTTTCTTTTTCGCTCACGGGGCTAGAAGCCCATACCGCACTGAGTTTGGTAGAAAAGAGAAGCGCTTCTTCAATACTCTTTTTCAGGTTCGAAATCTGCGGTGTCAACTTTCCCATTACGTCTCTGATCTCGTCTCTTTCCTTGCGGTATTTTACATGAAATTTTTCAAAGGATTCCTTGTTCATTTCCTCCAGCACATAGTGTTTTTCTTCAATCGTGTCTAGCTTCTTTGTCACCTCGATCAATTTTTGCTTTAATTCCTTTTCCTGTTCTATTCCCTCTTTATTCAACTCCTCAAAAAAGTGCTCAATCTGATAAACAAGGGGTTTCAACATCTTTGGATCGATGCTGAAAGAAGACAAAAGTTCTTCAAACTGTTTGTGCAATGTCTTTGCGCTTTTGTTGCACTTGCAACCTTTTGTTCTGCACTTGTAATACCACAGACCTTTTGCTTTCACGATGTAGCCAGTGAAGGGTTCTTTGCAGTCTTCGCATTTGATGAAGACTTTAAGCGGTACTTCATCCCTTTCTTTCTTGTGCGGAACGCCGTAATTTGCCGCTGCCTTGTGAAGGCCATTTACCTGGAGAAAGATTTCTTTGGAGATAAGCTTTTCATGATTGCCTTCTAGGACCTGCCCATCCAACATACCGTGATTGATAATGCCACAATAAAAGGGCTTTTTGAAAAGTTTGGTGAGTTGTTGCTTGTACATCTTGACACCCATTCTGTTTAACCGCTGGATGATTTCTTCGTTCTTCATGCCGTCCGCTCTCCACAAGAAGGCTTTTCTTAATTTCTTTCCTTCTTCATTCACCACAATCTTCCGAACACCGTTGACTTTTACAATGTCATAACCTTGCGGTACACGGGTTACCCATTCACCTTTTTGAAATTTCTCTTTCATACCCGCTACTGCCCGTTGTTTTCTGAGTTGATTATCAAATTCTGAAAACAAAAGCTGTATGTTTTGGTGCAACACACCGCTTGGATTGGACGTGTCTGTGGGTTGCGTAACCGCAAAAACACTGACGCCATACTTTTCCCGCAGGTCTTGGGCGAGTTTAATGGCGCCTCCACCTGTTCTTGAAAAACGGTCGAGGGTATAAACTAAGATGTGTGACACTTTGCCTTTATGCTTCTTGATGAACTCCAGCATTCGCAAGAACTCTTTCCGTCCATCGGTTTTCGCCGATTCATACGTGCCCCCGAAGTAATTAAGAATAGACAACCCTTGTTTTGCTGCGTATTCTTCAATCACCTTCTTCTGAAAATGGAGTGAAAGGTTGTTGTCGGCTTGTTCTTTAGACGATACGCGGGTATAAACAATGGCGTTCTTTATGTTGTTAACGACCATCTTCAGGGATGAGGCGTGTCCAAATTGTTGAAAGGCTTCCAAACTCATGCGGCTTTGTTTTTAGAGGGTTTAGATAGGTGTTCGTTTATGTTTCTTATTGGTGCTTGTTCTTGCTCGCTCAAATATACAACTTCTTGATTTTCAATAGTTGGTGCATTTTTACGGGCCAAGAGCTGAAGCAGCAGCATGGCAAAGGCAGCAGAGGTTTTGCAGATGTTTTCTGCTTCTTCATCGGTTACTTTTTCAAAGCCATCGAAGCTTCGAAGAATAGCTGGTGTTAGGGGTACTTTCTTTGGGTTGATTAATTCAACGTCTTCATAGCTGGGGCGAACAGTGGGTGCAATGGTCAAGGCATTTTCACAAACAGCGCATTTCTTTTGGGTTTTCATAAGACTAATTGTTTTAGTAAATAGCGGCGCAATATAGAGCGGCCGAAAAATACCCTGTCCGGTTTGGGCACGTTTGGGACTGGTTTTGGAGCAATGTGGATAACTAAATATTTTGCTAAGTAAATTAGTAGTAGTGATTACTTTAGCAAAGCGATCGGAAATTAATGACAGCCCCTACCGGTTTTATTAGAATACCGTTTGAATGGAATTAGAACAGATAACGGGTTGCGTTAGAGTAGCGTTAGAATACATTGCTGAGAGCCTATCAAAACCATTGCATCAATACCTATGAGAGATACCTATACACGTTTACGAGCGGCAAAAACAAAAGCCGATACACCGCAAGAAGCCGAAGAACTGCAAAACAAAAAAGATTTGCGTCTGCAATCGGCTTACTCCTTGCTTAAGGATGCCTACCTGGAAGTTCAAAAGCTGCAAGCAGAAATAAAAACACTGAAAGAAAAGCTAACTCAATACGAAAGCCCTGCCGATGGCTACAGAAAAGATGCCACTTGGGTTGGAAAGATTGTATTCATTCTTCAAAGAGCTGAAAGACCCCTGCAATCAAAAGAGATGATTGAACTGCTGGAACAGCGTGAACCGCTGCTGCGTCATCATCACGACAAGCAAAAATTTTTCTCGGCACTTCTGGCAATGCCCGTTAAGCACGGACGAGTAAGGCGTGAAAAAAGAAAAGGCGAACGAGGGTACTTTTATTCTTTATAACCCCAGCATCATTCCTTCAGGCAAATACCGCAAAAACGCAAATCCGACGCTGACCGCGTTCTTATAAAAAATACTTTCCCCAGCACTCAACACCTACGTTACAAAATGTATCTTGGCGCAGTAAACATTGTCCGGAATTTACCTGCTTTTTAAACAACCAGTTGCTAACGATGGCCAAACAAAACGGAAGCGTAGAGAAAGTAAAATCCATGGAAGCGTGGATCTGGGACGCAGCCTGCAGCATTAGAGGCGCAGCCGATGCCGCCAAATACAAAGACTATATTCTACCGCTCATCTTCGTAAAAAGATTGTGCGACGTATTTGACGATGAGATAGACCGCATTGCTGAAAAAGTAAAAACCAGAACCAAAGCCTTGCAATTGGTAGAGCGGGACAAATCCCTCGTGCGGTTTTACATGCCCCTTCGCCCAAAAGACCCTGAATCAGAAACCACCTGGGACGTAATCAGGACCCTGAGCGATAAGATAGGCGAACAGCTCACGGGCATCCTGCGTTCGGTGGCAAAAGAAAACACCTCGCTGCAAGGCATCATTGACCGCATTGATTTCAACGCCACCACCCACGGCCAACGCGATATAGACGACGACCGCCTGAGCAAGCTCATTGAAAAGATTGCCGAAAAACGATTGGGCTTAAACGACGTGGAACCCGACATCATTGGCCGCAGCTACGAATACCTCATTCGCAAGTTTGCCGAAGGCAGCGGGCAAAGCGCCGGCGAGTTTTACACGCCTGCCGAAGTGGGCTTCATCATGGCAAAAATTATGGATGCCGAACCGGGCATGGAAATATACGACCCTTGTTGCGGCAGCGGCGGCTTGCTGGTAAAGTGCGAGCTGGTGATGGAAGAAAAGATGACGTTGAAAAGCAAAACCAAGTACGCACCGCTAAAATTATACGGGCAAGAGTTTACACCGGCCACCTGGGCCATGAGCAAAATGAACATGGTGATACACGACATGGAAGGCGACATTGAAATTGGCGACACGCTGAAGAACCCCAAATTTAGAAAAGGCGGCAAGCTAAAAACCTTCGACCGCATTGTGGCCAACCCTATGTGGAACCAGGGCCGTGACAGCCTTTCCTACATCAGCGACGATTTTTTTATCAACGACGAAATGAGCCGCTTTCCCGCCGGCAGTTGCGGCGGCAAAATTGACTGGGGCTGGATGCAGCACATTTACAGCAGCCTGAATGAGGGCGGAAGGGCCGCCGTGATTTTAGACACCGGCGCCGCCAGCCGTGGCAGCGGCAACCAGGGCACCAACAAAGAGAAAGATGTGCGCAAATGGTTTGTGGACGAGGACTTGATTGAAGGCGTGATTTACCTGCCCGAAAATCTGTTTTACAATACCTCGGCGCCGGGCATTGTTATCTTTTTGAACAAGGCCAAGCAACATGGGGACAAGCTTTACCTCCTGCACGCCGGCAAAGAGTTTGTAAAAGGCGACCCGAAAAACTACATTACAGAAGCCGGTATCGAGCGCATTGCGGCGGCTTACACAACGTTTGCCGAAGAAGAAAAATTTGCCCGCCTGGTAAGCCGGGAAGAAGTGGTAAAGAACGACTACAACATTAGCCCCAGCCGCTACATACAAATTACCGATGCGGAAACCTACCGGCCTATTGCCGAAATAGTGGACGAACTGGCTGCGTTGGAAGAAGAAGCTGCTGTGTACAATGCGGAATTGAAAAACATTTTTGAAAAGTTGGGGATATGATGAAAGGCTGGGAAGTAGAAATTTTAGAAAAAATCGTAGACGTTAAAGGTGGCAAAAGATTACCAAAAGGAGAACGATTGCTTGATAACCCCACACCATTTCCTTATATAAGAGTTACCGATTTTGAAAATTATACAGTTAACACTTCTGACATTAAATACTTGTCACCAAGAATTCAAGAAAAGATAAAGAACTACATCATCAAAAAGGAAGATGTTTTTATTTCAATAGCCGGAACAATTGGATTTGTAGGAAAAATACCTGATGTTTTGGATGGTGCAAATCTTACAGAGAATGCAGCTCGGTTAATTGTCAAAGACAAGAATTTACTTGATAGAGATTTCCTTGTTTTCTTTTTATCGGCAAGTCACAATAAAGAAGATTTGTTGTCGAGAATGTCGAAAAATGCGCAACCGAAATTATCGTTGTCCAACATAAAATCATTTCAATTACTTCTTCCGCCGCTTCCCGAACAACGCAAAATAGCCTATGTATTAAGCACGGTACAAAAAGCAATAGAGCAGCAGGACAAACTCATTCGCACCACTACCGAACTCAAAAAAGCCCTGATGCAAAAACTCTTTACCGAAGGCACCAAAGGCGAACGCCAAAAACAAACAGAGATTGGGCCCGTGCCGGAGAGTTGGGAGGTGGTGAAATTGGGTAAGTTAGCTGATGTGACTTCAGGCGGAACTCCAAGTAGAACTGAAAGCAAATACTGGAATGGCGGAACAATCCCGTGGGTGAAAACTGGAGAAGTAGATTATTGTGTCATAAATGAAGCCGAAGAGCACATTACTGAATTGGGTTTAAAAAATTCATCCGCTAAACTCTACCCAAAAGGAACGTTATTGATGGCAATGTACGGGCAAGGAATTACGAGAGGGAAAGTGGCTTTGCTTGGTATAGATGCAACTATCAACCAAGCATGTGCTGCTATCATTCCAAGAAATGAACAAGAAATTTTAAGCGAATACCTCTATTACTTTTTTGAATTTCATTATGACTTCATCAGAAGCCTTGGTCATGGAGCTAATCAAAAAAATTTAAGTGGAACATTGATTAAAGGAATTGAAATCGCTTACTCCAAAACCATCGCTGACCAAGAGTTCATCGTTTCTACTCTTAAATGTTTCGATGAAAGAATCTCAATACATAAAAAGAAAAAGCAAACTCTC